>CAZLAR010000013.1:0-18749 GCA_964557735.1 uncultured Candidatus Saccharibacteria bacterium
CATTCATACATTAAGTATATCATACTAAAGTTAAAAAATTTGTGTTGATATCTGTTTATTGTTGTTGTGCAGGTTGTTCATTTTGTGCTGGTTCCTGCGTTGATTCAAGCACCTCATATTTGTTTATAATCTTCTCCAAAGTTTTTTGATATTGCTTGCGCACATCTTCGTCATAGCCGACTTCTAAGATTTCGTCGTTGCTGTCTGTTGCTGAAGCTGTCCAATTGTATGAACCAGTCACATAACCTTTTTCTGTTACTGCGGTTTTTAAGTGCATAATATAGCTGTGATTATTGAATACTATGTCCACGCCGGCATTTTGCAACTCTTTAATAATTTTTTCTTGTGACTCCAAGCCGAAAGATTGTTTTTTGTCTACAATGCCACGCACTTCTAAGCCTCGGTATTTGGCGGCCAAGAGGGCATCACGAATGTCCTCGCGCGTGAAAGTGTAAATGGCGAAATACACAAACTGATCCGCATCTTGGATCATTTTAGTAATTTCTTGGTTGGCTGCGATGTCGTGATTATAGTAAATCCTAATGTCTCGTTCTGCTGCCGGTTTGTAATGATAGGTATAGTAAAACTGCCCACTGAGCGCAATGAGCAGAGCGATGACAATTAAATAGACCGCGTCGCGGTATCGTGGCTTGGGTTGCGGCGGTGTGGTCGAGCGTTCTTGGTCTGAATTTTGTTTCAAAGTCTCCATCTATGTAGTATACGCTAATGGAGTTAAAACTCACTTAAAGTTTTTCTCAAGTTTTGATAAAGTTTTGTCGCTGCTTTCCTGAAACTAGCGGTCAGTACTATTACGAGCGTCGCGCTCGCTGTCGCGCGTTTTGATGTACTCGCGCTTATCTTCTTTTTTACGACCACGCCCAATGCCAATTTTAACTTTCACTAAACCGCGATTAGTCACAAAAATTTCTAGGGGAACAATAGTCAGGCCTTTTTCTTTGCCTATCATTTGTACAAGTTCGGATTTTTTCAAAAGTAGTTTACGATCGTGAGTTGGGTTGTATCCTTCTTGTACCGCATATTTGTACGGACCAATGTGTGCGCCAGTCAGCACCGCACTGTTCGCCGAAACTTTCACATAGCTGCCGGCTAGGGAAGTATTTCCTTCTTTAACAGACTTAACTTCACCGCCGTCCAATACCAAACCAGCCTCAAAGGTGTCTTTGATGTCATAGTCGAATTTGGCTCGTTTGTTGAATGCTAGGGATTTCATATAGGTATTTTAACCTTTTATTGATGATAACAAAAGCCGCCCGAAAGGGCGGCTTTTAATTCGAGCCAACGTGGCTTCAGAAGCAGATTACCGTGTACATCATACTATACACATGAACCTTTTTCAAGGTGGTGGACCGGACGGGTATTGAACCCGCTGCGAAGAAGTGGTAATTTGCTTCTGCCGACCATCGGCTCGGCCCACGTATAAGCATCTTTACATAACCCAGATAAAACTGACGTAAAGTTTTAATAAAGTTTCGGTCAAGAAAAACCTCTAGGATACCCCTTGAGGGTGGAAACTTTGATAAAACCACCGCCTTCCGGCAATGCCAATTTATGTTATAATTAAGCCTATGAAAGCGTATATTTCTCAATTAATAGAGCAGGCAGTGCGAGATATTTCTCCTGATGAAGCTGAGGCCGTGTTAGGCTCAGCTGTTTTTGATGTCTCTTTTCCTAAGCCTGGATTTGGTGATTACGCTACCAATGCTGCCATGGTGTTGTTCAAAAAATTTAACGTTGCGCCTGCAGCTAGTCCGAATGATTTCGCCAAAGATTTAGCTACGAAGCTAATGAGCCTCGACCACAAAGACAGTTTTTCAAAAATCGAATCGGCAGGTGGGTTCATCAATTTTACTTTGTCGACTCAATACTTGGTGCACAATTTAACTGAAGTGTTAGAGCACGCCGAAAAATATGGTCAGTCAACAGTCGGTGCTGGTAGAGATGTAATTGTCGAGTACTTCCAAAATAATATTGCCAAGCCACCACACGTAGGCCATTTGCGCTCCGCGGTAATTGGTGACAGCTTGGTTCGCATTTTAAAGTTCGCGGGTTACAACACTATTACCGATACTCACATTGGCGACTGGGGTGTACAGTTTGGAATTCTTCTTTACGCGTATAAAGAATTTTTAAAAAATGATGGCGACAAAACTATAATTGAGAAAGATCCAGTTGTTGAACTGAATAAGTTGTATGTAGATATGTCTGGAAAAATTGAGACTCAACCGGAACTGCGCGATCTTGGAAAAGCGGAATTTCAAAAATTGGAATCAGGCGATTCAGAAAATCGAGAATTGTGGGATTGGTTTGTAAAAGTGTCATTGGAAGACTTCGAAAAGTATCGCCAATTACTTGGCATGCAAGAATTTGATAATAATCTCGGTGAAAGTTTTTATGAAGATAAAATGGCTACGATTCTTAAAGAACTTGAAGATAAAGGATTAGTTACAGTGGGGGAGACAAGAGAAAAATATGTTGATTTAGAAGATCAAGGCTTAGGCCGTTGCATTCTTGTAAAGTCAGATGGTGCTACTACGTATCATTTACGTGACTTTGCGACCTATATTTACCGCAAACAAACCTTTAATTTCTATCGCAACCTATATATAGTAGATAATCGTCAGTCTCATCATTTCCGTCAGTTGTTTCGTGTGTTAGAAATGGCAGGTTATTCTGCCGAAACAGACAGTGCGCATTTAGATCTAGGTTTCATGAGTTTGCCAGAAGGAGCCATTTCAACTCGTAAAGGCAATACTATCTCTTTGGAAAATTTAATATCTGAGGCAAATAAGCGAGCCGCGGCTATTATTGAGGAAAAGAATCCTGGGCTAAGTAATAAGGAAGCCGTGACTGAGCAAGTGGCATTGGCTGCGATTAAATACTTTGACTTGTCTCATAATCGTCAAACCGAAATTGTTTTTACGTGGGAAAACGCTTTGAGCTTTGAAGGTAATACTGGTCCGTACTTGCAGTATACTCATGCTCGTATTTTCGGAATTTGGCGAAAGATGACGGCTGAATTTTCAGAACAAGGATCGGAAGCGGACAATATGAGTTCGAATGATATTAAAATATTGTTTGAGGAAGTTTTAGCAAATAATGAGATCACTGGTCATGAATTAGTAATTCTTAGAAAGTTGCAAAAGTTTCAAGAGACAATAATAAGCTCCAGTGAGCAATATTTACCTAATATTATATGTGCATATCTGTTCGAACTTTCTCAAAGCTTCAATTATTTTTATCAAGAAATTCCTATTTTGAAAGAAAAAAATGGTAGAATAAGAAACTTTCGTCATCAGCTAATTAAAGCCACAGCACAAGTATTAAAAAACGGTCTTAACTTACTCGGCATCGAAGCGCCAGAGGAGATGTAGTCCCCCTAATAGAATTTTAAAATTAAATAAATAGAAACATATGTCTGATACACATAAACCCACAACTGAATCGAAGCATCAATCTAGCAGCCCTAACTTCAATGAACTTGAATTAGGGGTTTTGGAATTTTGGCGAGACAATAAAATTTTTGAACAATCTTTAGAGCAAACCAAAGATGCAGAGCCGTTTGTCTTTTATGATGGCCCACCGTTTGCAACTGGTACTCCTCACTACGGACACATTCTTGGTTCGACTTTAAAAGATGCTGTCGGTCGCTATCAAACCATGAAAGGCCGATACGTTCGCCGCGTCTGGGGATGGGATTGCCACGGCCTACCGATTGAAAATATTGTTGAGCAAAAATTGGGCATTTCTGGTAAAAAACAAATTGAAGAAATCGGTGTAGAGAAATTCAACGAAGAATGCCGCGCCAACGTTCTAACTTACGTAGATGTTTGGGGGAAGATGGTCGAACGCATGGGTCGCTGGGTTGATTTTGAAAACTCCTACAAAACCATGGATACCATCTACATGGAAAGTGTGTGGTGGGGGCTAAAGCAAGTTTGGGATAAAGATTTAATTTACGAAGGCAGTAAAGTGCTGATGTACTGTAGTCGCTGCGAAACTCCGCTCTCTACTTTTGAAGTAGCGATGGACAACAGCTACAAAGACGTCACAGAAAACTCTGTGTTCGCAAAATTCCGTTTGAATCCTAAACAACGCATCGTAGATTTTATTACAGACGAAAATACTTTTGCGCTTGCGTGGACAACAACTCCGTGGACTTTGCCAGGTAACACAGCTCTTAACATTGGTCAGGACATCACATACGTATTAGTAGAGCAGGGCGACAATAAATATATTTTGGCAAAAGATCGTTTGGAAGTTCTCGACGCTGAACTAGGCGAATACGAAATCAAAATGGAAATCTCGGCGCGGTCTTTGGAAGGTTTGCAGTACGAGCCATTGTACGAAAACGTTATTCAAAACCCCGATAACACTGCTTGGAAGATTTACGTTGAGGATTATGTCACTGCAGAAGATGGTACCGGTATTGTGCATAACGCCGCGATGTATGGTGAAGTTGACTATGAAGCGGCTAAGGCTCGTAATTTACCGCGCCAACAAATGCTCGACCACAGAGGGCACTTTTTAGAAACAGCCCCAGAAAACATCCGCGGCAAGTTCTTCAAGCAGGCCGATTCGATTGTACTTAAGGATTTAGAAGAAAAGGGAAACGTCTACAAAGTACTTCCATTCACTCACAGCTATCCGCATTGTTGGCGTTGTGCCACCCCTCTATACTATTCAGCGTTACCGGCGTGGTTTATTAGTGTTAGTAAGATAAAGCCTCAGCTACACGAATTAAACGAAAATATTAATTGGTATCCTGGTCACTTAAAGCATGGTCGTTTCCAAAAAGGTTTGGAAAGCGCGCCGGATTGGAATATTTCTCGTAATCGATATTGGGCAACAGCGTTGCCGTTTTGGAAGTGTAATTTTGAAAAATGCGATAGCGTGGTTTGCATAGGTTCTATTGCAGAACTAAAAGAAAAATCGATCAACTTTGATGAAGTCTATCCAAACTATGACCCCGCAAACTTAAACGCGTTAGACTTGCATCGCCCCTACATCGATGGTGTTAAATTAAAATGTGAAGCTTGTGCCGCCGCCGGTTTAGAAAATATTATGACTCGTGTTCCTGAAGTTGTAGATTGTTGGGTTGAATCTGGTTCTATGCCATTTGCAGAATTGCATGCGCCATTTGAAAATGAAGAGTTATTTAAGCAACGCTATCCAGCCGATTTTGTAGCAGAATATATTCCGCAAACCCGGGCCTGGTTCTATGTGATGCACGTACTTGGTACTATCTTGTTTGGAAAAGAGCCATTTAAGAATGTAGCGACTACAGGAACGGTACTGGCAGAAGATGGTAGTAAAATGTCGAAGTCGAAGAATAATTTTCCTGACCCGAGTCTGGTAATCGAAAATTTTGGTATAGACGCAGTCCGCTACTACCTACTGGCTAGCCCAGTAATTGGTGGGGAAGACTTAAGTTTTTCCGAAAAGAGCGTGGCAGAGGTGAATAGGAAACTTTCGGTAATTCTTTGGAACGTGATGAGTTTCTATCGAATGTATACTCAAGAAAAAGTTGACGCAACTACAGTGCCACAATCAGAAAACATTTTGGACAAGTGGGTTCTATCTCGTTTGGCTGCAACTCACAAAGCAGTTACTGAAAATTTAGACAAGTATTCAACCCCTGGCGCTGCTCGCGCTATTCAAGACTTCGTTACAGAACTTTCAACTTGGTACACTCGTCGTAGCCGCGATCGTATTAAAGAAGGGGGCGAACAAGCCCAGCAAGCCTTGAAAGTTTTGGGATACGTGTTAGTTGAAACCTCAAAATTAATGGCACCCTTAATGCCGTTCTTAGCTGAGCATTTTTACAAAGATCTCACCGGCAAAGTTTCTGTTCATCTAGACAAGTGGTCCGAGGTTAGGGAAAACGATGCCAAACTAGAAGCTTCCATGGCATATTTGCAGAGCTTAGTAGAAATGGCCTTGCGTTTGCGTAAAGAAAATAATATGAAGGTGCGCCAAGCGCTAAGCGAACTGCAGTATCTAATTCCAGAAGATAAGCAAGATTCCATAGATGCGCTCGATCCAGAAATGGAACAGATCCTAGCTGATGAATTAAATGTTAAAAAGGTTAGTAAAGTTTCTGAGCTACTAAATAGGAATGGTTGGGCGCACAGTGATATAGTAGCACTAGACCTAGTTATAACTCCAGAGTTAGCTAAAGAAGGTTTGGCTCGTGAGTTAGAACGCACAGTGCAAGACTTGCGTAAGAAGAGTGGCTTGCAAATTGGTGAACTCGTAGACTTGTACTACACTACTACCGATGAGGAACTAGCAGATATTGCTTCTACAATACTCGATCGTAAAAAGACTTTTGTGAATCAAGTTAAAACCAGTTTAGAAGTCGAAGCAGACTTCGAAGCGCAAGCTACAGTTGATGGCAAGCCAATTTGGTTGGGATTGGTTAAAATTTAGCCATTGGCGTTATCCACAAGGCAAGAAAACCCCTGATAAAAAAAGCAGTATAATTAAGGTAATAATTAATTCATAAATCAATCATATGAATGACGTCAGAAATTTAAAAATTGCATTGGTAAGTGTGTTTGTAATTGGTGCAGTTTTTGCAGGCTTCAATGCTTTTAGGTTTAGTCAGTTAAATAATCGAGTGGCTGATTTTAACACTGCAGTGTCTGAAGCTAAAACAGAAACCGAAGCTAAAACTTTGGTATCAGAGTTTGTTTCGGATACAACTGTTTCATCTGGTGCCTTAACTACCTTTGCTAAAAAAGATGAAAAGAAAAAAAAGAACGGTGATTGTAGCTTCAGTCTGTTCGGTTGGTGTATGTCACATTACCAAAATCAATCTGATGACGATGATGGAGGTATAGGCAGTGGTACATCTGGTGGTAATTACAACCCCTGTTTCGGTGATTATAGTTTTGGATGTAATGGAGGTAATCCTGATGCTTGGATGTATATTCCTGCTTCCGGTTCTGGGTCAGGAACAGATTCGGGCACCGTTCGCGATCCAAGAGAATTTTGCACGCCGACAACATCCGATGGATGTTAGAACTATAATTAGCTTTAAAAACCTCCCGCCTGGGAGGTTTTTTGCTATAATATAGGTATCAAGAACAGATAAAGAAAAACTAAAGATATACTAAAATGCTCGTAAAAGACTTAATGTCGACGAAAGTCGTTACTGTTTCTCCAGAAACTCCAGTTAGCGAAATTGCTGAAATCATTCACGAACACCACTTTACAGGGGTCCCGGTTGTTAATACTGATGGACGCGTGATTGGTACTATTTCTGAGCGCGATTTCATCACGGCTACTTCGGGGCTATATTTGCCGACCTATATCAAACTACTTTCTAGTATGGACTATGTTCAAGGTGCACACAAAGGCCTGCCACATGTTGTGGAGCAGGTAGTAAACGCCACCGCTAAAGATATTATGAATCAAGATGTGCCGTTTGCCAGGCCAGACACGACTTTAGAGCAACTTGCTACTATGTTTGCTGAAAAACGTGCTAACCCAATTCCAGTAACAGACGCCAATAACCAACTATTAGGGATTATTTCTCGAAGTGATTTAATTAAATTCTTTACTCCAAGCGTGGTGCGGAGCTCTTACAAACCAGAAAAACGTAATAGTGGTGGCAAACCATTAGATCGCATGATCGACAGCCAAGTCGACTTTGCCCAAGGTCACTTTTCTTCTAAATTTGCCTATGTCGCAAAAGCTCGGGCAAATATTTGGGTTACTGCCGCGATCGTTTTGTTTATAGTCGGTTTCGTGGCAGGAATTATTTATGTAGCAGATCCAAACGTGTTTACAGATAACACTCCTGCTGCTTCTCAAAGACGATAATGGCGCAAGTTCGAGAACGAGCCATTACCTGCTTTATTTTAAAGAAACAAGATTTTAGTGAAGCAGATCAAATCATCACGCTTTTTTCTCAAGAAGAGGGGAAAGTACGGGCGTTAGTGAAAGCTGCTAAAATGCCCACTAGTAAATTGCAGCCAATGTTGCAATTAGTTTTTCAAACACGAGTAACTTTAACGGGTAGTAAAGAAAAATCTGGACTGTCTAAGGTCATGGGCGCACAGATGATTGCTAACTACAGTGGTATTATGGATAGCGAAGCTAAGTTAGCCGCTTGGTACGTGGTTTCAGAATTACTTATGCGTGCGTTGCCAGACAGTGAACCAAACGAACAATTATTTTCTGAACTAGAGAGTTATGCAGTATTTTTGCATAGCGCCGTGCTTAGTTCCAGTCAAACTAAGCAAAGTGTTACCCAATTTCAAATTAAAGCCATGCGCGCATTGGGGTTAGGAATTCGTTCTATTGTCCCAGGCGTCAATCAACACACTCAGCAGTCGCAAAATATTTGGTTCAGCTTAGATCGTGGTGGATTTACAACCGAAGATTCAGCTGATGCCATCCCTTTGCGTTGGCAGTCATTCCAAGCTTTCCGCAGCTTGGTCGACGAGCCGTATCAGGTTCATAGTGCTATCTCTGATGAAGAATTAGAGCCAATTTCTGGCTTAGTTAATCGGTTTGTAACCTATCAATTAGATAGAGAGATTAAATCTCAACAGATGTTAGCCAGCACCTAATTTTCTCTGATATACTTTATATATATGGCAGCATTTAAACCACAACCAGTTCCAGATCCATTACCACAGCCAGCGGGGAAGAAAGGCCGAGAGACTACCTCACCGCTGTCTTTTGATTTGCAACAGTCTGGCACTCTACAATCTGAAGATGGAGGGAAGTTTAAACAGTTCTATCGTAATAACAAGTGGTACGTATGGGCAAGCATCTTAGGGTTATTCATTATTGGCACGCTTGCATTTTTTGCGTTTCGCCCTCAGAAAGCTGAACCAACTAAAGATGCTAATGTTGAAGTAAATATTGACGCTCCACAAACTGCTCCCTCTGGTGGAGAAGTAGTCTACAAAATTCAAATTGATAATCGAGACACTGCTAACTTAGAAGATATGAAGCTGGAGTTGATCTACGATGATGGCATGGAATATGTTTCCAGCACCCCGCCGTCTGATAACATTTCTGGCACACTATTTCCAGTCCCAGACTTGGGTAATGGCGAGAACGTGGTGTTAATTGTAAAAGCCAATGTCTCAGGGAACTTGAATGAACAAAAACGCCTCACTGCTCGTTTGCGTTACAAGTTTAGTAACTTTAACTCCGAGTTTACCGAAGAACAAACTCATACGGTGCGCTTAGTGGCTGCGGATATTATTTTAGATGTAGCTGGTCCAGAAAGTGCTACAAATGTACAAACTGCTAGTTATGATATTTTCTATCGAAATGACTCGAATAAAGACATCCCGAGTGCGCGTATTCAGGTAACGTATCCGTTAGAGTTTACTATGGCGAGTAGTGAACCAACTCCTTCATTAGGCCAAAATATTTGGAACCTAAATACTTTAAAACAAAATGATTCAGGCAAAATCTCTTTCAGTGGTAATTTTAAAGGTACCAAATCAGGGCAATCAGTAGTGTTTAAAGTGGAGTTTTTAGCTCTAGATGACAAAGGTAACTTCTTTACTCAAAGTAGCACGACTTACATGACTACAATTGAGTCGCAGCCACTTTCTTTAGAACAAAGACTGATTAATGAAGTTCCTAACGGTGTTGTAAAACCAGGGGACACGCTTCAGTACGAAATGAAATTTCAAAATAACACGCAAACAGTAGCCACTGGTTTAAATGTCGTAGTGGAGTTCGATTCGAAAGCTATAGATGTAAATACTATTAAAGGTGACAATGGCTTAGTACAAGGCACAACCATTACTTGGAATGGATCTGGAAATTCTAAATTAGAAAGATTAAACCCCGGCGAGTATGGAATAGTTCAATATTCAGTGCAAGTAAAGAATCCAGCTACTACAGATGGCTCTAAAGATTTATTAGTTGTTACTAAACCAAAAATAAAATCTGGGCAAAATCCTACGTTCCTTAATGGAGGCGAGCTATCCCTTAAAGTGAGTAGTCCTGCGAGTATTGAGCCTGCTGTGACAGTCTCAGCTGGTTCAATCCCTCTTAGAGTCGGTCAGGAAACAACTATGCAGGTCATTGTGGCGCTCCGTAACGGCAGTAATGACCTTCGAGAAGGTACTTTAGTTGGATATATCCCTTTGGGTGTTAATTTTGATAAAGCATCAGTTTCTAGTGCTGAGGCTGCCTTGGTTAAGTTTGATGCAGCGACCGGCAAACTTACGTGGACAGCAGGGCAAATAGTGGCAAATAGTGGCAGCACTGCTTCGCTTCGCACATTAAAATTTAATGTAAAAGTCACACCATCCAGCGCCCAAGTTGGTCAATCTATTACTTTATTAAAAACTATTTCCTTTAACGCTAAAGACTCATTTACCGAACAACCTATATCGCTCACAACTCAGGAAATTACCACTGATAAACTTCCTGGTGAAGGTAATGGTCGGGTTCAGCAATAGTATTACTATCGAGCGAAAATAAAAAACCACAATCATTTATTAGCTCGTGTAGATTCGCCTTCGACTGTCAAAGTCTCGGCTCAGATACACTCGCTTAATAAAGATTGTGGTTTTTAATTTATATTATGGGTGAATGATCGCTTTGACTTTTGGATCATTGATGCTCAAGGTACGGCGGGTGTATTTAAATGGTCCAGCGTAGTTCCATTCCCCGAAGGTAACTTGGTTACCACTGACCGACTCAATTACTCCAACGTGGCCGTAGCGACTTTCATTAGTCTGGATAATTGCCCCAACGCTTGGAGACATGTTTACCGTTGCTCCAGCTTTGCGAGCGTTACTTGCCCACATGTTAGCGTTACCACGCCAGTAAACTCTTGCATGTTGCGCAGCATAGTCAGTACACTGGCCACGAGCGAATTTGTTACTGCCTTTAAAGTTAGCTTTTGGAATAGATGGCTTCGCGCCTTTAGCAACTTTAGAAGTGGTGCCAGTTGCTGGTTCTGCGGCAGTCTTTGGAGCTTCAGGAAGAACGCCACCAGGAATTACTAAGTAATCACCCATGGCAATTTCAGAGTCAGGACCTTCAAGACCATTGTAAGAAACTACTTTGTCTAAGTCAGCGCGGTATTTAGTAGCAATATCATCTAAACTTAAATCTGGATTATTCACTTCTAACACAATTCCATCAACTGGGGGTACAACAATGAACCAACCAGCTTTTAGAGCGTTGTTTGGTAAGCCGTTAGTTTCGCGAATGGTTTTTGGAGTGACTTTGAACTGTGCGGCAACAGTATAAACAGTATCAAACGGTTTAGTTTCGTAAATTTGAACTTGGCGGGAAACTAACTTTTGTACGCTGTCTGGGTTAGCTTTGGTAATTCCGTTATCTTCAATTCCATCTTCTGTCACTTCAGATTCTGCAGTGTCGGTTACACCTAGAACAGAACCTACGGAATTATCATCAGCAAAGGCTTTACTAATAAAACCACCAGAAGAAGCAACTGAGGTGCTAACAGTGTTATGCTTGGCAGCCAAGGCGGAGTTTAAGCCGGTGTGGTTTGCAAGCAAGTTAGCAGCCAAGCTTTTATCTTGGTGGTTATATGTAGAGGAGAATGGGTTGAAAATGATGACATTCAAGCCGGCAATTACCACTACTAGAATAGCAACTAAAATTTCACTAGAGAAATTTAAGCCATATTCCAAAGGACTCATGGCGTGGTTTAAGCGCACGGCAGGGAAGTGCTTGGTGTACCATTGAGAGACTATAGGTAGACGTTTAGCAACGTTATGAAGCACTTTTTTAGCAAAATACTGAGCTACGAAATAATAGGTTCGAGCTCTACGATTTATCTTATTTAGAATGTCTTTTCTTGATTGAATAGAGGGGCCTTTTGCTAAAATAGCGAATACAGTCTTTTTGATCAGTATTTCCTGGTCTGAATGGCTGGAAATCCGTGCAATACCACCAAAAATTCGGCTTAAATTGATATAAATGCAGTAACGATTTTCTACAACTTTTTGTTCTGTAATGAGTGTACCAAGGCCATAAAATAGATTCAAGGATTTAGGTGTGGACATTCCGATTGACCCCTAAGATAAGCGGTCTTTTTTAGACTTTTGGCTTAATTATGCGTAGATTTGAGCAAGTGCTATACTTAAGGCATATGGATTTAGAAATTTTGAATGACAGACAGAAACAAGCAGTAACGGCTCCCCTGGGGCCGGTTTTAGTATTAGCCGGAGCTGGTAGCGGAAAAACCCGAGTGCTGACCTATCGGATTGCCTATTTAATAGAGCAGGGACTCGTGCCCGCCGAGAATATCTTAGCAGTGACCTTTACTAACAAGGCTGCTAAGGAGATGCAGGTTCGCATTGGCAATCTACTGGAAGGTGCTAAGTTCGTAAGCAGGCCAACTTTGGGAACTTTCCACTCTATAGGTGCCCGTCTTCTCCGCCAGCAGATTTCCAGACTCGGCTACAGTCCAAGCTTCACTATATTAGACAGCGATGATCAGCTGAAGGTCATTCGTGACATATGCAAAGACCTCGACATCCCCAAGCAATACGCACCGAACCTTTTCCGCGCATATATTTCCAGTGCCAAGAATTTACTGCAGACTCCAGCTCAATTAAACGTTGGCCTAGATGGATATATCCACGATTTGGTCCAGCAAGTCTACACTAGGTATCAGAATTTCATTTACAAACAAAGTAGCGTCGACTTTGACGACTTACTCATGTTGCCAATTAAGCTGTTTGAAACTTTTCCGGAGGTGTTGGAGAAGTATCGTCAGCTTTGGAAATACATTTTAGTTGATGAATACCAAGATACCAACCAGGCGCAGTATATGTTCTTGCATATGTTGGCCAGTCATAAGAATTTATTTGTGGTGGGTGATGATGCTCAGAGTATTTATGGATTCCGCGGTAGTAACATCGCTAACATTTTGAATTTTGAGAAAGACTTTGCAGACAGCTTGGTTGTTAAGCTCGAGCAGAACTACAGGTCTTCCAAAAATATTTTAGCTGCGGCTCAAAAAGTGATTGAGTTGAATGCCGAGCAGAAACCGAAGACTTTGTGGACCGACAACGACCACGGTAGTAAAGTAATAGTAGAGGAGGTATTCGACGGTCGCGCGGAAGCGGTATATGTGGCGCAGAAGATTGTTGATATTGCAGGTCATGGCGGCGCTGGCACAAGTGGTGGTAATGAATTGGTTTACGATTCCGAAGAATATGAAGAACCGTTTGCTGAAGCCGAACCAGCCACCTTCTCTATATTAGATCAGTTTTTAGCCAAGCAGCGCGGCGGCAACCGTGGCGGCGGACGATATGGCGCAGCGGATGGTGGTTCAGGTGCAGGTAGCCGTTTTGGTGTTGGTGTACCGCAGTTGCCAACTGAACATGGTCCTTTAAATGAATTTGCGATTTTATATAGAACTCACGCCCAGTCTCGGCAAATGGAAGAGGTATTAATTCAGGCGGGGATTCCATATCAGATTGTTGGTGGTGTAAAGTTTTACGAACGTAAAGAAATTAAAGATGTGTTGGCGTATGTCCGCCTTATAGTTAATCCGCTCGACTTAGTTAGTTTGGGGCGGGTGGTAAATGTGCCAGCTCGTGGAATTGGTGAAAAGAGTTACTCTACTATTAAGAACTATATTTTTGAACAGCCTTCGGTTGTCGATAATCAACCAGCGCGGGAAAGTTTCTTTGGTAATTTAAAAAATATTCCGTTACCGCCTAAGCAGTTGCAAAGTCTAGTAAATTTTTACGATAGCATCGCGGTAGCTTCGGCCTTGCGCGCAGATGCAACTTTGACGGACTTGCTCAGGGTGATTATAAAAACTTCCAAGATGGAAGATTATTTGCGTGATGGCACAGACATGGGCGAGGCGCGCATTGAAAACGTGAAGGAACTAGCCAGTGTGGCGGCAAAGTTCGACTCTATGCCATGGGCAGAAGGCGTGCAAGAGTTTTTGGAGGAAGTAGCGTTAATTACCGACATTGAAACTATAGAAAACGAAAAAGATAGTGTGACGTTAATGACCTTGCACGCCGCCAAGGGTTTGGAGTTCGATGTGGTATTCTTTATTGGGCTCGAAGAAGGCCTGTTGCCTCATTCGCAGACATTGATGGATCCGAAAGAATTAGCGGAAGAAATTCGTTTAGCCTATGTTGGTCTAACGCGTGCGCGAAAACAGCTGTTTTTGCTATATGCGCAAAGTCGGCAGATGTACGGTAGCTTTCAAAGTAATCCGCCATCGCGCGTGCTGAGGGCTTTACCGCAAGAGGCAATCTCGCTGCGGGGCAACGCCGCCAACCTATTTTCCGGAGATGGTATTTCCTATGAAATATTTAATGAGTAAAAATTTATCATGACAATAGACACTCTCAAAAACTTAATGAAGCGCTTCAAACTGAATCCTAACAAGACCTACGGCCAGCATTTTTTAATGGATGAAACTATTCTTGAAGACATGATAGACGAGGCGGGTGTAAAAGCAGGTGACACTGTGTTGGAAATTGGCCCAGGAATTGGGAATTTAACTGAACGCCTGTTGCAACACGGAGTTAAAGTTATTTCTGTAGAAAAAGATCCACAGTTTTTGCCTGTACTCAAAACTTTAGAACAAGAAAATAAGGAAAATTTTTCCTATGAGCTGACCGATGCTTTGAAGTACGACTTTTCTACTCGTTTAAAAGATGTTAGCTACAAAGTAGTGGCAAATATTCCTTACTACATTACTGGAAAGATTGTACAACTGTTCATGCATGCCACCCACAAGCCAGAAAGTTTAACTTTGTTGATGCAAAAAGAGGTCGCCTACAATATTGCGGCTAAACCTGGGAGTATGAATTTAATTGCGATCTCTGTGCAATTGTTTGCAGATGCACGAGTGGTGTGTGTTGTCCCTGGGCATAAGTTTCACCCGGCACCAAAAGTTGATAGTGCCGTCATTCATATTACGCTGCACAAAAAGCCTAAGTACAAAATTAAAGATGAAGCGAAGCTGTTTCGAATTTTGCGCGCCTGTTTTTCGGGGAAGCGCAAGCAACTGCACAACACTCTGACAAACAATTTGCAACTCGACAAAGATCTTGTTGCTTCTACGCTTTTAAAACTTAAAATTGATCCGATGATTCGTCCGCAAGCGCTTACAATTGAACAGTGGCTTCAGTTGAGTGATGCCTTGCAAATTTAATTGTAATTAAAGTTCTACCTTGTCGCCAACTTTTAAATTATTTTTTGCAGACCAACCGGACGGAACTTCTAGGACGTGAGTAATTTCTGACGGGGGATAGTAAACTTCTAAATCTCTATCTTCTGGTGGGATCGGAACATTACTAGTGACACCGATAATTTTTCCGTTTTGAATCCAAATCATGTCGATACTAATGAGCATGTCTTTCATCCAGAATCCAGGTTTTTTAAAATCAGTATTAGTGAAATCAAACAACATTCCCTTACCTTCATCTAACCGTTTGCGGTTTGATAAACCTTGAGTTCGAGATTCATCGGTGTCAGCAATTTCGGTTTCGATTGTTGCTGAGCCAATTTTTATATTCTTAGTTGGTAATGTTACAGTCTCTAATCCAGCTACTTCGCCGTTGTCTTCCGGATTACTGTTTGTGTTGCTAGTTGCATTAGTGACAATGTCGGAAATGCCATTGGCGTCGCTTACAGGACGTTGCAAATCACTTGGTTTTGAGTCGCTACAACCGGCCGCTAACAAACTGATCGCAGCGACCAGTAGGGGAATAGAAAGACGATTTAGTAGTGAACGTTTTTGTGTCTGCATGGGCTTGCTTTTTTCGGTTAATTCTGCTATAATTATAGTACAAGTTCGGAAAATTCGAAACAAAAATCAAAAAACAACTTAATAAACACTAAAGTCTTTCAAGGTAATACTTTGGGGACGATATTTAGTTATGACAACCAAATTAAAATCATTAGGATTTACCGCAAGTCATGTGCATTTGCTCTTAGTAGCGTTTGCACTTTTTTCAGTTCTAATTGTGGCAAAGAGTGACATCAGTATTAAGGCTTTGTTTGTAAAAGCTGATGACAACGTTGATATGCTGACCTACGAAGAAGTTCGTGACGAAATTTTAGCAGAACGTGGTGGAACTATTACCCCACAGACTGATGCAGAAGCTGAAGCGCAATTTGCATTACTAGATAGGTCACTAGACAATGGGCAAGTTCTTGGTGAGTCGATTGGGTTAGATAAAATTCCTGGAGCAGACGAAATTTTTTCAACTAATGATTTGAATCAGATTCCTGTAAATTCATTTAGCACTAATTCATCTACTGACTTCAAAGCATACTCAGATAAAATTCTATACATTGAATCGAGTAACGACGTACTCGCCTTATTGGCAAATATTAATAGTTCTGACAAAGCAGTGATCAAGCAAGCGCAAGATCAAGCTACTAAGATTGTTCAAATGATGGGAATGATCACAGTGCCAGAGCAGTTTGTTGAGTATCACCGATATAAAAGTTTGTACTATACATCTCTAACTAACTTAGCCGACATTTGGATGAACAATAAACCAGAAAGTGATTTACAAACTCAAAGTACAATGTTGTTCAGTGTGATGACCAAAGTAGAATCACTAAAAACAGAATTACAAAATCAATATCAAATTCAATTGTAATGACACGCTTTAAAAGTTTAACTACACTTCTAATAATTTCGGTACTAGTTGGTACTATTCCAACTAGTTTTTCACGTGCGCAAATTATTGCACCACTGCCGGTAATTGATGCGTCTGTAGCTGGTACAACCGCAGCAACAACCGCTGCTGTCGGAACGGCTGCAAGTGCAGAGCTTGCAGCAAAGACAGCACAAACCACTTCACTTATTTTAGTAGTAAATAATCCAGCGGACCAAGCAGCTTTGCGTGGTGTGACTGGGGCGTCGACTGCGGCCTGTGAAGGGATAAAGCAATCGGAAGAAATTGCTAGCACTGCTGACAGTTTCGGTGATTTTACTTTAATTGGTGGCGGTGCAGCCCAAGCCACAAAGTTAACTGCTAAAATTAATGCGTTACAAGTAGTGAAGACTTGCCGTACAGCACAACTTACTGCAGTTAGTGCACTTGTGCCAACTTCTGCAACAGGCGCAGAATCATTTTCAAAAAAGCAAAACGAACTTAGCACAGAAATCGCTGCTTTAGATACTAGAATAGAAAGTTTAAAACAACAGCAAACTGCTGAGGTAAAAGATGTTTTGAAAGCGGTCATGGTCCGCATCGTTTTAAACTTAAGCAAATCTTTAACTACCGAAGTAGTAAACAAGTTAGTAGACAAATATAAGATTACTGATTACTTAGCATATGGAGATGCTTTAGCCACCCAGGTTTATAGCATGAAATACATTAATGAAAATTATTCTGGTGACGCGCGCCAGCAAATGATGATTCGCTCGCTATTACAAAGTGAGAAGTTCCCAGAAAAAATCAACACTGTTAAGAGCATGGCCAATGACAAAGCGAACGAATATTTGGGCCAAGCTTGTAATGTCGCTAGTGGTACCACTGCGCAAGACGATAATTATTTCCTAAAATGTTTAGCGGCCTATGGTAGTCCGCAAGCTAATCCAATTTTTCATACTACACAAGCTTATGATCAAGCTCAGGCAGCAAATGCAGCTGGCCAAGCTTCTGCAAATTCAGAACTTTCTCAAAGTAATGGCTTTGCTCCTCCGCGCAATTGCGAAGGGTCTCTGGGCATGCAAAACCAAATTGATAGCCAGTTTGATGCCTCAGCTCAAACAAAAGACGTTGCAGTTTTGGCAGCACAAAAGTTAAAAAATGCTTTAGATATGGTTCCCCCACGTACAACTCGGGAAGAGTATCAAAAAGCTCAAGCAGCGGCCGATCAGGCGATTGCTAATAGTTTAGCTTTGGGAAAACAAACCTCGAACCCGATTATAGATATTTGTAAAGGGATTGATTCTCCATCAAGTTTTGTTTCTGACTCTATCGACAAGTTCTTACAAAAAGCCTTAGTGTCTGATACAGACTTAAAAACTGATAACTTGCCATTCTATGCTAGCTTCTTGGCAGATGTATCTTCCAACTTCTTAACCAACATTTTAACTGGTGGTAAATCTAGCTCGCAGGTGCTAAAAGAAGCAGGGGTAGGCGCACTTAACGGCGCGCTTGTGGGTGTGTTGCAAAGTGGTCAAAGTCAGGGTACCACTGGTACTCCTGCGAATCCGATGGGTACTGTAGTCATTTATGCTCGGCCGGAAGATAGCCAAACTAGAACTACTAATTTAGTGGTAGGAAAAGCCTACGTGATGGGAATTAACTTTAAAGAACTAATCGCCACTACTGCTAATGGTAAGGATCCGATCTTTAATCCGTACAAATTAGTTATTAGTGGAGCTGCAGATGATAGTGAAGTCGAGATGCTAATAACTGAAGAAGAATTTAAAGCTGGGAACAAGGCTTTTGACTTTACTCCTGGCAAAGCCGGAACTTATAACATTAGAGTGAAGGTGGCGGCTAAGGGTACTGATGGAAAAGGTGATGTGCCACTTGGTGAATGGTCACAGAAATTTACAGTTTCTGGCGCAGTAAAAGGTGATGCGACTTTCATTCCATCAAATTCAGCGGTCATGCCTCGTGGCCCGCAAGTTACTTTCCGATAGTTAGCGCAATTTAAATACTAAACCGTCTTGCCAAAAGGCGGTTTTTTGTTACCTAAAACTTGAATTCTACCCTGAAGTGCAATTAAAAACATACTCGCCTGTGATACGCTGGGAA
>CAZLAR010000014.1:0-17620 GCA_964557735.1 uncultured Candidatus Saccharibacteria bacterium
CCAAACCAACTTTGTACTTCTGGAATTCAGTGTCAGTAAAAATACGCGGGATGTCGACAATAGTCCCCGGGTGCTCCTCGTCGGCCATCAGGGTCAACATGGCGTTACGCATGTTGTGCTCGAACATCGGCCCAAGCATGGCTGGGTCGGTCACTAACTTGTAGAAAATTGAAATCATTTCTTGCACCGCGAAATCCTTCTGGCCTTCATTGCTCACCTCAAGCATGTTCAAACCCACCGGCCTATCTGTGTCGAACGGCTCAAATAGAATAACGTCCTCAGCACGCGACTTAGGAATATGCGGCAAAATATCTTCTATAAAGTCACCATGCGGATCAATCACACAAAGGCCCTCGCCATTCTGAATGTCTTGCACAGACATGTATTTCATCAGTTCGGTTTTACCAACACCGGTACGACCCAGAATGTACGTGTGTCGACGACGATCGTCGCGTTGCGCGCGTATTGGCGTCTCCACGCCTCTATATATGTTCCGCCCCATCAAAATCCCCTCAGACGGAATATTCACCGGCGCCGGCGCTTTCTTACTCTGCAACCACTTAATATTCGGCGTCTCCAAGAAAGGCGTCGGCAAATGCCACAGACTAGTAATTTCTTCGGTATTTAGAATAAATTTATGCCAGCTGCGTCTGTAGATGCGGAACATATAGTCTTTCACCACGGCCTCGGTCTTGCGACTCTTAACCTTAAAACCGTTAAACGGCGGCATGTTGTACTGCAAAAAAGATGATACAATGCTGTTCAAATTTACCGCAGCTGCTCCTGGATTCACCGAAGAAGTAATCACTCGAATGTTCGTATTGAATCCTGGACGACTCGCCTTTTCCTCGAAGCGCTTCACCATTTCCTGCTGCATCGGCGTCAGATTGATCGGACTGTTAGTACCACTTAAATCTTCATGATGCCCCGCCGCAGTCGGCGAAGCCTTGCCCACCGTGCTATCTTTTAACGCGCCAAAAGTTTCCGAAGCTACGCGCGCACCAAAACCCTTTACCACTTTATCCGGATTCTTCCCCTGCTGAATTTCTAAAGCCATGTGTCGCGGTTTGTGTTGCCAATGATGCCCCGCCGGCGACAAAATAAACTGAATCGCTGCACCTTCTCCGTCAGTCATTTTAGACATGGCGTTTGTCAACGCGTTGAGCGGGTCGGTCTCCATATTTTTGTAAGTACGAATTGGAAACATGTACGGCCGCATCAGCTGCAACTCGGCCGCTGCAATTTGTCCGCCGTTCTGAAACGGATTGTACCCCCGAACAATTTCTATAAACGCGTGCGGATACTGCGCCTGCAATTGTTTCTCCACCAGTTCTTGCAACCGACGCGGGCAGTTAATGTAAAAAGAAATCTTTTTTTCGGTGCAAGCAATTTCAAAACTAATGTAATCTTTTGGCTGAAAGAACCAATTGTGCGCACTAATTTCCGACAGTGCCGTAAACAGTTGTTCGGCAATACCAATCAAATTTTTCTTTTGCTCTTCGTTGTTTATCTGAGTGTTCTGTTTGTCATCAGAATTATCTTTTGGCATTTGCACCTCCAAAAATACCCAATTTTTCGTCCGCGGCAAAATGACTTTACTGTAATACCAGTGCTTGTGCACGTAGTATGCTAGGAATGATAAAAAAGCCACCACCAATGCGGCTAGTACTAAGCTGGCAATAATAATCGTGTTCAATTCCAAAGGCATTTTTGTTTTTATCTAGCTTTGCGAAAGACCCTCTACTTTTTTCCACTCATCTTCCATATTACCATCCAAGGGAATTTTACCATTAAGCATATCTAAAAGATCATCTCTAATTTTTTTATCATCTAACTCAACCGCACTCGCAGCCGGCACATCATATTTCTCTTCACCAAATTCAGAACGACCTATCTTTTGTGGCTCTATTACTTCAACATCATCCAACTTCTCTACCTGATCAATTTTATCTAAATCTAACTCTGCTGATGTTTTAAAATCAGGCGTTGCAATCTTGGCCTCATCTACAGACTCTTGACCCTCAACAGAACCTTCATGTTGCAGATCTGGCTGCCAACCCATTCCGCTCTTTATTTCATTCTTAATAATCTCATTTTCTTCTGCCATTTTGTATGTATTTTAGTTTCAAAAATCTCTCTTGACCCAAATATTATACCATATTTATAGGTGAAATTAAAAGCTCTTGACATGAATAGAAAAACTGTAGTAATATAGTTTTGTACTCATGAAGCGAAAGCTTTGTTCAGCCACCGGGTCAAACCGCAAGCCGAAAGTGAGTATAAATAAAACCGCCTTTGGCGGTTTTATTTATACTTCTTAAATATACTGTAGAATATTGTTGGTCCATCTCCCGTTTTTTCGGAGAATAACAGTTACAGAAATGTTCCCTCTTCCTACTAATTGCCTTAATGACCAGTAATCTGTATATTTACCATGTCCTCCCTGATAAAGCCTCTCATGACTTAATATATTGGTACTAGTTTTTATTACTGGAATAGCTAAAGGTAACAACTTAATTCGTTGATGATAATCTTTTGTTGGCCTGGCGATTCCCTTGCCATCATATTTAAGATGACGAAACCCTTGCGAATTAAAAATTACGTTTTCCTTCAAAGCCGGACAGTAAACCGATTTTATCGTTTTGTACCACTTCCGCAAATAATTAATTAGGTATTTTGATTTCATAAAATATTTTTAGATAAGATCTCAGTTTATCCAAAAATATCACCCTTGTCAACATTCACAATACATTCAAGCAAAATAAAAAACCATAACCTTTATTCAGCGAGTGCATCTGAGCCAAGACTTTGACAGTCGAAGGCGAAACTAAACGAGCGAATAAACGGTTATGGTTTTTAAAGTTTGTATTAAAGTTTTATCTAGTACCCTTTATAATCATGCATAGTCAATTGTGCTTCAACTTGCTTAATGGTTTCAATAACCACGGAAACAACAATTAACATTCCGGTTCCGCCTAAAGTCAAAGACTGAGTACCAGTCCAGTGCTGCACAATGAAAGGCAACACGGCTACAAGACCTAAGAACAAAGATCCTGGCAAAGTAATGCGGTTCAACACCTTGTACAAGTAGCTAGCAGTTTGCTGGCCAGGGCGAAGTCCAGGTACAAATCCCCCGCTACGCTGCATGTTTTCGGCAACATCATCAGGGTTAACAACAATATTTGTATAGAAGTAAGTAAAGGCAACAACTAAGAAAAAATAGACTACGCCGTACCAAATACCTTGGTTGTTAGTAAAGTTAATTACTACCTGCGCCCACTCAGCCAACATGGCGCTTTTAGCATTCAGGAAGAACTGCGCAATGATCGCTGGGAAAAGCATTAGAGACAGAGCAAAAATAATTGGGATAACACCGGCTTGGTTTAAACGCATCGGTAAGTGAGAATCGACTCCCCCAACTTGTCTGTCGCCACGTTGGCGTTTTGCATACGACACAGGAATATTACGTTGCGCTTCCGAAACCAGAACAATCCCAGCAATTACCAAAATAATTCCTGCAGCAAACGCTATAATCATCGGTAGCTTGCTTGGGTCGTAAAGCTGAATCAACGAACTCACGCTCGAAGGCAACTGAGCCACAATACCTGCAAAAATTATCAAAGACAGTCCATTACCAATCCCATACTCAGAAATAATTTCACCGATCCACATGACGAACATGGTTCCAGCTGTTACACAAAGTAAAGTCAAAAACCACTGGAACGGGCTAAAAGCACCTAGGACTTCAGCGCCACCTTGGCTTTGCAGCAAACGAATAGTTCCAAAACCAGAAAGAATCGCCAAAGGAATAGTTAAGAAACGAGTATATTGATTAATTTTAGCACGACCAGCTTCACCACTTTCCTTCTGCAAGTCTTTCAAAGACGGCACAATCATAGTCAGTAACTGCATAATAATAGAAGCAGTGATGTACGGTCCTACTCCAAGCATGGCAATAGAAAAGTTAGCTAAGCCTCCACCAGAGAAAATGTCCAAAAGATTCAAAAATTGATTGCCTTGGAAAAAAGCTTGCAGTCCAGCCACGTTAATTCCAGGAATTGGAATGTTAACTAAAACTCGAGTAGCTAAAAGTAGCAAGATGACCATAACGATCTTCCAGCGCAAATCCTTAGTTTTCCAAATAAGTAGTAAAGTATTCATATGTTTTTATATTATACAGGAAAAGCAACAAACGCGCCTCCAGTGATAACTGGCGCGCGTTGTTAAATGTTTATTTACCTAAAGTCCCGCCGGCTTTTTCTATTGTGGTCTTAGCAGTACCAGACACAGGAACCTTGAAAGTTAACTTACGAGCAAGTTTGCCTTGCAAGATCTTCACGCGCTTGGAACCAGTTGGCACTAAGCCATGTGCTCGGAGTGTATCAACCGTTACTACATCGCCATCTTTGTACACAGACAAAGCATCCAGTTTAATTGCAGTGGCCTTGTCGGCTAAGCTCTTAAATCCACGCAACTTAGGCAATTGACGAACCAACGGCTGACGTCCACCTTCAAAACGAGCTGGCATTTTAGAGTGACCAGTGCGCTTAGTCTGACCCTTGTTTCCACGAGTCGAGTAAGTACCGTGCCCACTACCAATACCACGACCGACAACTTTGCGGCGCTTGGTAGATTTTGGATGTTTACGTAATTGATGAAGTTTGATCATAAAATTAAATTTATACGAGAATTATTTACGGCTAGCTAAAATGGTTTCTTTGCTACGCATTTGCTTGAAAGCTGCGAAAGTTGCACGAACATTGTTAACTTTGTTGTTAGAGCCTAGCATTTTAGAAATTACATTCTTTACACCAGCCATATCCAGTACAGAACGAACAGCGCCACCAGCAATTACACCGGTACCTGGACGAGCCGGCAACATGATGATTTGGCTAGATTTGTATTTTAACTTAATCTCGTGAGGAATAGTATCGTTCACTAAAGGAAGGGTGATCATATTCTTCTTGGCTTCGTTGACTGCTTTGTTAACAGCTTCAGCAACATCATTACCTTTTCTCAAACCAATACCAACTTTACCTTTGTGATCCCCAATCACAATAAGCGCGCGGAAACGCATTCGTTTTCCACCACCAGTTACGCGTGTGACGCGCTTAACTTCAACCACTTTTTGGTCGAATTCACGAACTGGTCGTTCGCCACGGTTATTCGGTTTTCTTGGTCTCTTGTCCATCATAATGTTATTGATAATTGCAAATTAAAACTCTAACCCTGCGCCGCGAGCCGCTTCTGCCAAAGCTTTCACCCGGCCATGATAACGGTAGCCGCCACGATCAAAAACTACTGCAGTAATACCTTTAGCTTTAGCTTTTTCCGCAATTGCAGTTCCCACTTGTGTAGAAAGCTCAGCTTTAGCAACTTTGGCCTTAGAAGCTTTTAAAAGTTCAGCAGAACTAGCCGCCACTAAAGTTTTGCCAGAAGCGTCGTCGATGATCTGAGCATAAATGTGAGATGTAGAGCGAAATACGGCTAGGCGTGGGCGGGCTTCGGTTCCTGAAACTACGCTACGCACGCGGGCGTGGCGTCGGTCTCGCTTAGCTCTCTTTAATTGTTCTTTGTTCGTTGTCATAAATTTAGATTATTACACTAATAGTTTCTTGGATTACTTTCCTACTGCCTTAACGACTTTACCAGCCTTGCGAACAATTACTTCGTCACTGTACTTAATACCTTTGCCTTTGTAGGGTTCTGGTTTCTTTAGTTCGCGAATATTAGCAGCCACTTGACCAACTAATTGCTTGCTAATCCCAGTTAGAGTAATAGTAGTCTGATATTGTAAAATAGTTACCTTAGCGGCGTCCTTTTCTACTTTTACTTCTACTCCAGCAGGAATTTCAAAATCAATAGGATGAGAGAAGCCTAAGTTCAACACTAAAGTAGTGCCACGAACTTCAGCTTTAAAGCCAACTCCAACAACATCAAGTTGTTTAGTGTATCCAGTAGTAACGCCATCAACCATGTTTTGCACTAAAGAACGGAATAAACCCCAAAGAGCTTTTTCGCGTTTATCTTCTTTTTTTGCAACATCAACAATAACTTCGTTAGCACCTTCAGCAGTGTTCATAGTAATTAAAGCCTTTGGGTGCACTTCTTGAGTTAGGGTACCTTTAGGACCGGTCACAGTCAAAACACCGTTAGCTAATTCGGCTGTTACTCCTGCTGGTAAAATTACTGGTTTTTTTCCAATACGTGACATATATATAAAATTAGTTTACCAAACTTGGCAGACTACCTCTCCACCCAAGCGGTCTTTACGCGCTTGCTTATCTGTTAGTAGACCTTTAGAGGTAGAAACCACTGTTACACCAAAACCACCATTCGTTCGAGGAATTCGAGTTACCGGTAAGTAAATGCGTTGCCCAGGGGTGCTAACACGCTTGATACCTGTTATAACTGGTTCGCCAGCAGTATCATACTTCAAGTTCAACTGTAAAGATTTAACGCGGCCAGGTAATTCGTTTACACCACTAATAAAACCTTCAGCTAACAATACATTTGCTAGACTGTGCTTGAACTTAGAGTAAGGCATCACTAACTCACCCTTGCGGCTAGCAAGAGCATTACGGATGCGAGTTAACATGTCTGAAATTGGATCTGTGTACATATCGGTTTAATTAGAATTTACCAAGAAGCCTTTGTTACGCCTGGGATCTCGCCACGACTGGCCAATTCCCGGAAACAAATGCGGCATAGCGCGAAATCTCTCATGAAGCCAGCCTTACGACCACACTTCCAACAGCGTCGAATTACTCGAGTCGAGTACTTCGGTTTCACTAAACTTCTATTTGCTTTTGCGATCAGTGATTTCTTTGCCATGTTGCCTTAGTTAATATAGTTATTTTCTTGCTTATTGCTTTTCAACTTCTTTGATAAAAGGGAAATTCATTGCGGTCAGTAGTGCTCGAGCTGGTTCATCTTTTCCGGCGTTAGTCACAATTGAGACTTGAAGACCGAAAATATGTTCCAAAGCATCGTTTGAGATTTCTGGAAACACAATGTGTTCCTTTAGTCCCAAGTGATAGCTTCCTCGGCCGTCAAATCCTTTTGGAGAGACACCGCGGAAATCTTTTACACGAGGCATCCCCACGCTAATGAGCTTGTCTAGGAATTCGTACATGCGTTGGCCACGAAGCGTTGCTGCCATACCGACCACTTGCTGTTCGCGGATTTTAAAACCAGCAACAGATTTGCGAGCTTTAGTTTCCACTGGAGCTTGGCCAGCAATTGCAGTTAAGTCACGCTTAATGCTTTCCACAAACTTGGAATCCTTCAGGAATTTACCAATGCCCACGTTGATCACGATTTTCTGGATACGTGGCACTTCCATGCTGTTCTTGTAACCAAACTCTTCTTTGAGCTTTGGTACAATCTCTTTATTATATTGTTCTTGTAAACGGTTCATATAATTATATTTAATCTGTTCTAAACAGCCTTTCCTGACTTACGACCAATACGTTGCTTGGTACCATTCTCTAAAATTTGATAGCCAATGCGAGTTGGTTTTCCAGAGTTACTGTCCATCAACATTACTTTCGATACATGCATAGCTCCGGCAAAAGAAATCTTTTGGCCGAGTTGACGGTTAGTCTTGCCCTTTTCGAACTTGGTGTGCATGTTGACGTTTTCAACAACCACTTTACCAATAGTCGGCAGAGCGCGTAGGACTGTACCAGTCTTACCCTTATCCTTACCGGATAGGATTTTGACTGTATCGCCTTTTTTAATTTTCATCTTAAGCTGTGTCATATATCTTAGATTAAATAACTTCGGGAGCCATGGAAACAATTTTGTTGTACCCTTTGTCGCGAATTTCGCGAGCAATTGGTCCGAAAATACGAGTACCGCGAGGTTCATGCTTTTCTTTATCTACTAGTACACCGGCATTTTCATCAAAACGAATGTATGAGCCGTCCTTACGGCGAATTTCTTTCTTAGTGCGAACAATTAAAGCGTGAACTTTATCACCTTTCTTTACTTGGCCACCAGGAGAAACTTGGCGCACAGAACCAGCAACAACATCACCAACACCTGCAAAGCGGCGGGAATTCTTTCCGCTCACACTGAACACGTTGACGATTTTGGCGCCAGTATTATCTGCGATTTTAATTAAGGATCGTACTTGTAGCATGTTTTTAAATTAGTTTAGTTAAGTAAATTAGTTAGGTAATTTAGATTAAGCAGTTGCTTCTACTGGAGCGTCTTCATGAGGAGTCATATTTTTCACGACCGTGAAAGATTTTTCCTTACTCTTCGGAGCACAAGATTCGATTACAACTTTATCACCCATGTGAGCGGTATTGCTTTCGTCGTGAGCTTTGTACTTTAAAGACTTAGTGTAACTCTTGTGATACTTAGGGTGGCGCATACGCACATCAACCTTGACCACAACAGTCTTGTCCATCTTATTCGAAACAACCGTACCGGTCATTTGCTGTTTTGTTGATTTCTTTTCCATAAGTATTAATTAGTTAACTTTGCTTAGTTTGCTCTTAAGAAAGTGAGGATGCGAGCGATATCCTTGCGAACTCCTGAAAGCTCGTGCACGTTTTTGGTTTGACCCATCTTCTTCTTTAGAGTTAGCTCTAAAGCTTTGGCTCGAAGGTCAGCCAATTCCTTGCGGAGCTGAGTATCATTCTTTGCAGACAATTCTTTGTACTTTAATGAATTTTTCATGGCTTACTCCTTAATTAGAAACTTTGTTCGAACTGGCAACTTGTGAGCGGCCAAACGCATTGCTTCGCGAGCTTGAGCTTCTGTAACTCCATCCATTTCATAAAGAATCCGACCGGTTTTAACCACAGCCACAAAGTGGGATACAGCACCTTTACCACTACCCATTACAGATTCATTACCGTGATCAGTCATTGGTTTATCAGGGAAAATACGAATCCAGATTTTACCACCGCGATTAATAGAACGGGTCATAGCTCGGCGAGCAGACTCGATCTGTCGGGCAGTAACAAAAGAGCCTTCTAGCGCTTTCAGCGCAAAGCTGCCAAAAGCAATACTATTGCCTGAGGTTGCTTTCCCTTTGTTATTACCGCGATGGTGTTTGCGGTGTTTTACTTTTTTCGGAATTAACATAATAAACTAATGATTGATAATAGAATGAATAATTATTTCGCTGGATCTTCAGCTACAACGGCTTTGTTTTCTTTACGTTCAAACACATCACCTTTGTAGATCCAAACCTTGATGCCAATAGTTCCATACGTAGTGTGCGCAGTGGCTTTTGCGTAGTCAATGTCGGCACGTAATGTATGTAAAGGGATTTTACCGCTGGAAAGTTGTTCAGTACGAGCAATTTCAGCGCCATTTAACCGACCACCAATTGCTACTTTAATTCCTTTAGCACCAGCTTGCATTACAGCTTCAAGGGATTGCTTCATTAGACGACGGAATGCAACACGCTTTTCCAGTTGTTCAGCAATACTTCCAGCAATTACCGCTGCGTGCATATTCACATCACGAATTTCTTCGATGTTTACTTTCAATTCTTTCTTAATCTTCAACTTCGATTTGATTTTCTTCTTCAGCTCTTCAATTCCAGCACCACCCTTACCAATAATCAAACCTGGTTTTGTGGTTCTGATGATTACAGTAATAGTACCGTCATTTAAACGCTCAATATCAATACGAGCAAGACCAGCTTTGCGCAAATGACTTTCTAAGTACTCACGAATGCGAATGTCCTCACGGAGCATTTCTACATAGTTAGTCTTCGAAAACCACTTAGACTTCCAAGTCTCGGTGATGTTTAAACGATATGAAGTTGGATTAATCTTATTTCCCATAGGGGTAAGTAAACTTGATGAATTATTTCTTTAAATTTTGAGGACTAGTCTCTTGCTCTACTACTGAAGCTTCGTTCTCGTGATGACTTTCTTTAACTTCAGTATCTACTGGATGATTTTCTGTAACGATTGTTTCGGACTGCTTGTCTACTGGAGGATTTTCAAGCTTTTCTTCGGTCTTGTCTTTAGGTTCTGGATGAACTACTTTTTCGGCAATCGCTTTCGGCTTTTGCTTCTTCTTCAGCTTCACTGCTCGCTCTTCCAGGATTACATTGACGTGAGACATTTTGCGACGAATCATGAAAGCACTACCGCGAGCGCGCGGGAAAGAACGTTGTAGAACTGGACCCATGTCGCAAGTGAGCTCCTTAATGAACAAGCTGTCACGATTCATGGAGAAATTATGTTCAGCGTTAGCAGCTGCCGATTGCAAAAGCTTTTGCAACATCTTCGCACCTTTTTTATTGGTGAAAGTTAGTTGAGTCATCGCTTCGCTCAAACGCATATCTTTTACTAAATTAGTAACAAGACGCATTTTACGAGGAGCAATACGAAGACTACGCGCGTGCGCACGAACCAATTGCTTTGGTTCAGCAACAGCAACATCAGTTGCTTTTGTTGGCTTATTCAGTTTTTCAGCTTTTTCTGCCATGTCTTCTTATTAATACGAGTTAATTAGGTTAAATAAATATTTGCTCTACTATTTCTTCTTTGCTGGAGCGGCGGCGGCTGGCTTAGATGATGCCTGCGCTGCAGCAGCTTCTGCTTTAGCGATCTTACCACCGTGACGAATGAACTTCCGAGTCGGCGAGAATTCACCAAGTTTATGACCAACCATGCTTTCTGTAACGAAAACATCAATATGTTGTCGACCGTTGTGAACAGCAAAAGTGAAACCGATCATTTCTGGAGCAATCGCAGAATCGCGAGACCAGGTTTTGATCTTATCACCCGCTTTGCCAGCAAGAACTTTCTTGAGCAATTTCGGGTCGAGGTATGGACCTTTTTTTAAACTTCTAGACATAATAAATTAATTACTTGGATTATTCAGAACTACTTAGCGCGCTTATTCACTCGGCGCTTTACAATTAGACGAGCACTTGGCTTCTTCTTATCTCTGGTACGAACACCCATTGCGTGACGACCTTGAGCAGTTTTCGGATACTTCATACCAATAGAGTTACGACCTTCACCACCACCATGAGGGTGATCTACCGGGTTCATTACTTTACCACGAACTTGTGGTCTCCAACCCATGTTGCGCATACGGCCAGCTTTTCCAATGCGGACGTTCATCCAATCTTGGTTAGACATCGCGCCGATGGAAGCAGTACAAGTTTCGCGAGCACGGCGGATTTCACCAGACGGCATCTTAAGTAAAGCGTATCCACCTTCGATGTTCTGTAGTAGTAAACCGCTTCCTGCGCTTCGAGCGATTTTACCGCCGTGGCCAGGGATTAGTTCTACATCGTGAATAATAGTACTAACTGGAATAGAAGATAAAGGTAAACGATTGCCTGGCTGAATTTCTGCTGTGTCGGAGAAGATTACTGTATCACCTACTTTAAGTCCTTGCGGAGTTAAAATGTAGCGCTTTACACCATCTTTGTAAAATACAAGCGAGATGAAAGCTGTGCGAGTTGGATCGTATTCGATAGTTTTCACAATTGCAGGAATATCTTTACGGTCTACACGAGAGAAGTCCACTAAACGGAGTTGCTTCTTCGCGCCGCCACCTTGGTGACGAACAGTAATTTTTCCTGTGTTGTTACGACCAGCTTGCTTGCCTTTAGAACTGATAAGACCTTTGGGAGTCTTAACAGTCTTGTTTAGCACTGCATTGTAATCGATAACGCTAGCGAAGCGTCGTCCAGGAGTGGTTGGTTTGTATAATTTTACTGCCATGGGATTATGATGGTTCTACTAAATCAATTTTCTTACTGCCCGGCTTCAAAGTCACAATAGCTTTCTTGTAAGCAGAAGTTGTCCCGGTTCGACGGCCAAAACGGCGGGTGTGTCCGGCCATTGTGATCATGTTTACTTGGGCAATTTTTACTCCATAAAGAGCTTCGATAGACTTGCGAGCTTCAATCTTGTTCGTTTTTCCAAAAACTGTAAATACGTATTTATTAAGTGCGTTCATCTTGCCTGCTTTTTCTGAAATTCGAGGAATGACTAAAGCGCGTGAGCCAGAGGCGTCAAGCGTAATAGTAGTAGGAGTTGCTTCGGTAACTACAGCATCGGTTGTAACCGGAGTAGCTTCCACTGCTTCTTCTGTATTCTCTTTTTTAGAAAAAATTGCCATTAATGTGAATTAGGTGTAATTAGTAGAGTAAATTATTTAGTAGGTTCTGTCTTTACTGCAGATTTTGCAGGAGCTTTAGCGGCTGGTGCTTTTGCTTCTGATTTTGATTCTGTCTTAGTCACAGCCTTCTTTTCAGTCTTCTTAGCAGCCTTTGTTGGTTTTTCGTACTGAGCATTAGCTTTTAAGTAAGTCTGTTCGATTACTGCCAAGCTTTCTTTCAAGATAACCATTGTGTCAGCTTTCAAGATGTCGGTAACATTCAGGCTAGTTGCTAGAGTAGATTGTAAATGAGGAATATTGCGAGATGCGCGTACTAGTGAGTCTTGCTTCTTCGGCATAACAAGCAATTGCTTTTTGCCTAACTTATCTGAGAAAGAAGACATTATTTGCACAAAGTTCTTTGTCTTTGCGTTTTCCACGTCCATACCTTCTACTACTATTAGCTTGCCGTCAGTAACCTTGTCGGAAAGAGACATGAATAGAGCTTTTGTCTTGGCTTTCTTATTGATCTTCAAAGCCCAGTTACGGTCTGAAGTTGGACCAAAAGTAATACCGCCGTGACGCCAGATAGGACTACGAGTAGAACCTACGCGAGCGCGGCCAGTTCCCTTTTGCTTCCAAGGTTTCTTACCACCACCACTAACCTCACCACGAGTTTTGGTATTAGCCAAACCTTTGCGGGCGTTAGAAGCCTGAACACGTACAGCTTCGGCAAGTAAATGCAAAGTCGGCTTTACAGCGTAGATTTTGTCATTCAACTCGATTTCGCCGACGACTTCAGCTTTTTGATTGTAAACAGAAATTTTCATGGTTGTAATTAACTATTTCTTCTTCTTACCGTTATCAGCTACTACTTTAACTAGTGGTTTAACAATTCCAGCAGAAGTAATTTTGATCATACCGCCAGTAGCACCAGGGATTGCACCTTTTACCATCATCAAACCTTTTTCTACATCCATATCTACTACTTGAAGATTTTTAACGGTAACATTCTGAGTTCCCATGTGGCCAGCCATGCGGCGACCTTTATTAACGTGTTGTGGGTATCGAGAACCAATAGAACCTACAGAACGAGGTTTGTCATGACCATGTGATGCAGGAAAACCTTTAAATCCATGACGCTTCATAGCCCCAGCAAATCCACGGCCTTTCATTACGCCGATAACATTTACTACTTCTCCGATTTCAAAAGTACTCGCATCAAATTTCTTACCTGTTTCAAAAGTAGCAACTTCATCTGCAGACATGCGCTTTTCTACGAATTTTCCAAAATGACCTAGATCTTTGCTGTGGCCTGTGCGAGGCTTGTTAGTGCGCTTTGTGCCTGCAATTGCTTTATCAATACCGAATTGTACAGCGTTATACTTGTCTTTAGTAGCTTCGGACTTAACTTGAGTGACTGTCATTGGCAAAACAGATACAACAGTAACTGGGATGCTTTCGCCTGTTTCAGCGAAAACTTGAGTCATATTTAGTTTTTTTCCAACAATGAAGTTCATATATAAATAAAAATACTGAGCTATTTGCCCAGCACACAAAAATACATCAAAAAGATGATCTTATATGTTTGGCAAATAGTATTCTGAATGGATCAGCTGTTTGGACTGTAACCCTCAGAACTTACTTACGCTTGATAATTTACTAACTCATTTTGATCTCAACATCAACTCCAGCGGGCAAGTTAAGGTTGGTCAAGGAATCAATGGTTTTTGCGGTAGGTTCGAGAATATCGATCATACGCTTGTGAACCCGCATTTCAAACTGTTCACGAGCGTCCTTGTGTACGAAAGTTGAGCGAAGTACTGTGTACTTCTTCTTTTCCGTAGGCAAAGGAATTGGTCCAGAAATACTGGCGCCAGTTCGCTTAGCCGTATCCACAATCTGCTTCGAGCTTTGATCAATCAATTTGTGATCGTAGGCACGAATCTTGATGCGAATTTTCGGCTTATGTTCTACTTTTGCTGCAGGCTTGTCCATTGAAGGTTAATGAGCTTGTTAAAGATTGTCACTAAAATATGCTTATTTAAGGCAAAATTTAGCGTTTAAAAGATAGCGAAGAAACTTCTTAGCTATTCCTGTGTATTTTAAACGGTTTTCACACAGATGTCAAGTTTTTATCAAGAAAAGATGTGGTTTTGATAAAGTTTTGGGCAGAGGTTGACAAAACTGCCATATTATGCTATAATAATTCCACAAGTCCTGAGCCCATATGGCAGGCAATGTCTGGAGGAATTTCAATGAAATATAGTTACCCTGTGGTTCTTTTTGTTCTTGTCGCAATGATGTCCATCTCACTAGGTATTGGTGTGTACATTGGTGAAAGCCAACAGACACACGCTGAGCTAACGACACCGGAACCAGTCGTTATGCCTAAATGTGAGTCGATCGACCCAAGCCTTCGGCGCTCCAAAAGAGACGAACGGAACCAACAGATCGCTTTTGCCGTAAGCCAACCAATTAGAATTCGGCAAGAATTTCGTAACATTCAGCGTGGGCGTTATGCGACCTTGGAAGAGCTGGGTCAAGCAACCCGTCTTTCCTATAAAGTAGCTGGTCAAATCGACGATCTGATCAAAGATATCGAGGTCAATCAATTAAGGGACAGCGAGATCGGATATCAGACCAAAGATTTGAAACATCTAAAACGTGAAGTTCTGCTGAATACTTTGGACATGATCGATCGGGTCGCGAGAAGAGGCGGGACCGACATCTGTTTATGGGAAGGTGGATGCCTGAATAACGACGAAAGCATCGGGTTTAGAAACACCGCCCGAACTATACGAGAAGAGTTGGCTGCGCTGTAATAACGGCTCAGAGTAACTCAAGGACCCGGTTTAATCACTGGGTCTTTTTTTATTGCCAATTACAAAAAAACCGCATTACGCGGTTTTTTAAGTCTTGTATTCCAACCCAATTTTCGGTGCGGCTACTTTTACCCAACCCTCGATGTTATCTACCCTACTACCCACGGCTACGATCTCTTGAGGGTGATCTTTAGCAATGTTTAAAATGCCATCGACAGAAGTTTGAAGCTGATCAAATTTTTTATTTATCGCTTTAAACCCGGCGTTCATCTCTACTTTAGTGGCGAAAACTGTTTTCATGTCTTCTTTTATGAAGTTAGAAAATTTTATCATGTCATCTGTGTTGATCATAGCCGTAATAAGTTATTTTTAAGTTTTGTACTCTGCGCTAATTTAATTACAGAATCCATAGTTAGTTGCAGAGCATCTATTTTATCACTCAATTCTTTAATATCTTCCTTTGTAGCAAAGACTTCCCTGAACTCGTGAATAAGGAAATTTGATAATTGTTTAAGTTGTTCTGTAGTAAACATATATTCAGCTTAACAAAACCCGACCAAAGATCAAGGGTATAACAGGTGGACAAGTTTTTCTAAATTTATTCTTAAGTTTTAATAAAGCCACTTATACAAAAACTCCCCCATCTCTGGAGGAGTTTTAAATTTCTAGTTAAGAACTAAATCTTTAAATATTATTTATTGATTTTAGTTACAACACCAGCACCAACGGTACGGCCACCTTCGCGGATAGCGAATTTGCCTTGTTCTTCTAGAGCTACTGGAGTGATCAATTTAACATTGATTTTTACAGTATCACCAGGCATAACCATTTCTTGACCTTCTGGCAAAATAACTTCACCAGTTACGTCAGTAGTACGGATGTAGAATTGTGGCTTGTAACCCTTGAAGAAAGGAGTGTGACGGCCACCTTCTTCTTTGTTCAAGATGTATACTTCAGCTTCGAATTCAGTGTGAGGAGTAATAGAACCAGTCTTAGCCAAAACTTGACCACGTTCTACTTCTTCTTTCTTTACACCACGTAGAAGCAAACCAGCGTTATCTCCAGCCATACCCTTGTCTAGTTGCTTATTGAACATTTCAACACCAGTAACAACTGTCTTAGAGGTTGGGCGGATACCAACGATTTCTACTTCTTCGTTAATGTTGATAACACCACGTTCGATACGACCAGTAACCACAGTACCGCGACCTTCAATAGTGAAGATATCTTCAATCGGCATTAGGAAAGGTTTATCAGTTTCACGAACTGGATCTGGGAAGAAAGTATCCAAAGCTTCTACAAGCTTCAAGATAGATGGCTCACCCATGTCGGATGTGTCGCCTTCCAAAGCTTTCAACGCAGAACCACGAATGATTGGAGTATCTTTGCCTGGGAAATCATACTTAGTCAAAAGGTCGCGAATTTCTTCTTCAACAAGGTCTAGAAGTTCAGCGTCTTGAACCATGTCACACTTGTTCATGTAAACCACGATGTTTTTTACACCAACCTGGTTTGCAAGCAAGATGTGTTCACGAGTTTGAGGCATTGGTCCATCAGTAGCAGATACTACTAGAATTGCGCCATCCATTTGAGCTGCACCAGTAATCATGTTCTTGATGTAGTCAGCGTGACCTGGACAGTCTACGTGAGCGTAGTGACGCTTTTCGGATTCGTATTCAGCGTGTGAGGTATTGATAGTAATACCACGTGCTTTTTCTTCTGGTGCGTTGTCGATACTAGCGTAGTCTCGAGCTTTAGCACCACCGGTCTTAGCAAGAACGGTTGTGATAGCCGCAGTTAAAGTTGTTTTACCATGGTCTACGTGACCAATAGTACCAACGTTAACGTGGGTTTTCGAACGATCAAATTGCTCTGCCATTTGATACCTTTCGTTGAATATGCGGTCGCGGGATGATCCGAGATACCCTCTCTCTTTCCTCTATCCTTGGCCTCCATTGAAGCGGGGAAAAAGGGAGGGTCTCTCTTTTTTTTCGCTAAGGAATCCAGGAGCATCAGGACTGCTCTCGCTTATTCAATTATTAATTATTGTACAAATAAAATCAGCGGCCGCAAGGCGCGCCAATCACAATGTATTGTAGGTAGTTTTGGCTGGCGTGTCAAGTTTGTTTTATTTTGCATTTTTCATAATTAGGCGTACACTTTAGGTGTTCATATGATAGTAGGAGGTATTATTAATATGTCATACCATTTATATAAAGTTCATTGGAAGATTACCTCTAATGGACAAATTGAGGCCAAGCTTTCGTTTCATGAATCTGAAGAAGATTTTGTTAAGTTCTTATTCCAAGAACGGGAACGAAATCCCCAATACACATTTAAAACCGAAGGGATCTCAGAAGTTCCGCATCCTAACGGAAATTTGCGAGATGAGGTTCACAAAGCTAAGGCAGCGGGCAGACTTGGGGTTTGGAAAACTGACGAAGAACTTGCCCTTCACTAAACTAGATCAGCTGATTGTTCAATCAGCTGATTTTTTTATTGATAAAAAGTTGATCCAAACTTTATTTTAAATTTATATAGGCTTTATCGGCACTATGCAATGATGAGTGCATGGGCCGCTCGTCCAAGTAGTTAAGACTAATCGCTGTCAACGATAGAATCCGGGTGCAAGTCCCGGGCGGTCCACCATCTTGACATTAGTCAACGATCTGCTATCATAATAATAAGTTGACAGCGAT
>CAZLAR010000015.1:0-10490 GCA_964557735.1 uncultured Candidatus Saccharibacteria bacterium
CAGTTGGTAGAGCGAAGGACTCATAAGCCTTAGGTCACAGGTTCAATCCCTGTCGTCGGTACCAACCGATTTAACACGCCGCGCACATCGCGCAGCACAAAATGAATATCGTGGACTGGTAGCTCAGTTGGTTAGAGCGTCCGCCTGTCACGCGGAAGGTCGCGGGTTCGAGTCCCGTTCAGTCCGCCACGTATATATAAAAACAGCTCCTCTAGAGGGGGCTGTTTTTTTGATTTATCATTTTAATAAATATCCACACCCCAGCCCTTGCGCCCCTAAAACGGCCTGATATAATAGTGGTAGCTATAAAAGCTAAATAACTTATCGAAGTTCCACAAACACGCTTTCTAGAGAGGCGTGTTTTTGGTTTTATAAAAGATAAAAAGAACACCCTGACGTTTCCGTAGGGTGTCTAAAGTTTTACAACAAATTCAGTTTGCGAGTATGCATATCGCAAGTCGCCGTCAGAACAGCAAGATGATCAATAAGTCGTGTGCCATTTTCTGAAGGAGGAACGTCTTCCTTGATGATAGTATTGACATACTTTTCAAGCCATTTAGCTTTTTCGATTGCCAAATTCTGATCATCACCCTGGTCTCGAAACGGAGCCGAAACCATTAGTACCAACCCCTCGCTCGGATCAATTCGCTTGGCATCAATGTTGCTTTGCAAGATTCCAGCTGCCTTGATGATGTTGGCCTTAAACTCAGGGTCATAAGTGCCAAGAATTAAAGCTAAGTTTGGTTGATGAAGCCAATCAAACCCTCCGCCAGCTGCTAATACGCGTTCTCGATGCTCTGAGTCCGCTAAAGGTCGGTTAGACTTCCTCACATCAGCGATGTGCTGAATATTACCCTCGACTAGTGGAAGAAGATCATTAATTACCTCTAAAGGAATGTGGGGGTACATTCTGATTAACATTTCGATGACTTCAGCAGTACCGTCGAAATTTTGTTCTGCCAAATCTACAACCTCGCCGTTTTCGCCGTGCAAGATTAAAGCATCTAGATCAGTTTCTATACCACATTGAATAGCGTACAGACCATCGTTTTTGTAAACCCCATCAAACTGCTCCTTTAACTTGTAGCTGTCTTCGATAGCTTGGGGCGTATTATAATTATGGCCGGCACATCCTCTTTTTTTAACAATTTCTGAATCTTCGCCTTCGAATCCTCGAGCAAAGTGATAGGTTGTTAAAACGACTGACTGACGAGCTCTACTTACAGAATAGCGCGCCCACTCCTTGATAGTTTCCTTGTAGTGTGGCCATCCCAGATCGAATTGACCACCGATGTTTCTCCATGGCGTAAAAATTCCAAATGGGGTTTTTGTCATCACGGGAACATGAACCCTGCCGTCCATGCACTTCATAACAGCAATTTCAGTGGGATGTTTAACGCGGTAAATTTGTCTCGAGCGTTTTGTGCTGACAAATTCTTTTGTATGTCGCTCATTGAGCTCCAACAGCATTTGAACCATCGGATTTTGCTTGCGTTTTGTTGTTGCTTCCATATTCTCCTCTTTATTATTACTTAAACAGAATCTAATTTTAGCTAAAAACCTAACTAGTGTCAATAATTATAAAATATGAGACTGTTTCACGAGGTCGCCCACGGCCTCTTTTTTAATGCCCATTTATCTAGTATACTAACCACATATGAACAGTGTTTTTTACATTATTATCGCCTTACTAGTGGCCGGGTTCGGCGTCCTTTTGTATATGCTCATGGCCATGAAGAAAGCCGCTGAGAAGCCTGCAGACAACGAATCTTTAAAAGTGATGATGGAATGGATGCGCGATATCAAGACTGGGACTGAGGCTACAAAAGACTCCATGGAGAAGTCTATCTCGGCGACTAATAAAGATATAAACGAACGCTTAGACAATGCTGCTAAAGTGATTGGCGCTTTGCAAGGTAAGCTAGGGGAGATGTCTCAAATTGGTCCTGACATTCGTCGTCTATCTGAAGTGCTGGCTAGCCCAAAAGCGCGCGGTAACTTTGGTGAAGAAATGTTAGAGAACATGCTCTCACAAGTTTTAAATAAGAACTCATACAAGAGCCAGTACAAATTTAAAAATGGAGAAGTGGTAGATATGGCCGTGTTCGTTGGCGACAAAATCCTGCCCGTAGACAGTAAATTCTCCATGGAAAACTTTCGTCTATATAAAGAAGCGAACGAACAAGATGCGGCCGACAATTTACGCAAAGCTTTCCTGCGTGACATCCGCAAGCGCATAGACGAAATTCACAAGAAATACATTCTCCCTCAGGAGAACACTTTTGACTTTGCATTAATGTACATTCCTAGCGAAGGCGTTTTCCACGAAGCTTTGGAAGATATGCCAACTGTTGAATACGCGCGCGTTAAAAAAGTCTACATGGTCAGCCCAAACACTTTGTATCATCACTTGCAGATTATTTTAATTGCGTTACGTGGCCAGCAAGTTAACGAGGTAGCTGAGAAGCTTTTGCATATGGTGTCTGGTATTCAACAGGAGTCCGATAAATTCGGTAAAAATTTAGGCGTGCTTAACAATCATATTAAGAACGCTGGCAACACCATGGGCACAGTTACTAACGACTTTGCTAAATTGCAGTCCAGCATTTCCAATGCCGCAACTTTGCAAATGGAACAGGCTGAGGTCACCGAGTTGGCCGTAGAAGAAGCTAAAAACTTAATTGAATAATAAATAAAATAACATGTCCATAAGAAACCCGGACCAACGAGTAGGAATATTCGTTGATGTCCAAAACCTATATTACTCGGCTCGCAACATTTATAGCTCACGCGTTAACTTTAACGAAGTGCTGCAAGAAGCGCTTGGTGGCCGCAAACTCATTCGCGCCATTGCTTACGTTGTTAAAGCTGATATGCCCGAAGAGCAATCTTTTTTTGATGCCTTAGAAAAAGCTGGCTTTGAAGTCAAAGCGAAGGATTTACAAACATTCGCCGGTGGCAACCAAAAAGGCGATTGGGATGTCGGTATTGCTATGGATATCATCAAGCAGATGAACAAGCTCGACGTAGTAGTGCTAGCCAGTGGTGATGGCGACTTTGCGCCTCTATTAGAATATCTACAAATGACCGGACAGCTCACAGAAACTGTAGCTTTTGGAAAATCTACCAGTAGCAAAATTAAAGAACTAACAGATCACTTCATCGACCTAGACGAAGATCCACGCCGCTTCCTGATGGCAATTAAGGGTTCTCGTTCCGGTTCACGCAGCAATCCAAACACTGGGCGCAACTCTCGCACCGCATCTTCTTCACGGGCTAAGAAATAATGAATGAAAATTGTTTTAGACACAAATGTAATTATCGATGGGATTAAAGATGACTATTCCTACGAAAAGCAGATTATCGATGCGGTGCGCGCAGGGGAGATAGAGGCGTACGCGAATCATCAGACTTTGCAGGAAAATAAATTGATCATGCGTCGCCTGATTGAAAATCCTGAGTACGAAAGTGAAATCAACGACTTGATGTCGCAGATTAATATGGTGGTGAATCGTCATCAGATTAATATTGTGCGCGACCCAGAAGATAATAAAATTTTGGAAAGTGCAGTGGAAGCCGGTGCCGAATATTTAATCACGCGCGACAACGACCTGCTCAGTTTGGAAAAATACGAGAACGTGGAAATTGTAAACCCGTCTCAGTTCTGGGTGCGCTACAAAGATGAAGGCAACGACTTATGGAAACAGTGGGCAGGATTTTTTACTGGGAAGGAGTAGGGCTCACCGGTATGCGGGCAAAAATAAAAAGCGAGTTGAGGTCCTCGCTAAGTGTGGTAAGTCAAAATTTGATGAAAATAATAACGGAACGATATCTCTTGGATCCCTTGTAATTTTCGTTCAAGCTATCATATCCTTCACCTCTATAAAAACCATCTGGCACAAAACCGAATTTTTTTTCGCACAGCTCGGCGTACATATCTAGGTCATTGTGTTGGCCAACAGGGATATCATCGACAGCAATATTAGAGGCTGTAACACGAACATTATCTTTCTCGTCAGACTCTCCAGTCGTATAAAGCCCTCCCTCAGAAGAGTCATCTATCATAAATAATTCTTTCATTCCTTCCTCCCGTAAACCTTTTCTAAACGCACTATACTTACAATAAAATAAAATGTCAAAACTCCTTGAAGGCCTTAACAACGAACAGCTCCAAGCCGTGACCCACACCAATGGGCCGCTTTTAATTGTGGCTGGGGCTGGAACTGGCAAGACTACGGTCATTACCCGCCGCATTGCCTACCTTTTGGAGCAAAAATTGGCTCAACCTGAGGAGATTCTGGCTTTAACCTTCACAGATAAGGCTGCCGGGGAAATGGAAGCCCGGGTAGAGGAATATCTACCATTAGGCAGCTACGACCTATGGATATCCACATTCCACAGTTTTTGCGAACGCATTTTAAAACAACACGGAATTGATATGGGTTTGTCGAACGATTTTGAGTTACTAGATAAAACTCGGCAGTGGGTTTTTCTTTATCGAAACTTCAGTGAATTCAAACTCGACTATTACAAACCACTCGGTAGCCCAAACAAGTTCATAGACGCGCTGCTGGATCATTTTTCAAAGTGCAAAGACGAACTAATTACGCCAGAAGATTACATCAACTACGCGGAATTAATTAAGTTAAATACCGAAGCACCGCAACTGCCGACCCTAGAAGAAAACAGTGAAGAAGCGGAAGTAGAGAAGCAACGCATTGAAGAACTTGCCAACGCCTACGCGACATACCAAAAGCTTTTGCTCGACAACGCCTACCTAGATTTTGGTGATTTAATTCACTACTGTATTCAGTTGTTCCAAAAACGACCGAATCTTTTGAAGTACTACCAAAAACAATTTAAGTTCATCATGATTGATGAATTCCAAGACACCAATGTCGCTCAATACGAGTTAATTAAATTATTGGCAGGCGACGAACAAAACGTTGTCGTGGTAGGGGATGATGACCAGTCAATTTATAAATTCCGTGGCGCCAGTGTTTCCAATATTTTAAAACTCAAAGACGACTACAAAAATTTAAAGGATATTACTTTGGTCGACAATTACCGAAGTAATCAAGAAATTTTGGATTTGGCATATAATTTTATTCAAGCCAACAATCCAAATCGTTTGGAAACACAACTTAAGATTAATAAACGCCTCAAAGGTCACAACACAGACAAAAGTCACGTACAAGTTATTGAAGGTAAGGATTTAAGTGAAGAGTTGAACTTGGTAATTAACAAAGTCTTGGAATTAAAAGAACAGTTCCCAGAATCAACTTGGAACGACTTTGCCATTCTCACGCGCGCTAACTCAGGGGCTTCAGAAATTATTCCTTTGCTCGAAGCAAAGTTAATCCCTTTTAGCTTCGTCGCCAACCGCGGCCTATACCGCAAGCCATTAATTGCTGACTTAATTAACTACTTAAGGTTGCTCGACAACTACCACGAGTCTTCGGCGCTTTACCGCGTACTAAACTTTCCAAAGTTTCGTTTAAATCCAATCGACATTGCACACTTAACGCAGTTTACAAATCGTAAAGCTTTATCGTTGTACGAAGCCATTCAAAATAATGAAGCGCTTGCATCTGTTTCAGAAGATGCGAGAAAAAAACTACAAGAACTAATAAAATTACTCGCGGAACACAGCGCGCTCACAACTGAGCGCTCCGCCGTAGAACTTTTCGTTCAACTCGTCGCAGATTTAGAAATAGACATACTTCTTACTCCAGACACATTAGAAAACGCTCAAAACCGGGAACTTTTAGAGCAGTTCTATAAAAAAATTGAAGGCTATACACAAGCAGAAGAGAACCGCACCATGCGTGGCTTCTTGGACTATTTAAAACTGGAGCTTGAAGCCGGCGAAGAGGGAGTGTTGAAATTCGATCCCAACAGCGGCCCAGAAAGCTTAAAAGTTATGACAGTGCACAGCTCTAAAGGTTTAGAGTTTAAGTTTGTGTTCATCATAAATATGGTAGACCAGCGTTTTCCAACCCGAGCAAAACGCGACGCCATCGAACTACCAGCGCCGTTAATTAAAGACATTATCCCAGAAGGCGACTTCCATTTACAAGAAGAACGCCGCCTATTTTATGTTGCCATAACTCGTGCCAAAACTCACCTGTATGTTTCATGGGGACAAGACTACGGCGGAGCAAAAATGAAGAAGCCTTCACTGTTCTTAAGCGAAACCAATTTAGTCCCAACTGAGACCGCACAAAAAGCCACTGGCAAAGTTGTATTCGACAAACCAAAAGCGCGCGGTAAAAAACGCACAGAAGTTTACCAAGACCTACCAACTAATTTTTCCTTTAGCCAAATTAGTCAATTCCTTAACTGCCCACTGGACTACAAATACCGCTACTACTTGCGACTACCAATGCCTGGTAATCATCACTTAAGTTTTGGCTCGACCATTCACACAGTACTTCAAAAGTATATGGAAGCCTACCAACAAAAACTTTCAACGCCCCAGCAAGATTTGTTTACAAAAAAAGTTGTTGCAGAATTTCCACCAGAAGAATTGTTGTTCGAACTTTACGAGAAAGAGTGGATTGATGATTGGTACAAAGACAAAACTCAAAAAGAAGAATACCGAAAACGTGGTTTACAAATTTTTAAAACTTTTTATGCACAAACTGTTACCACCAAGCCAACTCCAGTTTTGATAGAACAACCTTTCACAATGAAACTAGGCGACAAACAGCAGTATCATTTTAACGGAAAAATTGACCGCGCCGACGCTGCTCCTGGCTCTAAAGACAACCTCGCTATTATCGATTACAAAACTTCTGAGAAAGTGCCAAAAAAGACAGATAGCAATGACCTAGACCAGTTGCGCATCTATCAATGGGCGTGCGATGAATTTTTTCACAAGCCAGTTTCATCATTACAATATTGGTACGTATTCCCAAACGAATTTACTAACATGAAACTAGCCACCCCAGAAGAAATTACTGCACTCAAAGAAAAGTTACTAACAACAATAGAAAAAATTCGGGAAGCTGTTCAGTTCGACTTATTTGCACAACTTCACAAAAAATCTAAACAACACAACTGTAATTACAGCGATTTAACTTAGGTCTGTTATAATAAAACAGAACGCAATACATTTATAGTACATTCATGCCACATTTTGATTTAATCGAACTAATTAAAGCCGTTGGCTATTTAGGGCTATTCGGAATAGTGTTTGCCGAAACCGGCTTACTAGTCGGCTTTTTCTTGCCAGGCGATAGCCTTCTTTTTACCGCTGGTATTTTAGCTGCTCAAGGCTACCTAGACATTTCACTTTTGCTAATAGTCTTAACAGGCGCTGCTATTATTGGCGATAGCACCGGTTACGCTATTGGCAAAAAATTTGGTCCCAAAATCTTTGCTAAAGAGAACTCAGTACTGTTTAACAAAAAACATTTAGAGCGCGCCGAAAAATTCTTCGACAAGCACGGTTCCAAAACGATTATCATCGCTCGTTTTGTACCAATAGTTCGAACCTTCGTTCCCACACTTGCTGGGGTAGGGAAAATGAGCTACGCAAAATTTTTAACCTACAACATTGTTGGTGCGCTTGTATGGGTTTTCAGTGTCACCATGCTCGGCTACTACTTAGGCCTAAAAGTTGATAATATCGAGATGTATATCTTACCGGGAATTGTGATCATCATCCTACTTTCTATTTCTCCATACATCAAACAGTTTATTACCAACGCAGAACTTCGCCATCAAACCTACGAACTAGTAAAAAAATCCTTGGGGCGAGTTATACCGAGAAAATAGTGGTATAATAATAACGCTTATGCATCATACTACTCGTACTTATCTCATCCCAATATCCATTGGCACATTGTTGTCTTTAGCAGCATTTGCTTCGGTACTGTGGTCAGTGGATCCATTTACATCCGGGGCAATAGGTCATCTTTTCTTCTACTTAACACTATTTCTAAGCCTTTGTGGACTGATGACAATTGTTGGAATATCTTTTCGAAAAAGATATACCCCTGGAATGTACATCGAGCAACTCAGAGTAAGTGCGAGGCAAGCAGTTCTTCTTTCCATCCTAATTGTGGCTTTACTAGTACTCCAAGTATTTAGTTTGTTACTATGGTGGGTTGGATTAACTTTAGTTTTATTTATTATTACAGTTGAAATTTTTTTGAACGCATAAACAAATGGCAAAAACAGAGTCAGAATCAACTTTTTATAACGTCATGCCGGAAGCAGCCAGTGTACCCACTGCGCCTATTCGTAAAGTCAATGCAGGTAGTGCTGATCAGATTTTTGGTAACACCAAAAGCGCACCCACTGTATTAAGTGTTCCTGGCCGCAAGCGCGGGCTACTGAAAAGTAAAAAAGTTCTAATTCCCACAGCTCTGGTTGTGCTAGCGTTAATAGGTTTTGGAGTGTGGTACTTTTTAGGGAATAAAGAGACTAACCAGCCAGTAGTCGAAAATACCGCCACAGAGCAACCCGAAATTACACCTGACACAACTACCCCTGCTGACTGGCTGGCCCGATTCTTTGGAGCTGAAACCTGTACTATTAAAACTACTTGTGGTGATACTGCTGACCCTGATCGCGATGGCTTTACAAACAAAGAAGAATACGACGAAGGCACCGATCCAAATAACCCAGATAGCGACAGCGACGGGTTAGCAGATGGCGATGAACATCATATTTTTAGTAGCGACCCATTAATCTCTCGGACTTTCCGTGGTGGGGAATATAACGACGCAGACTTTGTAAAAGGTGGTTATGGCATTCTCTCGAATACGCCCTATAACGACGCTCAGTTGCTGGCAATTAAATCTAAAATAAAAGAACGGGGATTACACCAGCCGACATTAACAACTATCGGCACTATGGCTATTTCTTTGTACGATTTCAAAGATCCTAATGCCACAGCGTTGGATAATTTGAATATAGATCAATCACCTCAAGCAAAGTTGGATCGAGATACTCAACGCCAAAGCACCATTAAAAAAATTGGTGGAGCATTGTTAAAATACAAGGCCGAGAAAAAAACTTATCCAAAAGTAGCAGACTTTATTGCTATGAGTGAAGCCATTTCCTCGTACAACACAGTTGCTACCAACTACAACGATCCCATTAATGCTGAACAATACGTTTATGGGTATGAAGCTATTAATAATGCTCTAGATTTTACTTTGGCTTACTACAGTGAAACACAGAATCAGCTAATTAAATATAGTGCTAAAAATGCTGAGGAAACGGCGGCAAAAGAAGATGGACAAGTAAACGATCAACAACGAATTACAGATTTAGAAAACATCAAAAGCGCTTTGATGATTTATTCCAGTGCCAACGTCGACTCTAATAGCGACAAAATCAATGTGTTCCCAACTAAAGATCAGTACCCATACGCATTAATTCCAAGATACATAACTTCGGTTCCAAAAGATCCAACCGGCGCTGACTATGTTTACACTTCCCCAGACCCGTTTGATACCTTTAGCATAAAAGCGATTTTCCAAAGCCCACCAACAGGAATGACCGGCTATATCTGCAACGAAGTCGAGTGTAAAAATTATTAGTAATGTAAATTAAGTCACGTTCATCATGCTAGATTTTTTAAAAAAATATTTTGTTAAAGATGCTGTTGCTCCTCATACTGGCCACGTAATTGCTGCAAAAGTAACAGCTATAGACAAACACCCCAACGCGGACCGGCTCAGACTCATTTCTTTGACTGACGGCCATCGGATTATTTCACCAGTAGTTTGTGGCGCGTTTAACTTTGAAGTCGGTGCAATTGTGCCTTTGGCTTTACCTGAAGCGAAGATCGCTCATAACCTCCACTCCGAAACTCACGAGCCATTTATTCTTGAGCCGGCGACTATTCGCGGCATCGAGAGCCAGGGAATGATCTGCGCTGCTTTTGAGATCGGCATGTCCGACACACCCAGCGACAAACCCGAAATTATGATCTTGCCAGCAGACACCAAAATTGGTAAGATTTTGCAATAGCTAGCAATAACAGAAATACAGTATGGCGCATTTAACCATTCCTTCCGACGAAGAAAATCGTTTAAAAATTGAACTCGACAAACGCACCGATGCAGAAGCAGCGCGCATTAAACGCTATTTAAATATGGCTGACCTCTCGCGCCGCGAGAGTGGGCCAATTCGTGAACTAGTTAACAATATTGTAGAACTAGAGCAATTCAACAACTTCGACATAATCACCATTCCAGAAATTGTTCCTGCTAATGCGAGCTTTGATTTATTTAATTTTCCGCCGGATCATCCAGCTCGTTCACACAGCGACACTTACTATGTAGACGATAAAAATATTTTGCGCACTCACACCACGGTCATGTGGTACTACTATTTCCAACAAGAGGAAGTACGCGCGAAAATTGCTGCCAATGAACAGCTTGGCGTTTTGTCTTACGGTAAAGTTTACCGCAAAGATGAAATCGACCGTAACCACATGAACATTTTCCATCAGATGGATGGTTTATATT
>CAZLAR010000015.1:10590-16773 GCA_964557735.1 uncultured Candidatus Saccharibacteria bacterium
GATGAAATCGACCGTAACCACATGAACATTTTCCATCAGATGGATGGTTTATATTTACATCCAACCAGCGAACGCACTATTACGCAAGACGAGCTAAAAGAAGTATTGGCCAATGTGGTGAAGGCGGCTTTTGGACCAGATGTGAAGTACCGTTTCAACGATGACACTTTCCCTTATACGCACAGCTCTCTCGAAATGGAAGTTGATAAAGACGGTCAGTGGGTGGAGGTGCTGGGTGCTGGTTTGGTTAATCCGGAAGTTTTGAAACGTTTAGATGTAGACCCGGAGCAGTACAACGGTTGGGCGTTTGGTTTTGGGTTAGAACGCTTAGCTATTATTGGCATGGAGTTGCCAGACATTCGTTTGTTGTGGTCAGAAGATCCGCGCGTTGTTAAGCAGTTACATCTTGGTCAAAAGTTTGAAGCTGTGAGTAAATACCCGCCAGTTGTGCGCGATATCTCTTTCATTGTTAAAAATACTTTTGAACCAAATAATTACTTTGACCTAATCCGCGACATAGGCGGGGACTTAGTCGAAGAAGTGCAGCTTATGGATAAATACGAAAACGCTACTAAGTTTGGCGCTGACCGTGTAAGCTACACCTACCGAGTGCTTTACCGCAGTCCAGACCGTACTCTAGAGGCTGCTGAAGTTGAACCACTTCAAGACCAGGTTTACAAACAAACTGCCGCGCAGTTTGATGCTGAATTAAGATAAAATAAAAACGGACGGCCTTGCGGTCGTCCTTTTGGTTAAAGTCGTTAGCCTGTCAAAACAGAGCCAACCATTTTTTTTGCAACAATAAACAATTTGCATCCTTGCTGGATTGCGGTATGACCCACAAGCCATACACCTGCGGGATGGAAGCTTCCTCAGCATCTGATTTTTTTTCAGGTAAAGCAGCAGCATCGTTGCCGGTTATTCCGATGGATTCAATTTTAAGTCGTGAGCAGAAACGCCCGCCATACTCATTTGAAAAACATCTGAGAAGCCCCGGGTGCACAACCTTGAGCACCTCGTACGACTTACCCAAGCTATCTTTCACAGATTTCTTTTCTACAGATTCTATGCGACCTATTTCTTCGCTCAAGAACCAGTGAGATGAGCCGATGTAAGCCTGCGCTGACAACATGCAACCATCGACAGATTTCTTCCCCTTAGCTTTTTGCGCCAAAGCCACAGGGCTTACTGCCAAAAGAAACAAAGCCATTGTTAAAACACGTTTTCTCATAATTTATCCTCCATAAACGTATGATAATTATACCATAAATACTTAGATTTAGCAAGGGTTTTGGTTATTTTTTTGTATAGAAAATTAGCGTTAAATATGCTATAATTCCTATATAAATTAGTTACTGAAATTCACCCGAAAATTCATAGAAACACACGTATTTTATGGCAAAAAGCACCAAAGATGCCGCTGACGCAGCTGCAGACAAGAAAGCAAAATCAGATAGTTATTCCTCAGCCAATATCACCGTCCTGGAAGGACTAGACCCGGTACGTAAACGTCCCGGCATGTACATCGGTTCCACATCGGAAACCGGTCTTCATCATTTAATTTGGGAAATTGTAGACAACTCTGTAGACGAAGCGATGGCCGGTCATGCCGACCTTATTCAAGTTATCATTCAAGAAGATGGTGGCGTAACAGTGCACGATAACGGTCGTGGTATCCCAGTAGACATTCACAAGACAACAAAGAAGTCGGCCCTGGAAACTGTATTAACAGTTCTTCATGCTGGTGGTAAATTTGGTGGCGACGCATCTGGGTACAAAGTATCTGGTGGTCTTCATGGTGTAGGGGCAGCGGTTGTTAATGCTCTTTCCACGAACATGTCTGCACAAGTTCGCAAAGACGGCAAGATCTACGAACAAAACTACAAAATTGGTGTGCCTCAAGGCAAGGTTAAGGAAATTGGCAAAGTCGATAAAAACGATCCACGCCAAACTGGCACCTCTGTAACTTTCTATCCAGACGGTAGTATTTTCGAAACAACTACTTTTAAATTTAAAACAGTTCTAGAACATTTGCGTTCCCAGGCCTACCTAACCAAAGGCTTGCACTTTATGATTTCCGATGAACGCGTTGGTCTAACATATCAATATTACTTTGAAGGCGGAGTTGTTAGTTATATTAAGCAGCTCAACCGCAATAAGAAGACCAAACACGTTCCAATTTATATCAACAAAACTCAGGAAGATATTTTAGTAGAAATTGCGTTGCAGTACACGGATGACTACGACGAAACTGTTTTGGCATACGCCAATAATGAATTCAACGTTGAAGGTGGAATGCACGTGACCGGTTTCCGTACGGCGTTAACACGCGTTATTAACACATACGCTGTTAAAAATAATTTTGTTAAAGAATCTGAAAAGCTAACTGGAGAAGATTTGCGCGAAGGTCTGTCTGCAATTATTTCTGTAAAACTGCCAAACCCGCAATTCGAAGGTCAGACTAAAGGTAAACTCGGCAACCCAGAAGTTCGCACAGCTGTAGAGTCAGTTATGGCTCACGAGTTGGAAGTGTACATGGAAGAGCATCCACAAGATGCAAGCAAGATCATTGAGAAGGGAATATTGGCTTCAAAGGCTCGCTTAGCTGCACGTGCGGCTCGTGATAGCGTTATTCGCAAAGGCGTGCTGGATGGCTTAGCTTTGCCTGGTAAACTGGCTGACTGTAGCGAAACTAACCCTGAAAATTGTGAATTGTATATTGTAGAGGGAGATAGTGCTGGCGGCAGTGCCAAGCAAGGCCGCGACCGTCGTTTCCAAGCTATTCTACCTTTGCGTGGAAAAATCTTGAACGTAGAACGTGCGCGTTTAGACAAGATGCTTTCCTCAACTGAAATCAAAAACCTAATCATCGCTTTCGGTACTGGGGTAGGTGACTTGTTCGACATTGCTAAACTTCGTTATCACCGTATTATCATCATGACTGATGCTGATGTTGACGGTGCTCACATCCGCACCTTGCTACTAACTTTACTGTACAGATACTTCCCGGACATCATCAAGAATGGTCATTTGTATATTGCGCAACCGCCTTTATACAAAGTGAGTGTTGGTAAAAATTCTCAATATGCTTTTTCCGATGAAGAGCGCACTGAGATTTTGAACGACATGGTTAAGGAAGCAGGGGAGAAGAAAGAGAAGAATAAATCTGAAAAAGTTGCTAAAGGTAAAAAGGTAGCAGCGGAACTACCGGCTGACTTCGAAGGCGAACTAGACGAAGACGGTAACCCAATTCTTACCGATGAAGAAGATGGCGGCCAAGTCGCTCAAGTGGTTGGTGATGTGAAATACGCAATCCAACGTTACAAAGGTTTGGGAGAAATGAACCCGGATCAACTTTGGGAAACCACTATGGATCCAGAAAGCCGCGTCATGCTTAAAGTAGAAATTGAAGATTTAGAAAAAATTAGCGAAGTGTTTGAAACCCTAATGGGCGATGAAGTACCACCACGCAAACGTTTCATCACTACCCACGCTAAAGCAGTAAAGAACTTGGATATTTAGCAAACTATAAATAGATAAAATAAAACCGGGAAGAGTTTTTACACTTCTACCCGGTTTTTTGAATGCTACTGAACAGTCCAAGTTATGCGACTTGTTCGGGCGATTCTTAAGGGTTCGCCCCCTTGAATCACCTGCGAACCAATATAGCTTCCCACAGGGACATTATTGGCTTGGTATCTTATCTGGGTGGACCCACCCACGATAATACCACCACTAGAAGGGCTGGTATTTGAACCGGATCCCCACCAAGTCGGATACCCCATCAGGTTATACGAATTAGCCGTAGTTGACTGGAGGATGAACGCATTAACTTGAGGTCCGTTAAATCCCAACGTAAAACTTAAATCGACGGGTAATGGGTTAAAGCCATTCGAACCTGTCGACGCAATGTTGAATGGTAGTATCCCGGAAGGGATAACAGTATAGTTGAACCGCGCACCCGCATGTATGGTCTGATATCCAATTAAACGAAACCCTAAAGTGTTGCCGTTATAACCGGTCGGCACATCTGCGGTGAGAGCGAAACCGTAATTATTATTTGTCATTTGGTAGCCCTTGACCCCGGCACCGAGAAGGACAGTGTAGTTATTTCCTGTCACTTGCTGCGTGATGGACACCAATTGACCCCTGGACCCAGAGGTCGGAGTAGAGCTGGTATCGCCAATTTCCAACAGCACCGGCGGACCATCATATGTACCAATCTGCTCGAAAGTCATTGAAACAAGAGTGAGCGAGGCCGGCATGAATGGTTTATTAACGCTATACGATGCCATCGGCGCACGTACTGAACCTTCTTCGTACCCGTAAGTGTTACCATAACCACCACTTTCCGAGAAAAACAACTGTTGCGCAAAACAGCCCGATGATAAAAATAGCACAGTTAGTGCTAGCAATACTTTCTGTTTCATTAGTTCTCCTTCAAATTTGAAATGTTGTCTGCCTAACTAAGGCAATATATTGTACGATATTTCATCATCTCTGTCAACCCAATTGACTTTCCGAGTGAAGATGTAGTATAATGGTGGAAAGCCCTGCGAAGGGTTTTAAAAAAGCCTCAATTTATAGCTAAAATATACAAATTATGAAAATAATCTCTGGTCCAATTCAATTTTTCCGCGATGTTCGTGCCGAAATGGGCAAAGTAATCTGGCCATCACGCCGCGATACTTTCCGCTACACAGCCACTGTAATCGGCTTTAGTTTAGCCGTAGCAGCCATCTTAGGCGCTGCTGACTTCGGTCTACTTAAAGGCTTCGAAGCGCTCATTAAGTAGCTCGTCGCTAGCTGAACTTAAATTTCTATTTATCTTTTCTTGAATTTTTATTTAACATAACTTTAAATGTCGAAACAACAAATCACCGGCGAACGTAACTGGTACGTGCTCCACACATATAGCGGATACGAAGATAGCGTGGCTTTGAACCTCAAGCAGCGTATTGAAAATCTTGGTATGCAAGACAAAATCTTTGATGCCATTGTACCGAAAGAAAAGAAGATCAAAATCCGCGATGGCAAACGTACCACTTTTGATGAAAAGATTTTCCCAGGTTATGTGCTCGTTAACATGATTGTAACTGATGACTCCTGGTACGTTGTGCGTAACACCCCTAACGTAACAGGTTTCGTAGGTTCAGGAACAATTCCTAGCCCTGTTGCACAAGATGAGTGGGACTTCCTACAGAAACGCATGGGTACTGAAGAACCGAAGTTCAAAGTAGACTTTGAAGTAGGGGAATTGGTGACTATTACTGACGGTCCATTCAAAGAATATCAGGGTAAAATTTCCGATATCGACCAAGCTAAAGGCAAAGTCAAAGTCATGGTTACTATCTTCGGCCGCGAAACTCCAGTTGAACTAGATTTCTTGCAGGTTAAGAAGAGTTAAATTTAAATAATAGATAAAAAGAAAGGCATTGCATTAAAGCATTGCCTTTTAATTTTTTGGTGGCTCTTAATAATGCAGATTGCATGCCAGAAATCCAGAATTCTTCCCTAGATTATAAACCTTGGAGATGAACTCCCCAATACTCGGAGGGACTGGAGGCAGTACATCTTCAACATTCTCATCTCGATATATTGTGTTGCCATCAACGTCTTTTGTAACCCACATATCAGAATGTGTATAAAACTTGAGCTCAAATTTCCTTAAATCGCTGCCCGTCAACCCGATAGATTCAAAAGTTGTTGCGTCATCCATATCGACAAGGTCTGTTGTGCGAAGAAATTTTTGCAATTTATATAAGACCTTATCACGAGCTTCATCGATAGAAAAATATTCCGGAGCCACAAATTCACAATCACGGCAACCAGTTAATGCTTCATTCACAGCCCCTGGATCTATAGACAATGGGTCAAAATCACATTCGTCATCAACCTTGATATTCATGTTTCCCTCCTTATACCTATAACATAAGTAGGCTTATAATACAGAGATTCAGGCATTTTATCAAATAATCTAAATCTCCAGTACCCTTGCCAAAACCTATAAAATCCCTTATAATTCCCACATCAATTAATAAGTAGTCGGCTGCGGATTCGTCTTGCGGTCTCGTCCCTGTCCCGCCTTTGGCGGGCAAATAATAGCGGATTACTACTTGAAGGAATCGAATAATGGCTAAAAAAGTCAAAGCAATGGTGAAGTTGCAATTGCCAGCCGGCAAA
>CAZLAR010000016.1:0-13256 GCA_964557735.1 uncultured Candidatus Saccharibacteria bacterium
AACATTGCCCCAAGCAAAATAGTACTAATGGCGATTGTAATGACGAGTTCTATTATAGTGAAGCCATCTTGTTTTCTTTGGCGTAATCTCATTGACCTAGCCCCCCCGACGCCATATATGTTTGAATCTGAATCTGTTGAGTGCCTTGAGTTTTAGGATTGGTCCACGTTACTACTACAGCAACATTTTTTAATGTTGCAGAAATATCTGAAACGGTTATATTCCCTTGACCGTTCGGAAGTGAAGAAAGTTGCGGGTCAGAAAACGTGCCCGAAGCTGGAATTGAGCTAAATGATGCATTACGTACTGTTTGAATTTTTTGATCTGCAATCCGTAAAGCTATTTCTTTATACTTAGATGATTTATTTAAAACTATGGAGTTAGCTGCCACAGCGAATAACACTAAAGTTACTCCAATAATAAATAGAGTAATTACAACCTCAATAACAGTTAGGCCATCTTGATGACGATTTTTGATTTGAGCTTTCAATTTTTTATTTCAAACCTGATTTTAATACCTTAAGAATACCATAGAATTGTTAAAAACGGTACAACTCGAGGAATTTCGGAGGAATTTTACGCAGCTACGTGGTATTGATAAAACCACAAGAGTTTGCTAAAATACCGAAGTATATTGAATCCGCTGGCAGGTCAGTGCATAAACACCGACAGCGATAATTGAATATTCGGGAGTAGCTCAGTGGTAGAGCTATCGGCTGTTAACCGATCGGTCCTGGGTTCGAATCCCAGCTCCCGAGCCAGACAAAGTCCATCAGATTTATCTGGTGGTTTTTGTTTAAATTAAATTTCATAGGTATGTAAAAAGCCACCCATATATGGGTGGCGTACGTGCAGGAAAATTTCAGTTTCAAAACGAATGAATAATTTCTGACATCTTCAGAACTTTTGCAAGGTTTAAAATATCAGCACCGTTTTCTTCACTCACCCTATCAATAAGAGAGGTGGCGACTAAAAAATCTGTGACCCCCTCCTTAAGATATGACTTTACGTTGTGCTCTGTGACCCCGCTCGCGATACCGAGGCGCTTATTCTCCGGTAGGTATGAACGTATCTCACGGATTTTTTCCAAATCCGCTTCAACGCCAGTAGCATTACCGCTAGTTGTTGGAACATCAGCAATAGTAGAAACCTTTTCACAATGCCCTTTCAATGCGTCACCAATGAGATGAACATTCTTTGAATACTTGAAGGCGACCCCGACGAAAAATTCCGTGTTCGGTAACTTCAATTTATCAATTCCCGAAACAGAGCTACTATCAGTCTGGTATAAATCAGGTTGGGCGTCATAAATTCTTGGTATGAGAATTTCAGGCCCAACCAAAAAATTCACCCCTATGAGAAATTCTGGCATTTTAACTTTCAATTTTTCCAGATATGAAAACTGCTCTCCGACTGCCGCTCTTCCAGCACCTTTTGCGTAATCTGGAATTAAAAATACTCCATCCGCACCAGCTTGTTTCGCTAATGCTGATGTTTCCAAAGCATGATCGAGCCCATTGGTGATTGTGTGAATAACCACAAAAAACCTTCTTTTAAGATCCTCTAACATAAACTTAGTCCTCCTTAGAATTATTGATTATAATACAGAATGAGCTTTGAGTCAATTGACCACTTTTTGGAAAGTTCCTAATGTTGTCCATGATGCGGAGCCAAACAAAAACCACTCACAATTGTGAGTGTTTTTTGTTATAATAATTTCATGATGATTTGTTCAATAATTAAATTAACATCACTCTTATGACCAAAGGCACATATGTTGATGGATTTGTGATCTCCATCCCTAAAAAAAGCACAGCTAAATATAAAAAAATCGCGACAGAAGCAAAAGATATTTGGTTAAAATCCGGAGCTCTAGATTACAAAGAATGTAAGATAGATGACGCCGAACCCAAATACGTCGCCTTCACATTCGCAAAAATGGCCAAAACTAAACCAACAGAAGCAGTGTGGTTTTCGTTTATTGTTTTCAAATCACGCTCTCATCGTGACTCGGTTAACAAAAAAGTTATGGCTTTTTTCGAAAAAAAGTACGGCAACAACATGGATATGCCATTTGATATGAAGCGTTTCTCGTATGCTGGCTTCACAGTTGAAGTTGGAAAATAATTAAATGGGATGAGCATTTCAAGGCCAAAATTCGTAATTCTCTTCCTTATTTGTGCGTTCGTTTTTCTTTTTATTTCAAACTCACTTTTGGGAGCTTCAGGAGCCCAACTCTTTCCTGAACATACCGAATCATTTCTGGGAATGGGGTCACCAGTCGCTTGGAAAAATGCGATATCTATAATCCTATTACCCATCAAAATTGTCTTAATAGGACCTTTACTACCCTACATCAATTTTTTACGCCTAGAACCAGATACCCCACCACCATTTTTCCTGATCGGTTTTGCACTCTACTGGTCTTTCCTATCCTTAATGATTCATTATATCCTGAGTAAGTTTCATCCCAATAAAATATAAACTAACCATTAACACATGAATATGACTAATAAAGAATTTTTCTTGGACACTATTGCAGAAGAAGCCCCAAAGTTTAGAGTGGCTATAGATGCCCTGCCAGATGACCAGCACGCTTACAAAGTTCACGACCGTGCTCGCGAAGCCGGCAATATTGCTGCCCAACTGGCAGTGCAGTGGAAAGCGATCTCTGGAATAGTTACTGCTGGCGCGCCAGATTTTAACCCGCACGAAATGGAAAATCAGAGTAAAACAGACATGCTGACTAAGTTCGACGAAGGCATGGCGCAATTACAAAAAGATGTGGAAGCTATTTCTGAAGAAGACTGGGAAAATGGCGATGCCTCTATGGGCGAAGAGTGGAAAGCAAAAAAATTCAACATGGCCTGGGGATTTTTATTTGATGCTATTCATCATCGCGGACAACTCGCTACCTACCTTCGGGCAATGGGCGCTCGCGTTCCTGCTATCTATGGCCCTTCTGCGGACGAACAAAATTAAAGCTCACTTCAATTTAATCTAACCCCATGCACAAAGACATAACAACATATAACAACAAGCTAAAAGGGCAAGAAAAAAAGGTTTGCGTTTTATTAGCTAAAGAGATAGAAGCTGGCCTACCAAAAACCGCGGAAAGCAAACTATGGCACGGCGGCCCTGTTTGGTTCCTCGACGGCAACCCCATTGCAGGATACAGCATCGTCAAAGCTGGCGTCCGCCTACTGTTCTGGAGTGGTCAGTCATTTGAAGAGAAAAGTCTAGTTGCTCAAGGTAGTTTTAAAGCTTCGCAAATCGACTACACAAATATTGATCAAATTATTCCTAAAGATCTCAAACGATGGCTTAAAAAAGGCGCTAAGATCCAATGGGATTACAAAAACATTGTGAAGCGTAAAGGCAAGCTAGTGAAAATTAAGTAAACATTTATGCAAAAAATTATCCCTCACCTTTGGTTTGATACTCAAGCCAAGGAAGCTGCTGAATTTTACTCCGCAACTTTCCCAAATTCAAAAGTTACCAATATGACTGTTCTTCACGACACCCCTTCTGGTGATTGTGACTTAGTTTCATTTGAAGTCATGGGGTACAGCTTTATGTGTATGAGCGCCGGACCAATCTTCCGAACCAACCCTTCGATGTCTTTCATGGTGAACTTTGACCCATCACAAATAGACAATGCTAACGAGGCGTTAAATGCTGTGTGGGAAAAACTCATTGATGGTGGCAAAATTATGATGCCTCTAGATAAATATCCATTTAGCGAGCACTATGGTTGGGTAGAAGATAAATTCGGAGTGTCTTGGCAATTAATGCTAACCAATCCAGCTGGTGAACCACGTCCACCGATCATTCCCTCAATCATGTTCGTTGGTAACAACTACGGAAAAGCTCGTGAAGCTACCGATTTCTATTTATCTATTTTTAAAAATGCCAAGCGTGGCACTCTTGCTACCTACCCAGCGGGAATGGCGCCAGATGCAGAAGGCAACATCATGTTTACTGACTTCACTTTGGAAGGCCAATGGTTTGCTGCTATGGAAAGTGCGCACAATCATCAGTTTAATTTTACTGAGGGCAATTCTCTAATGATCAACTGCGACACCCAAGAGGAAATGGATTACTACTGGGACAAGCTAAGTGCAGTTCCTGAAGCTGAACAATGTGGCTGGTTAAAAGATAAATACGGATTGTCTTGGCAAATCTGCCCTACAGAAATGTACAAAATGATGAGCGAAGGAACTCGTGAACAAATTGACCGCGTCACTCAAGCACTTATGCCCATGAAAAGATTAAATCTCGCTGAACTCCGAAGTGCATACGAAGGTAAATAATTTAAGTTTGAGCACCGTTAAAACACTCTAATGGCAACCAAACAAATTTCAAGTGGAACGGCACACAAAATACCTGCTGAATTAAAAAAAGCCCTCACTGCTAACAAAGCTTCTCTTGTAATTTGGGAAACTTTAACGCCACTGGCGCGCAACGAGTGGATCTGCTGGATTACCTTCCCAAAGAAAATTGAAACTCGAACTGAGCATATTAAACGAACTGTGAGCGAACTTAAAGAAGGTAAGCGTCGCCCATGTTGCTGGATTGGCTGCATTCATCGGAAAGACAAACCAGTCAGCCCTTCAGTTAAAGGAATACTAGCTAGTCGGTCTAAAATGCTTAAGAAAAAGTAACCATGAACATGTTTAAACCAACAAAGGTAAATAGCGTCGTCATCTATTTAGCTCAAGTTCCTGAGGAGCGCAAGGAACTGATTGTTTTCATGCACAATTTTATTCAAAAAACTGTTCCGAAACTGAAACCTCATTTTGCCTACAACATGTTAGGATACGGTTCATTCCCCTATTTGAATAGTAAAAAGGAAACAATGGAATGGCCGGTGATCGCCCTAGCCAATCAAAAAAATTACGTGAGCCTTTATGTCTGTGCTCTCGACAAAGGAGAATACATTGCCGAAAAGCACAAAAAAGAATTAGGCAAAGTCAGTGTTGGCAAAAGTTGTATCCGATTTAAAAAACTTGAAGACGTGAATTTACCTGCTCTAAAAAAAGTTCTGCAGTTGGCTTCAAAATCTCCAGGACTTGTTGGCATTGGCGCGAAGAAGTAATGTATTCAAGGTCACCTCTACAATGAGGTGGTTTTTTGCTATTATATCAATATGAATGAAATAGAAAAAATCCCCAAAGAAATGCAAGATTGGAAAGCTCCTGAGCAGGAAAAGACTGAGCGCCTTCCTAACCATGAAGAGTTAAATTCGGTTTTCAAACAATTAGCTTGGAAAAATGAATACGAAGTAACACGCAAAGAAGAAGACGAGGAGGGCATCACTCTTTGGGAAATTGAATTTCCCCGCCTTGACCAAGATGATGTAGTAGAATTTTCATATCGTCGGCCTAAAAAGAATGGTGATTCCATAGAAATTGGTGTGACTATATACGAAGGCGGTATGCCCGCTAATGGCGATATAGCTGCTCGTTTTATTAACAACAAATGGGAGATAGATGACAGCTGGGCTCATCATGTTGTTGACGAAACATTGATGCAGAAACCGCATAGACCAATTGAAACCACTCACGAAACGCGAGAAGCCGAAGAAGAAATTGATGCCATAGAAAGCCTAATGGGTGATTTTGAAAACACCTATTCTCTGGAAGAACTACTAGCTCTAACAAATATAACTGTCGATGAAGCCAATGAGCATCCCTTGAGAAAACCGGCCAAATTTGATCTGAACCGCATTTGCAGCCTGCTGACCATTATAAAACAAGAAACCAATATTACATCAGAACAATACGACAAACTCAATACTCGCTACCAAGTACTCTCTAAAGCCGTTGGGCGGCATACCAACAAAAATATAGTGGTTCACGATTAAATCAAAGGTCAGGACGAAAGATTATAAAATTATTAATCTACAAGCGTATGCAAAAACTACACTTCTCTATTACAATTAATGCTCCAAAAGAAAAAGTTTGGAACACGATGCTAGAAGATGCTACCTATCGTGAATGGACCGCTGTATTTAGCCCAGTTGAAGGGTCTTACTTCAAAGGTGACTGGAGTACAGGTAGCTCTATCAAATTCCTAGGACCTGAAGATAATGGTACAGTTTCCGGCATGTATGCCAGAATAAAAGAAAATCGTCCATTAGAATTTCTATCTATTCAACACTTGGGAGAAATTATTAAAGGCAAAGAAAAACCTTTTCCCGGAATGGAAGGAGTTGAAGTTTGCGAGAACTATACTTTCACAGAAGTTGATGATGGCACGCGCGTAGACATTGACCTTGATACTAACGATGAGTACAAAGAGATGTTCGAAGATATGTGGCCGAAAGCTTTGGAAAAGCTCAAAGAAATATCTGAACGGTAAATTTGGAAACTTAATTTAAAAGCAAGTTATTTTAAATGCGTCTCTACAAAGAGACGCTTTTTTGTTATGCTTAGAGTATGGCAATTAACCCTCTCTATTTAATTTTAGCGGTCGTAGCAATTATCAATCTAGTTGCTTTCTTGTATATTGGAGCGGACAAAAAACGAAGCAGAGAGCACGACGGTCGAGTAAAGGAAGTAAACTTTTTTGTCTGGGCTATCTTCTTTGGCTCACTAGGAGTTCTGCTAGGAATGTTTTTCTTCCATCACAAAACTAAAAAATTTAACTTTATCTTTGGAATTAGTATTCTCCTCATTCAACAGTTACTTTTGAGCTATCTATTGTTCCAGCTAATTTCCGACCGAATTTAGATCGATAACTTCATCAATTCGAATTTGATTTACAAAGTCTTGAACGTGAGAAACCATTACCATGGCGCCTTCATACCGGTCTAAAGCCTTAGCAATGACTGGTAAATGACGGAAGTTTATGTGGTTAGTGGGCTCGTCTAAAATTAACAGGCCTGGCTTGTACAGCATTAGTCTGCAAAATGAAAGTAACCCTTTTTGTCCTTCAGACAGGGCCTGGACTGGCTTATCTAACAGTTTACCGTCTAGTAAAAATCCAGCGGCAGTAGAACGCAGAGCGTGTTCGTCAAACAGTTGCATTGCATCTTTAAGAACATCGAAAGCTTTTTGTTCAAAATCGAAATTACTAAAATCTTGTTTGTAATACCCAACCCGAACGTTAGGTGCTATAAGAAAACCATCACGGTCTAAGTCTCCTTTGCCGTCTGGGGTACTCGTTAACTTTTCTAAGAAAGTACTTTTACCAATTCCGTTTGGCCCAGCAATTAGCACATGAGTATTTTTACGAATAGTCATTTCTAAATCACCCTCTACCACATTCCCTGCTTTAAGCGCAGAAATCTTGCTTAGTTGTAAAATCTTTCCATCAAAAAATGGATCAAATTCCTGCATAGGAATTTGAAAGTCACGAATGGTTTTATCTTCTTGGCGGATGTCCACCATACTCTCTTCCGCTTCCTCTGCAGTTTCACGCATACGTTTAGCTACCGCACGCAGTTTACCACCTTTGTGCGCAAAGACTTCAGCTTGAGAACGCTTCTCTTTAATTTGTTGTTGCATGCGAGCATTTTGCAAATTCTCGCGTTCAATTCGATTTTTAATTTCTTCAACTACATCGTAGTAGTTGCCATTATACTGCTCAACTTTTTTAGTATGCACGTCTAAATACAACACGCCATCGGAAAAAGCATTCAAAAAGTCGGCATCATGAGAAATCACGATGACAGTTTTTTCGTACATCATTAAAAAACCAGTCAAGTGTTCAACCCCACCAACGTCCAAATTGTTAGTCGGCTCGTCGAGCAAAAGAATGTCAGGATTTTGAATAAGGGCATGAGCTAACAGCAAACGCGCCTGCTGGCCGCCAGACAATTCTTTGACTAATTTTTCCAAAGGCAACTCCATATTTACCACCACAAATACTTCCTTAATGAGTTTGTCTAAGTTGTAGGTTTTTTCTTTAAAGGCAGTTTCAAAATATTCCCGCACTGTCATAGTTAAAGCTTCTTGCGGCATAACTTGGCGCGCAATCGCAATAGTAGCGTCTTTCGGGGTAATGTACACATTGCCATCATTTGGCTTTAGTTCACCAGTAATCATTTTGAACAGAGTAGACTTACCAGCACCGTTCTGACCCATTAACGTAATGCGACTACCGGTACGCACCGAAAAACTAGCTTCGTTGAGCAATTGTTTGTGAACGTCGTGCTTAAAGCTGACGTCTGAAAATCTTAAGATAACGTTTTCGTTGGCCATAGTTGATGATTGTAGTCAGTGTAGTAAAAGTTTTGAAAAAAATAGACCCGCACCGTTAGCGGGTTAACTTCAAAAAGTATACGAAATTTTACCTATTTAGTCAACCTGGGCTGGTTTCGACCGCGCTTCCACTCGACTATTTTCCCAGCATCTATTTCGATTTGATCCGATTTTCGTAAATTGCTGGTCTGCTGGCGATTCAAAATTTCCGTATGAGACGAGTCGGCCATAGCTTGAATAATTTCCATGATCCCCGCCTGGCTAGTTAGCCAGTTCAGTTTCGCTATACTTGGCTTGGACAGGTCAAACGGTTTTGAATAACTACGTAATGTTTTTTGACCATTGTCCAAAAAATATTCATGAAAATACGACATAGCTAATTCACGAATAGTTTTATACACTGGCTCACGGTAACGCAACACAGCGTGATTGGTTTTACTAATTGCCCCCCAACGTCTATTCTTACCCTTACCCAAAGAATATATGGCCACCACATGATCCTCATCGTTCGGAGTAGTAGTCAAATCTAACAGTAAAGGTGGGTGACCATGAAACCATAGCGCGGCGGCGGCGAATAAAGCCCCCTCCATGCAATGCGCGGTGCGTTGATGAATTACCTGACGAGGGCACAGACAAGGATCTGCTTCGGAAAAATTCATTGACAGTGAATCCAAGTAGTCCTGAATTTTTGCTGGCGTTGACAGAGACTTTAATAGTTTTTGCTCGGTGTTAGAAAAAACTAGAAAATATTTTTGCTTTAAACTAATAGGCATTATGATTTTACAAACATATCCTTAATAGGAATCATATAACCATTTTGTAAAAATTCTTGGGTGTCGCCAGACATCATCGACGGAGCAACATAATAGATCCCAGCAAAATCATACTCAGTAAATTTTTTGAAAGTTTTGTCCTCCAAAAAAACTTTGTTTGCTGTCTTATGATTCATATACCCTTGAACTATTAGAACAATCTGAGACAAGTCGATGTTTTGACTTTTTAACTTCTCGCACTTTCTTTCAATGGCGTCTATGGTAGGTTGTTTAGTGTAATTTGCACTCGTCCCCTGCTCATATGCCATAAACGGCAATTCCACTGCGTGAGTTAATTGCAATTGTAATTGCGGGACCTTACCACTTTTAGAAACTGCGTACATGTCTACCGGGGTATTTTCTCCTCGTTCGGGAACTAACACATAATCATACCCATATAATCTGTTGAGTTCATTAACAAAAACAGACGCCCATACTAATTCATTATTTCGTTTTGTCTCTTCGCCATATTCACCACTAGCCATACTATGAAAGTTAATCGATAATCATTTTGCGAACTCGTTTTTTCGCAACTCGTTTTTTGGCCCTTCGCTTTTTTGGCATCACTACCCCGGCAGGATTATGTTCTAATGTATCAGATTCACGAGAGACATGACCAATTTTCTTTTGACTCACCATTTGATTCACTAAGACCATTGCCTCATCAGCATTATCAACTAAATTAAACAGATTCAAATCGGACTTACCGATCGCCTTGTTGTGTCCATAAATAGTGGTATTAATCCAGCTAATCATTGGCGTCCAAAACTTTTTGTTTACTAAGATGACTTTAATGGGGGCGACCTTCTTAGTTTGAATTAAAGTGAGCATTTCAAACAACTCATCCATGGTACCAAACCCCCCTGGGAAAAATACATATACCTGAGACACCGAGGCCAACATGACTTTGCGGGTGAAGAAGTAATGGAACGATGTCGACTCGTTCACATATGGATTAATGCGTTGTTCGTTTGGTAAATGTATATTCAAGCCAACCGACTCCCCGCCAAATTTTAACGCGCCCTCATTGGCAGCTTGCATAATTCCCGGGCCACCACCTGTAATAACGGCGAAACCGGCTTTAGCTAATTCATACCCAAGCTTATGGGCATCTTTATAAACCCGTTTATCTAAACTCATACGTGCTGAACCAAAAATACTAACAGCCTTTTTATAGTGACGGATAAACTTATAGCCGTTAACAAATTCGTTCATGATCTTAATAAGACGGCGAGAAGAAAAACCGCCGCGGCGAACGCTCAGTAGAGAATCAAGTTGACCAGTAGACCAAGCGACATCACTTTCATTAACATTAGGGGGTAATACTGCGCACACTTGGCGCATATGAGGATTTTTAGTTTTTGGCATATTTTCTATTTAAGTCTTATTTGCATTATACTACAAGTATGATTAAAAAGATGAAAAAGCGCGTTACCGTTAACGACTTGATGCAGAAAAAATATAGTTACGAACTCACTGAGCCAGTTGGTAAAAATTTTGCTCCTGACTTTAAGCCTGAACTCACCCCTAAGCAAATGTTAGCTTTAGGTGTGTTTGGTGGAAAATACATGACCGACTGCAAAAAAGAGTTCCCCAAAGATTGGTATGCGAAAGCTTTGCTATGCCCGGAAAAACACGACGCCAGTTTAAACTATTTTAAAATAAACGCATCGCAGCCGTTGGCCGAGTGGCGACGGAAAGGTTGGATTAATGAGCAACACGACCCGCGTGGTTGGTTCCAATGGTACTGCCGGTACTTTATGGGCCGACGTCTACCCGAATACGACGCTGTACAAATTAAACGATGGAAAGCCATGCGCAGACATATTGGCCAAATTGAACATAATTGCCATGTCGGCGATTTATCTTGTAGACGCAGACAACGCCAAGCACTTTTACACTGGGCTTACGATAGCCGAAAAATTTAACGTTTTACACAGTATATTCACAAGATATCCATCATTTTGGCATTTGCACTGCATTGACTTTAGGGCTCTAAACTGCTATACTGTCAGTGCAAGTGAAACTCGTTTTGTCTTTTTAGCAAATATCGAGCATTAAAAGTCGCCTTGCTCCTTATCTGTTAAAAGAATCTATGAACAATAAACTATACGTAGGCAACTTGCCTTACAGCACTAACGATCAAGCTTTGGGTGATTTATTCGCACAAGCTGGAACAGTTACATCTGCATCAGTTATTTCTGACAAGATGTCTGGTCGTTCTAAAGGCTTCGGTTTTGTTGAGATGTCTTCTCCGGAAGAAGCTCAAGCAGCTATTACCATGTTCAATGGTAAAGAGTACGAAGGCCGTGCTATGACCGTTAGCGAAGCTCGCCCTAAAGAAGATCGCCCACAACGCGACTTCGGCAGCAACGATGGCGGCAACCGCAGCTGGTAACAGTAGCGTTAACCAAAAAATTTAAAACAGCGCCTCGCTTTATAGCGGGCGCTGTTTTTTTATTGGAAACTTGACCGAAACTTTAGAAAAACTTTACGTCAGTTTTATCTGGGTTATGTAAAAATTGATTATGGGCTGCTCGTCTAAGTAATTAAGACACGCCCCTACGAAAGGTGAAATTCGGGTGCAAGTCCCGAGCAGTCCACCATCTTGACGTAGGAACTAGGTGTGTTAAAATAAAGCTACTTTCGTAGGGACATGTCTCTTATGGGTACAATCTTGCACCCACTTAGACGAAAAAAAGCCGCTCCAATTGGAACGGCTTTTGTTATAGCCGATATTGAAATCATAATCGATATATCTGTTACAATAACTACATGAGACTCACAGAGCTTGGATGGCTTTTGTATAAGCGCAAGCAACCCACAGATTCAAAAACTGGTGACTTAACCAAGGCTAACGTTGGTCGTATTGGTATTGAAAACAAAACGAACTTTGTTTTGCACGCAGCAGACGGTGAGCTGGAAGGAATCATTCAAGGAAAGTTTCGCCACGTAGCCAAATCCCCTAGCGACTTCCCTAAAGTTGGTGATTGGGTTATGTACGACAAGCTACCTAATGAAGATAAAGCGATCATTACCAAAGTTCTACCGCGCTATTCGATTATCGCGCGTAAGGCAGCTGGCGACTCCACAGATGCACAAATCATTGCCGCGAATGTCGACTCTTTGTTTATAGTCTTCGGCCTAGACAAACCTTTTAACGCGCCTCTGTTAGAAAGGTATTTGAGCATGGCCTACGAAGGTGGGGTAAAACCGATTATCATTCTTAATAAAACCGACAGCACCAAGTTCACTAGCAAAGCCATAGCCCAAGCCGAAGCCCTAGCTCCTGGCCTAGCGGTGCATGCCATTAGTGCCAAAAGCGAGGTCGGCCTTCACGCCATTGAGCGCCTCATTGAACCAGGCCGAACGATTGCTTTTGTTGGACCTTCGGGGGTTGGTAAATCCACATTAATTAATGCGCTGCTTGGTAGCGAAGTGCAGACCACTGCAGAAGTTCGTCTAGTCGACTCTAAGGGCAGGCATACTACTACTCGCCGCGAACTGTTTGTTTTACCAAGCGGCGGCATTTTAATAGATACTCCAGGAATTCGCGAGTTAGAAACCTTAAGTAGCGGCGCAACGGTAAAGACTTTATTTAGCGATATAGAAAATTTAGCTGTGCTGTGCCGATTCCGCGACTGCGAGCATGTTAATTCTAAGTTCTGTGCTGTGCTAGATGCCCTCAAAGCCGGCACACTTTCACAGGAGCGATACGACAGCTTTATTAAACTAGCTAAAGAAGCCACGTTCCATGAAACCAAAGAAGACATCTATCAGCAACAAGAAAGAAAATCCAGGGACAGACAACAAAGTAAAGCTTTAAGGGAAGCGTATCAGAAACGAAAACCTGGACAGAAATCTAGGCATAAATAAAACCGCCAGGGTTGGCGGTTTTATATTCGAGCCTGTAGTGACTGCAGAACACGATTACCGTTTGTATCATACTACAAACATGAACCTTTTTCAAGGTGGTGGACCGGACGAGAGTTGCACTCGCAACGAACAGGTGGTAATCGTGTTCGACCTCAACAGGCCGGCCCACGTATTAACAGTTTTACATAACCAAGATAAAATTACGGTCAAGAAAAACCAAAACTAAAATAAACCCAAATAACAAAAAACAGCGCCTAGCGCTGTTTTTTAGCAATCTTTTTAGCCTTACCTTTCGTATGCTTAGCGCACCGGCAGTGCTTTTTTAGATATTCATCGAAATATTCTTTGCCGTAATCGTAGA
>CAZLAR010000016.1:13356-14862 GCA_964557735.1 uncultured Candidatus Saccharibacteria bacterium
CACCGGCAGTGCTTTTTTAGATATTCATCGAAATATTCTTTGCCGTAATCGTAGAACAACTCTTCGCCTGGCTTGATGTTGCGCTTTGCTCGAATCTTAATATGCTTAGCGTACTGAATCGGTTCACAGTTAGTACCTATGCAAGAGTGATTAATATACCTCGCGGTATTTTTTCGAGAAGTGCCATCAATTGTCCAGTCCTTCCCTAACGCGAAAAGGTATAGGCCACCTTTATTGTCTGCCTGATCTTGGTTAAGCAATGGTCCTTTGTACTCTATTATAAAAGATCCTTTTTTAATTGGAGCGGTCGCAAACAAGCCCAAACCAGCAATAGATTTTTTTACTGCCAATTTTTCTTTTTGATCTTTTTCTTTGAGTGGTTTTAGCTGTGGTTTTAATAGTTTCGATTTCTTCTTTGCTGTCATTCTATTCTTTACTTGCGTTAGGATCGGTAGTAATTACTGCGGACTTTCCAGCACGGATCATCATCTTGTTAATAGGGATTACTACAAAGTAATAAATCGCTGCGGCAACAATGATAAAAGAAATTAACGAGTTAAGAAAATTTCCAAGCATAATTGCACTACCATTAATTGTGATGGCAATTGAAGAAAAATCTGGCTGCTTAAAAATAGCAGCAATGATTGGAGTGATTACATCTGTAACTAAAGATGTAACTACCCCACCGAAAGCAGCCCCAATTACCACACCAATTGCCAAGTCTACTACATTCCCCCGCATTATGAACGATTTGAATCCTGATAGCATATATTTATATACTTAATTATTTTCTTTCACTATTTAGCCAACTCTTCGTCAATTTTCTTTGTAAAATCTTCGAAAGTTGGAATTTTACCAGCATTAGGAGCAAATAATACTCCGTTAATAAAGAATGTCGGGGTTCCAGTCACACCAACTTTAGTACCATCCTCTGAATCTGTATTAATAATTTCTTGGAAAAGACGATTAGTAACACTAGTCTTAAACTCATCGACATTCAAGCCAAGAGTTGACGCATAGTCTGCAAACATAGTTAAAGGTTCAGGCTGAGTACTCCACTCACTTTGCTTTTCATAAAGCAAAGCGTGCATCTCCCAAAACTTTCCTTGTTTGGCAGCAGCTTCTGCGGCCTCTGATGCAATATGCGCATTAGGATGAATTGTATCTAGAGGAAAGTTACGAAATACCAAATTCACATTTTCATTATCTTTATACTTCTCTACAACTTGCTTCAAGATCGGATGAGCCGCTGCACAACCTGGACATTGGTAATCACCAAATTCCACAATATTCACTTTCGCACTAGAGGCTTTGGTCATGTGGCTTGTGTCACGAATTAGAGACTGAGCGTCTACCGGTGCACCAGGATCTGCTGGTTTAGGATTAGCATAAATCGCAAGTAAAATGCCACCAATTACGACAACAATTGCAATCCCAATCAATATCTTTGCTTCTTTAGTCATTTTTTGTTCTCCAATGAATAATTAATCCAATTAAAATTAAAGT
>CAZLAR010000017.1:0-7505 GCA_964557735.1 uncultured Candidatus Saccharibacteria bacterium
TTATTTAACTACAAGTAGAGTTATTTGTTCTTTTTACGTTCGTTTAGAGTAAGGTATTTCTTGCGAATCCGGATTGACTGCGGGGTAACTTCGGCAAGTTCATCTGATCCAATGTATTCTAGCGCAAAGTCTAGTGTCACTTCTTTTGGGGGAGTTAGAATAATCGAAGAGTCAGAACCAGATGCACGCATGTTAGTAAGTTTTTTACCTTTTGTTACGTTGACTTCTAGGTCGGTTGGCAAGGCGTTAACTCCAACGACCATACCCATGTAAACCTCAGTCGCAGGACCAATAAATAGAGTACCACGGCCTTGGGCATTGTTTAAGCCGTAAGCTAGAGCAGAGCCAGCTTCGGAAGCAATAATAGAACCGTGTTCGTTACTACGTAAGTCAATGTCGTGCATTGGCTTAAAACTATCGAACAAGTTGTTAATAATCGCAGTACCTTTAGTTCTAGTAAGCAGTAAGTTCTTTAAACCAATCATTCCACGTGTTGGAATAATGTATTCAACGTGAATGTCGCCACCAGGGTTAGAATCCATTTGCTGTAGTTGGCCACCGCGCTTACCAGCTTCTTCAATTACTACCCCTTGGTGTTCAGCAGGAACATCGATAGTTAAAATTTCAAAAGGTTCTAGCTTAACACCATCTTCTTCATGGAAAATAACTTGAGGCTGAGAAACTTGTAGCTCAAACCCTTCGCGACGCATAGTTTCTATTAATACACCTAAGTGAAGTTCACCACGACCTGAAACCATAAACGCGTCGCCACTTTCGGTAGATTGTTCTACTCTTAGCGCAACATTAGTTTCTAACTCTCTGTCTAAACGATCCTTAATTTGGCGGGAAGTTAGTAAAGTCCCTTCGCGACCAGCGAATGGGGAAGTATTAACACCAAAAGTCATTTTAATAGTTGGTTGTTCAATTTCTACTGGAGGGATTTGAGTTGGATTAACGCTGTCAGCCAAAGTGTCGCCGATTTGAATATTGTTAAAACCACCGACTGCGACAATGTCTCCTGCTGTCGCTTCATCAACTTCTGTTGGTACTAGACCTTCGTACATTTGCAGAGAAGAGATTTTCCCAGTTACTTGCTTACCTTCTCGGTTAATATGAGCAACGTTTTCGCCTTTCTTAACAGAACCAGCAGTAATTTTACCGATACCGATTTTCCCTTTGTAGTTGTCGTAACGCAAAGCCAAGATCAACATTCCAAAAGGTTCGTCAACTGCTACTTCAGGACCTTCGATATGTTCAATAATCGCTTCAAATACCGGAATAATATTATGAGTGTCGTTTGGTAAGGTTGCACCTGTGTCTTTAGATTTTACAGCATCCAGAACCGGCTGCAATTCAGTATGAGCAACACCATTAATACCACTAGCGTAAATAATAGGGAAGTCTAGTTGTTTGTCGCTGGCACCAAGAGAAACGAATAAATCGAAGGTACGGTTAATTACGTCTTCAACTTGAGCTTCTGGTTTATCAACTTTGTTAATGACTACAATAGCTTGATGGCCAAGTTCTAAAGCTTTCTTTAGAACGAATTTAGTTTGAGGCATTGGGCCCTCTTTAGCGTCTACTAACAGTAGAACACCGTCGGCCATTTTTAGAGTACGTTCAACTTCGCCACCAAAGTCAGCGTGACCAGGAGTGTCGACAATATTAATTTTAACGTCCTTGAAGATAACGGAAGCGTTCTTAGCAGTAATAGTAATGCCGCGTTCTCGTTCTAAGTCCCCACTGTCCATGATTAAATCACCGCCACCGTCTTTGACAGTATCGGTTTGCTTAAGCATGGCGTCGACTAATGTGGTTTTACCATGGTCAACGTGAGCGATTATCGCTACATTTCGGATGTTATCTCGTTTCATGAATTATTGTTTCTATATAAAAATGCCCGCAGGCCGGGCTGGAACTTGAATTAGTATACTGCAGAATTTGGTTAAAGTCAAGCTTTTGGGCTATAATATAGACACTTAAATTATATCCTCTATGACCCAATTCAAACGGATCCAAACGGTGAGCTTTTTAGTGTTATTACTCTTGGTTTTTATTCTCGTGCTGTTTATTTTTAAGCCATTTGTGAATATTATTGCCCTGGCGATAATATTGGCCATTCTTTTTCATCCGGTATATGTCCGTCTGTTGCCAAAGGTCAAATACCAGAGCGTGGCAAGTTTGTTAACAGTTTTGTTGATTTTATTGATCATTGCTATTCCGATTTGGTTTTTTGGACAAGTCATTTTTAATGAGATCCTTAGTCTTTATGAACGTTACCGTAGCGGGGGATTTGTCATCGATCGCAGTCAAATTATTTCCACCTTACCAGATCAAGTTCAAACAATGGTGCAAAATTTAAGTACCGATGTAAATGCGTTTATTGGACGATTAACTTCTCAGGCGTTCGCTTCATTCTCTAGTATTGTCACAAACATTGCAGGGTTCGTGATCGCGACATTTATGTTGTTTTTCATTGTCTATTACTTGTTGCGCGATGGCGATAAAATTAAAGAAGTACTCAAAGATATTTCGCCAATGTCATCTGCTCATGAAAATAAATTAATTGATAAAATCGTAGCTGCAGTGAATGGAGTGGTGAAAGGCTCATTCTTGGTAGCATTGGCACAAGGGGTAATTGCCACAATCGGTTTTTTAATTTTTGGTGTACCAGAACCTTTTTTGTGGGGAGCGTTTACAGTAGTAGCGGCGTTGGTGCCGACAGTAGGCACATCACTGTCGTTGGTCCCAGCTGTTATTTATTTATTAATTACTGGTCATACTACACAGGCTATTGGTTTGTTAATTTGGGGAGGTATTGCTGTGGGCCTTGTAGATAATTTCTTAGGGCCAAAGTTGGTTGGAACTGCGACCAAATTACACCCAGTGTTGGTGTTGTTGGCAGTCATTGGTGGATTAAAGTTCTTTGGAGTACTTGGATTCTTAATCGGTCCGATTTTGTTGGCAATTTTTGTAGCGCTTGTAGATATGTACCGCAAAGATTTTAAAGAATATTTAGTTTAGTCAGGTTAATTTATTTCAGCTTCCCATGCCGGTAATTTTCGCATCATTAATAATTTTAGCGCCACTCTATGTGTGGCGCTTTGTTGTTCCTATTGGTAATGGTTTGCCTACAAACTTTTTGATGCTAGCTAACTTTGTGGTTGTTGGAGTTGGAGTATTGATGATGTGGAGGGGTAGCAATGACAGTGGTATTGATGGTGTTACAAAAAAAATGCGCGATGTTTTTGCCGAGCTTGGTCGGCCGCTTTCCGTTGCCATTGGCCTGTTTGGTTTAGCAAGCGTAATTTCTTTAGTGGCCTTTGGGGTGAACGGCGAAAAGTTTGCGCAATGGATGGTGCTGTACGCGCAACCTTTAATAATATTTTTCTTAATTAAATATTTTTTACCAAGCGCCGAAATAGATATGGAAGCAAGGCAACGTTGGGTAGGATATTTCTATGGCGCGGCTTACATAGTAGTGGGTGCCGCTGGTGTGCTCGCAATGGTGCAATATTTCACGTTACTAACTTTACCACCAGCGTGGTGGGGGAATGCTAATGAACCTAAGCGCTCCATTGCGTTTTTTGCTCACGCTAACGCTTTCGGTCTCTTTGTTACGCCGTTGTTGGCTTGGTTAATTTCGGACGTAGTGAGACGCATTCAATTAGCATGGGAAAGTTTCCGTCAGTTTGGCTTTGCGGTTTACAAGAAAGATTCACACTTTCTAGTTAACAAATACTGTACTGTGCTGTGGACGTTGGGCGTGGTAGGGATGTTCCTTTCGCTTTCGCGTGGGGCGTGGTTAGGATTTCTGGCCGCCGCTATAGTTTACGCGCTAGTTGCGGCAAACAAAAAGATGCTAATTGGTTTTGCGGCAGCGGGAATAATTTTAGTTGGTGTAGTTACCGTAGTACCAAATTTACGCTACCGAGTATTGTTACCTTTTCATGGCGAAAAATCCACTGTTGCTCGGTTTAGTTTATGGGACACCGCTGGAAAAATGATCGCAGACAGTCCAGTGCTAGGTAAAGGGGTAAACGGCTTTAGCGATAATTGGGACAAATACAATACCGACGCTGGTTTAGAGCACTATAATTTCCCACACAACATTTTGCTAAATTTTTGGGTCGACTTAGGTTTCCTGGGCGTGGTGTCTATGATGGCGATATTACTTGCAAGCGCGTGGCGAGGATTTACCCAGCGAAAAACCAGCACTGTAGCACTTGGTCTACTGCTATTTATAGTGGCAATGGTTGCGCACGGCCTCATCGATATTCCTTACTTAAAAAATGATCTTGCACTAATGTTTTGGATTGTGTTGGCGTTGGGGCTGTAGGAGCGGCCTCTACAGTTTTGACAAAACTTCATTCTAAGCATACTATAAGTTCGTTACGAACTTTTTTTTGTTCTTAATATATCAATACAGGAGGAAAAGTATATGTCTGGACTATCACTAGCAGTGAAAGACATCCTTAGGAAACATGAATTGCGTTCTGAAGTCTTTGAAGCAGTTCCAGAGAGCGCTGACCTCTGGATTTTATACGCACAGAAAGTTGTGTTGGAATTGGAAAAAGGGAATATTGGAAGAGTAGCAGGCACTGGTAGTGGGAAAACTGTTATTGCTCTACTTAGTATTATTTTTTCTCAGAAGCGAACTTTGTTTCTGGTACCTAACAAATCATTACCTGATCATCATTTGGGCTTAGTGGAAGCATTGAGTGGTAACGTGGTGGCTAAGATCATTACCGGGGAGACTACAGAGTCAAACCGAGAATGGGATGATGAAGAATTGGCTGTGTTTGCTACCGGGGACGTGGTCATAAGTGAAATTTCTCGTGAAGAGTTATTTCTTGATCAGTTTGACTGGCTAGTCATAGATGAAGGCCATCATGCTGCTTCAGAGGAATATTCTTTTACGAAAATTAAAAGCATGGCGGAAGCTAAAAATATGCCTACTTTGGTATTAACAGCCACGCCTGGGAATTCGGTAGAACAAATTATTCAAGTCAGGCAAAACACTGACCTTATGGATATGAAACGAATCCCTTTGCCTGAGGTTAAGCTGTTGCATAGCTGGATTCATGTTGAGGAAACTCCGGCATATAGTTCGCTTATGCATCAAAAAATTCTGTCTTTCATACGAGAGCAGATGGAAGAGTGCATTGCTCGGTTTAATGATCTGCTTTCGCAGATCCCCGGAACCCGACCTTTGGTAGTAGTCGTAAGCAAGACATTTGGGTATTCGGTAATGAAGGCCTTTACTGCTAGGGTTAACGCTTTTGGTAAAGCATCGCTTTTATTGAAAGACCCAAAGATATTCCCCAGATTAACTAGTAAGATCCAAGAGTACGCCTTTTGGGCTCATGTTTATGACCTGACTTTGTCAGAATCCTATGGGGCTATTTACCAGTATTATCATTACGGTACGTTTGCTAAGAAAACGACTTGGTATGCTAAAAAGATTCGGCGGGAGGGGAACGCTCAGAAGTTGTTGGCTATGGCTAATGGTTTACTTCATCCGAAAATTGAGGCGATGGGTAAAATCGCTTTGTCTTATGTGCGGCGAGACAAGTATTGTCTGATATTTGTAAACAATAAAGCCACGGCCTTGGATGCTTATAAGTACCTGACTAAGTTGGGAATTGAATCGGACTGTATTTGGAGCGGTCCGGGAATGACAAGGACTGTCACCAGAGCTGTACTTAAGAAGTTAAAGGATAGGGAGCTTCGCTATTTAAACACAACTAATAAGTTGCGGGAAGGAGAGGATTTATCAGTTGATGCAGTGTTGCATTTAGGAATGCCGAAGTACCCAATTGATATGTCTCAACGGAATGGTCGCACTGGTCGTCGCATGACCACTGGTGAAGTTATTTACATTACCGCTGAACACGAACGGCCCCGTTTGGCCTCAGTGGCTAGAAGGGTAAAAGCCTTAGAGCGGGTTGATTTGAATACTGGCGCTATGCCGGTAATACTTAAACTTGCTAGGGTGTATCCTGGGCAACTTAGATTGTTTTAACTTTAACACAACACCCGTCGATACATCGGCGGGTTTTTTTTAATCTCCGTTATGCAAAGTCAGTGCCCCATAGAGACCTGCTTCGTCTCCTAAGGTGCAAATTTTAATATGAATTTGTTGAGGGTAATTTTTCATTCGTTTTCTCAATTCACTTTCCATTTTTGGAAGATCCCAGTTGTTGTGTAAAGTTACTCCACCACCTAAAATAATATTTTCGGTAGGCCAATGCATAAGCGTGTTATATAGTCCTATCGCTAAGTATTTTTGGAACTCAGGAAGTTTAATGTACGCCTCTAAATGACCAGGCTGTTGGCAAGCGTTACATAGTGGTCCGTTTGGGTCTATGATTTGGTGACCAATGTCGAAATTGTAGGTACTTTTAACTAACTGATCGTCTTGTATCCAAGCGCCACCAATGCCAGTGCCAATTGTAATGTATGCAAAGCTTTTTATGTCTTTGCCAGCGCCAAAGTGCAATTCTCCTAATGCTCCAAGAACACCATCATTCTCGAGCACTATTGGACAGTGAAAAATTTCTGTTAACCTTTTAGCTAATGGCTTGCCAGACCAGTCTGATAAATTTGCTGAATGAAAAATTTCTGTTTTATCTGCATTCAAAACTGCTGGAACGCCGCCTGCAATGGCGGTTATTGACTGACCATTGGCAAGTTTGCCAATCTCTAATTCCAATAGTTTCATTGTTTCTTCGAAGTCCTGTGGAGTAGGGAAAATTACCACTGGCCCTAAAGTTTGCCCGTCTGTAGAACTAGCAATGCGGAGCTTTGTTCCGCCGATATCAAAAACAATTTGCATAAATTTATTGGTTACTGAAAAAAGTTTTAGCTGCGTTAATCATGGAATTATCGCCATGTTCTTTGGCCATCCAGTACCACCACTCCGCGCCCCATAAATAATTTTCTGGTAATCCTACTCTAGTAGCATATTCAATATTGCTACGGAAAATTTCCGGATTCATATGCTTAAGTTGTTCGGCTGGTGGGGTCGCTTTCGGGTTGGAAATCATTAACCATGGTTCGGCCTGTAATTCCACGCCGATAATACTATCGACGTTGGTTAACAACTTCACCAATCCTGCTTTAATATTATAGCTCCACCATGGGAATTTGTAAGCAATGTATTTGCCTTTTTTATCATGATACACCTCGCGGTACATGGTCGCACCAAGAGTATTGGCGCCGCTCCCAGCCACGCTTACCCACATACCTTTCTCCCCGCTATCTGTGGCGATAGTTGGTTTTGCATTGAGTTGAGCAACTAACTGAACCTCTTTTTTGTAAAGTTCGTGGCTGGTCACTGGGCAAACTGGACCATATTGAAAATACGGTTCATTCTCTATTTGCCAGGCGACCACAAATTGAATATCTTTGAATTCAGCTACAGACTGTTCTATCATGTTTAGTGTTGCTGTCTCTTGTTGTTGCGCATCTAACTGGTTAAACCATTCCGGTTGATGGCACTC
>CAZLAR010000017.1:7605-14667 GCA_964557735.1 uncultured Candidatus Saccharibacteria bacterium
ACTTTTTCTTTGAGAATTTTTGGATAGTATTTAGAGAGCGCAATTGTCCCAATGAGTAGTAATGCATATTGAGTTCCTTGCATGGCGTTAACAATTGTTACACTACCTAATGAAATTGCATAGTTTTGGAGAAAACCACTTAAGCTCCCGCTAATGCGCGCGCCGAGATATAGATATTTATTCCCTTTCGTTGTTTGTTTAGGGGCGTTAAATATACCGTGGCGCATAGACGGCACGGTCAAGAACGAAAGCGCAACAACGAAGAATCCTAGTCTAGTCCACACCAGGCCGGAAATAAAGTTGGAGTGATCAAAAGTATATTTGGTTAGCACAAAAGACAGGGCGAACAACACCGCCGCAATGACTGCGTTAGTGAAAGCCTTGGCATGCCAGCCGGTTTTATCATGCCTTAAGGAAATAATTACAGCACCAACCACTAAGAAAACAAAAGCAATTAGTTGTGTAGTAAGTAGACGCTCTCCTAGAATAATATAAGCAAAAACTAAAGTGAAGACTGGGACCAGCCCGCCTTCAATTGGTAGAATCCTGGAAATGCTGGTTTGTTGAGTAGCTTTATATAGGAAGAATAAAGCCCAGACGAAGCTCGCCCCGGCGGCAATAGCAATAACTAAATCTCGCCAACTTAAAAATTCAAAAGTAATGTTCAGTCCTGGAATAAGTGTGAGGGGGATTAGAATAAACGTCAGTGGTCCAGTAATACCAATAAAGAACGCATAGACAGCTGGGGAGCGCACCGCTTTACTTAATAGAAATTTATCAATTACACCGTTAACCGCGTAGAGTGAATAGGCAATAATTGCAATGAAAATATATAAACTCATGGTCGCAGCTCTTTAAAGATGTCTGCGCTTGGTCGAATGGTGCGTTGTTGGTTGGCAAAGTCTACTTCTATTAAACCAAACTTTGGGTCAAAGCCGTCTTGCCATTCATGAGTGTCTGTAAGTGACCAGTAAAAATATCCACGGACATCGGCGCCACGCGAAATTGCTTGGTTGGTCCAATACAAATGTTGATGAATAAAGTCCTTACGCATATCATCATGAGCGTTGGCAATGCCATTCTCGGTAATGTAAATTGGTTTGTGGTATTTATGTTCTAGATCCAATAGGAGATGATAAATTCCTTCAGGGAAAGTCCGCCAACCCATATCTGACTTTGGACCGGCAAGATTTTTTTGCACAATGCCACGCCAGTTCACTGTTAGAGAATGATAAAAATAATAATTTAGACCAATGAAGTCTAAATTATCCTTAATTTTATTTAAAAACCAAAAGTTTCCGAACCAGTCGTTTAAGCTAACTGCGGTTTGGTCTAACCAACTGTTTGGTTTAAATGCTTCGTTATAAACATTATTTTTTGCTATGCCAATTTGTGCATTCGGTTCAACCGATTTAATGGCTTTATACGCAGCATTGTGAGCTTTTGCTAAATTGTTGAATACTGAATAAGCGCGTAGGGGATTACGGGAGAATGGTGGCCACACTCCTCGCAAGGCGCTCATGTATGTGTAAACTTCCGGTTCATTAATGGTGTTCCATAAATCAATTTCATCACCAAGTTGCTCAGCAATAAATTTAGCATAGTGCATGAACGCAAAAATAATTTGACTGTTGCCAAATCCACCCTTGTTGTAGAGCCAGAGCGGTAGAGTAAAATGGTGCAATGTTACCATGCGGGTCAGGCCTTTGGCTTTCATGCATTGCAAGACTTTGCGATAGTGTTCGACTTCTTTCATGTCCCATTGGCCAGGGTGTGGTTCTACCCGACTCCACTCAATTGAGATGCGCATAGCATTTAAACCGATTTTTTCGGCCAAAGCAAAATCTTCCTCATAACGGTGGTAATGGTCGGTTGCCGCGCCAGATTTTGGTAACTTTCCATTTTGCTCTTCGTGCCACCAGTCATTTTGGGTATTATTCCCTTCTACTTGGTGCGCGCTTGAGGCTGCTCCAAGTAAAAAGGAATTTGGAAGTTGGGAGAGTTTTTGTTTCTTTTCTATCATCTCTCCCTTAATTGTACTATATAAGGATATCTTGAGCTAATGGGAATTAGGCCTAGGCGGCGCGTTGGTCGCGGACCAAGCGAACGATAGCGATTAACACTACTGCACCACCAATGGACACTAGTAAGCTGTACAAGTTAAACCCGCTCACGCCTGACTGACCAATAGCGTTCATAATTATCCCACCTAGAAAAGCTCCAATTATCCCAGCGACGATGTTTAATAGTGGCCCTTGTTGACCATCAGTTTTCATGATTAATGAAGCTATCCAACCGGCTAAAGCTCCGAAAACGATCCATATAATAAAATTCATAATATACCTTTCAAATTAATTAACTAATTTATTTATTGTTCATCTAGTTTCACACTGGCTTCTGGAGTTGATACAGTTTTGCTATTCACAAATAGGGTAGAAATACCCCAACCAACTAACCAATACACTGCCATTGCTAATAGGGTAGTCCATTCAAAAATACTGCCTGTGCTTTCTAGTTTACCTTGACTGAATACTCCTAAGAACGGAGCAGCAAATAAATAGCTGAGGTTATAAACTAATTCTGTGAAACCTGCACTTGGGTTCGCTGCAAACAATTTTAGGAGAAAACGAAATACTAATAATACTTCGATTATTCCCAAAATGTACCACACAATTTGATTAGCCCTAAAGAGCGGCTTAGTTGTGGGTGAGTTGTAGCTTGTTGTTGCTTTATCCATATATGACCTCTCTTTGATTAATTATGCCCCCTCTTGCATGTTATATCGTAATTAAGCCGTATTATGTTACAGAGAAGGGTAAAACTTATCAACAAATTGGCCACTTGACACATACCCCCCAGGGGGTATACACTGTGGATATGATAAATCCCAATAAAGAAAAATTAGTTCGTCGCTTAAAGATTATTGAAGGTCAGGTTCGAGGTCTGCAAGAGTTGGTGAACAACAATACTTATTGTATAGACGTTATCACTCAAACATCTGCAGTGAAGCAAGCCCTCACTAACGTAGAGGATATTTTAATGGAGAGCCATCTAAGTACCTGTGCTATTGATCAAGTTAAGAAGGGTCAAGAGAAAAAAGCTATTGCGGAAATTTTGAAAGTGTATCGTGTTAAACGAAAGTAATTTCCATTTTTAATAAACTAAATTTATGGATAAACCAAAAACCTATCGAGTAAAGGGGATGCATTGTGCCTCTTGTGCTGGTATCATTGAGAAAACTTTAAAGAAAACAGCTGGGGTAGATAATGTAGAAGTTAATTACGGCACCGAGACTTGCAAAATTTCTTTTGATGAAACTAAAACTAATCCAAAAGATCTTTCTCAGAAAATAGAGAAATTTGGTTATTCTTTGGCGGTTTCAGATCATCATGAGGTAGAGGCTCAAATGACTGCCGAACAAATGGGCCATACTCCAGACGAGCATGCCGCTCATTTAGGTTTGAATCAATCCAAAGACGAAAAACTAGCCGAGCTTAAAGATTTAAAATACAAAATTATTTCTGTCATTCCTTTGGCTGTATTTAGTATTGTACTAATGAGTTGGGATATCCTGGTTCAATTTGGTTATGCATCTGAGATGTCGTATACGATGAAAGAATTCTTTCATCACTTGTTACCAATCTTCGCTACTTATACTTTGTTTATTGTTGGGAAGCCCTATTTAATGGGTTTTTATCGATTTTTGAGATACGGGGTGGCGAATATGGAAAGCCTAATTGGAATTGGGACCACAGCGGCGTTTCTATATAGTTTCGCTGTGACTGCTTTTGAAGAGTCTTTAGCGCCATATATTAATGTTGAGCATACTTATTATGACGTTACAATCGTAGTAATTGCATTTATTACTTTAGGTAAGTATCTCGAAGTTCGTTCGAAAATGAAAACTGGTGATGCGATTGAGCAGCTACTTAACCTACAAGCAAAGACAGCCTTAGTTATTCGTGATGGAAATGAGGTTGAAATCCCAGTCGATCAAGTAATAGTTGGAGATTTGGTTGTTGTTAAACCTGCAGGAAAATTACCTGTAGACGGAATAATTACAGAGGGTTCATCTTTTGTAGATGAAGCTATGGTTAGCGGCGAGCCAATTCCCATTGAAAAAACTGTTGGAGATAAAGTAGTAGCTGGTACAGTGAATACTAGCGGTGCGTTTACTTTTAAAGCTACCGGCGTCGGATCGGAAACTTTGCTAGCACGTATTGTAAAAATGGTTCAGGAAGCACAGGGAAGCAGAGCGCCGATTCAAGCATTGGCAGATAAAATTTCTGCAGTGTTTGTGCCGATTGTGATCATACTTGCTTTCGTCTCACTCGGGTTATGGTTAGGTATCGGTAGTCAATATCTTGGTTTTTCTCAAGCATTATCGTATGGTTTAGTTTCATTTGTAGGAATTTTAGTTATCGCTTGTCCTTGTGCGTTGGGTCTAGCTACTCCCACGGCAATTATTGTTGGGGTAGGTAAGGGCGCCAAAGAAGGAATTTTAATTAAAGACGCAGGGACGTTACAGAAACTTCATAAAGTAAGTACAGTGGTGGTAGATAAAACAGGGACTATCACGAAAGGTAAGCCGGAGTTAGTATTGATAAAAAATCAATCAAAAAAGACTGACAACGAGCTGATTGCAATTTTAGCAACACTGGAAAACAAATCGGAACATCCAATTGCTCATGCGATTGTTGAATATTCAAAATCGCACTCCATTGATTTATTTAAGTTAGACAAATTTGACACTATCAAGGGCAAAGGATTGCAAGGAATTGTGGGTGGGAGAGAATATTTTGCTGGGAGCTTGAAACTTATGTCTGATTTAGGCTTGCAGTTTGATTCTGCTGAAATCGAATCTGAAACACTTGATGGGAAAACCCCAGTAATTTTAGCTACTAAGAGTGAAGTTATAGGAGTAGTATTTGTAGCAGACCCTATAAAACCAGAAGCAGTAGAAGCAGTGGCCAAACTACATCAGCTGGGTATTAAGATTGTGATGTTAACCGGAGACAACAAGAATACAGCAGAATATATTGCTAAGCAAGTTGGTATAGATAATGTCTTCGCAGAAGTTTCACCTGAAGATAAGTTAAATAAAATTAAGGAGTTGCAATTTCAGGGTAAAATTGTAGCCATGGCAGGGGATGGCGTAAACGATGCCCCAGCACTGGCACAAGCCGATGTTGGTATAGCTATGGCTACTGGTACTGATGTGGCCATAGAAAGCGCCGGAATTACCTTGCTTCACGGTGACATTAGTAAATTGGTAAAAGCTATTCGTTTGTCTAAATTAACCATGCGTGGAATTAAGCAAAATTTATTCTGGGCTTTCTTCTATAATATTATTGGTATTCCGTTAGCAGGCGGTGCATTTTTCCCGTTGTTTGGCTGGCTACTAAATCCAATTTTCGCAGGGCTCGCCATGGCGTTTTCTAGCGTTTCAGTCGTGGCAAACTCTCTACGATTAAAAGTTAAAAATTTATAATTTTATGAACAACACCTACACATTTCACGTTAGTGGTATGCACTGTAAAGCTTGCGTATTAATGATCGATAGCGAACTTGAAGAACTACCAAATGTTGAAAAAGTTTCCGCAAGTTTGCAGAAACATCAAGTAGTCGTGACAGGGGATTTTGGAGATAAAACTCCAGAGCAAATTGCTGTGGAACTTAGTATTCCCTTGGCTAGACATGGCTATAATCTTACTGTCGATAAACAAGCAACTAAAAAGAATTGGTCCGAATTTATTTATGCAATACCAATTACCATAGTCTTTGCGTTATTATTCCTGTGGTTGCAGAAATCTGGGGTGGTAAATTTGGTAGATGCTAGCGAAATGTCATATGGCACAGCGTTTTTGATTGGTCTTATTGCTTCAGTTTCTACTTGTATGGCAGTGGTTGGGGGACTAATTCTTTCGATGTCTGCCAGTTTTGCCAAAACTGGCGATACTACTAAACCTCAAATCCTATTCCATGTAGGTCGGATTATTTCCTTTTTTATTTTAGGTGGTGTAATTGGTTTAGTCGGTTCAGCATTCGCTTTGAACCAGACCAGCACTTTTATTTTAAACTTTTTAATTGGTTTGGTTATGTTAGTACTCGGTCTGAACTTATTAGAAGTTTTTCATTTTACCAAGAAGATTCAACCCGCCATGCCTAAGTTTATCTCTAAGCACGTTATAGGTATCTCTAAGTTTAATCATCGTTTTACTCCAGTGCTGGTTGGTGTAGCAACATTCTTCTTACCGTGTGGTTTTACCCAGTCTATGCAAATTTACACACTCTCAACTGGGAATTTTGTGACTGGCGGTTTGACAATGCTAGCTTTTGCTTTAGGAACATTGCCAATACTCGCTTTGATTAGTTTTAGCTCCTTCAATATTAAGAATAGTTCCAAGTCGGGAATATTTTTCAAAACAGCTGGGTTAATAGTAATACTATTCGCACTGTTTAATCTGATAAGTAGTTTTGTGGCAATTGGGTGGCTTAACCCTGTATTTAATTTTTAATCTGAAGTATGATTATGAAGAGGTGGAAATTAAAGTCCAAACAGAAGATGGAAAATCAGAGTAAGAATAATACAAATTCTATTGTTATAATGGTATCAATTATTGTAATTGTACTTGGTCTATTTTGGATTATATTTACTCTCAATCAAGGAAAGTCTAATTCTAACACTTCTAATCAGACAATATCGGAAACTTCAGAAAGTAACGTATCTATAAAAGATGGAAAGCAAGTAATTGAAATTCTTGCCAAGGGTGGATATTCCCCGAAGAAGAGTATAGCCAAAGCTGGAATCCCAACTGTGATTAAGTTTAAAACAAATGGAACATATGACTGTTCTTCTTCGGTGAATCTTCCAAGTTTAAATATAAGTAAAAATTTACCAGGTACTGGTGAAACTGAAATAGAAATTGGTTCACAGGAAGTAGGAAAGTTAGCAGGCACTTGCAGTATGGGAATGTATTTCTTTGAAGTTGATTTCCAAAGCTAATTAGCAACTAAAAAACCACCAATAGGTGGTTTTTTTAAATAGGGTCGCATAGTGGA
>CAZLAR010000018.1:0-8313 GCA_964557735.1 uncultured Candidatus Saccharibacteria bacterium
TTACTTCTTATTAGCCTTGCGGACTTCCACGTGCAGGCTCTTGTGGAACAAGATGACTGCTAGAATGACAGCTAAATATGTGAACCAGTAGTACCAGGTTTTATAGATATCAAATCCAGTGAAGTTGGCGGTAATTACATAGTCGACTATTAGCGTAGTAATGAACCACACTCCTGAAATAAAAAAAGATTCAATGTAATTCAAAATGCCCATGCGTCTCACCGTGGCAATGGCCGCCACAATTATGAGAATAAAAAACGAGGACATCACAATGGAGTTGTCCAAGTCTAAAGATCCAATAAAAAAGATTTTTAGTAACGCTAAGATTACCTGGAAAGCAAACGTACCGATTAAGAGTGATGCGATTGTCATGATTTTACTGTCTTGCGCACAACTTTCTTAGCAACAGTTTTTTTAGATGCTGGTTTTCTTTTTACTGCCGGCTTCTCTACTTTGGCTGATGGAATTAAATCATCAAAGGTCCATTCGCGAACAAGCGGCTTAGTAACTTCTTGGACTAACTCTTTAACATCCATTTTAGCAATTTCTTGAGCACGAACTTTTATAGTTGGCGCCGTTGCCGTTGCAACTGCCCGCTCTGGTGCTGGGGCAACTGATTTAGTAGATGCAGTCGGTGTTTTAGCTACAGACCTCTCCCCTCGCCAATGATGCGGAATAAATCCATGGAACAGACCAGCTTTCACTTCTGCGTTAGGTCCGTAAACCATTGCGTACCAATCGATGCCCATCATTGTACCATACCAACCACCTAGGAACAGGGCCACCGCTAAAGCAAAAAAGTCTATTGCGGCCAAAGCAATGTCGGAAAGTCCAAAAGCATACATCCCATCAACAAAAATTAATAGATCATACAACACAAAAATTGCTCGATGCAACATGGCAAATAACACCATGCCAAGAATGGCACACAAGAACAGATACAGGGCTTTGGTAGCTGCTTTCCTCATAAGATTGGTTTTTATTTTACTTTTATTATTCTGATGTTTATTTCTACTGGCTTTTGCAGCCGGAAGCTTTGTCTAAATTATACAATATTTTGCCTCGCAAGCCAACTTGCAGGGTGGATAAAACATAGCCCTACTCGAAACCTGGACAAAACCTAAACTTTATGGTACTTTGAGAAAACCAAAGGAGGTTACTAACATGTTATTTCAACCGATTGCCAGGGTTAGAAAATGGCGGCGCAATAAAATACTTAAATCTTTTTCAGCTGCGCAACTCACTGCCTTAGAAGCCTATCGCAAGGCGTGGAGGGAACGAAAAAATGCTAACGCAAGAAATATGCACTTACTAGATTCCGCCCTGGAATTGTCTATGTACAAATACCATTTCGAAGCTAGTAAAAACAGGGGTGAATATTACGCGCTAATGGAATACTACAGAGAGGCATTTGACAAAGCACTTCAGCAATGTCGCCAAGTAGGTATCACCGATCAGCAACTCAAATCACTCGTCGGTTATGAATGGTTACCACACTAAAGTTTTCAAAGTAACAACTTACTAAAAGACGACCCCGCGGCCGTCTTCTTTTTTTATCTAAATTTTTACGATCACTTACTTCGAACTACTTAATAGACAAAATACTCTTCTTATAACTATCCAAATGGTCGAGTGCTACGCCGGTCCCCTTCGCTACGCATAGCAACGGTTCTTCAGCCACGTAACATGGGACGCCAACGGCTTGAGATATATAATGGTCTAAATTGCGAAGTTGCGCGGTGCCACCGGTCATAATCATACCTTTGTCGATAATGTCGCTCGCTAACTCTGGAGGAGTATCTTGCAAAACAATTTTTACAGCGCGAACCATTTCTTTTAATTCTTCTTGAATGGCTTCAACTACTTCATTCGTAGAAAGCGTCACAGTTTTTGGTAAACCAGAAATGTTATCGCGGCCTTTAATTTCCATAACTTCTTCTTCTGGCAAAGCCAACGCGGAGCCAATGGTAATTTTAATATCTTCAGCAGTGCGGTCACCAATTGCTAAGCTGTATTTTTTGCGTACATATTCAATAATCGCCGCGTCGAGCTTGTTGCCCGCTACACGCACTGAGGTTGAATTCACAATCCCGCCCAAAGAAAGCACTGCAACGTCGGTTGTACCGCCGCCCATATCAATAATCAAGTTCCCAGATGCAGAAGAAATTGGAATACCAGCGCCAATTGCAGCAGCCACGGTCTCTTTAATTACGAAAGCTGACTTTGCACCCGCAGCGACAGCTGCGTCTATTACTGCACGTCGTTCAGTAGAAGTAATGCCACCAGGAACAGAAATCATCACTTCGGGACGGAAGAAACGCACTTTACCTAAAGCCTTGTTAATGAAGTAACGAAGCATGGCTTCGGTAACTCGATAGTCAGCAATTACTCCATCTTTCATGGGCCGGCTGGCCACAATGGTCTCTGGAGTACGTCCGAGCATCTCTTTGGCTTCCTGGCCAACTGCTAAAACGCGGTTATCTTCAAGGGAAATAGCCACCACGGTTGGTTCGTTTATTACAATGCCTTTTTTGGGAAAATGGACCAGCGTATTGGCTGTGCCCAGGTCAATTCCGATTTTACTTTGGAACATAGTACACTCAATTATAGCTGACTAATGAGCCTGTGGCAACGTCGCTAACTAAGCCCAAATCTGTTATAATGAGCTCACTTATGAAAAAAATCTCTCGCTATTTCCTGATCGGTTTAGGTATTGTTGTCTTTTTTGTTTTAGCTCCATTGCTAATTCTTTATGTCAGCGGCACTGCTTTAAATATCAATAGCCGCGACACCGACTCTACTGGAATTTTAGATGTTAAATCTGAACCAAGTGGTTCTACTGTTTATGTTGATGATAAAAAAGAGGGTGACACACCAACCACGGTCCGCTTTCTAAAACAAGGCGAATACTTAGTCAAAATTGTGCGTGACGGTTATTACGATTGGAGCAAGCGCCTTCCGATTGAAGCAGGGCAAGTCAATTTTGCCCAAAGTGGAGTTGATCAAGTTCAATTAATTAAAAGGTCTCAACCGCAAACCTTAATACCAGAAGGAGTGAGTAGTTTTGTGTTAGTCGGTAATGACATTTGGTTTACTCGTGGTAACAGTATTGTTCATGCTCCTATTAATGAACCAACAAAACAAATAACTATTCCGCTTGGTTTTGAGCCAAAAAGTGCGCATCTATTAAGAGATGAGAATCACCTGTTTTTATCTGGCGACACCATTCATGCGATCGTAGATATACCAAAAGAGACTGCGTGGCAAATTGATTTTAGCTTTGACCCAAGTGAGGCAGTTGTTATTGACAATATTATAATTGTTAATATAGGGACTACTCTCCAAACCTACAATTTACTGACGACCGAAAAAAATATTCTCCGCAACGATATATTAGGGTTCACTATGTTAAGCGATACTGCATATATGGCAGATTCAAGTGGCACTATCAGTACGAGTATTTGGGATGGTAGTAATTTTAAAGATACCCAACCGCTTGTAACCGAGCAGTCTATCCCTAATGGTAAAACTCAGTTAATGATTACTGATACCAAAGAATTATTTCTCAAAAATAACTCTAAAACCTTATTTCGAGTTAATCAAAAATTGGAGCCGATTGCGAATCAGGTCGAAACAGTTACCCTTGATAACCAAACTAATGAATTAACTATTCACACTTTCAGCGAATTGTTATTTTATAATTTCTTGAGTAATAAACCGCAACTATTAACACGTAGTTCACAACCAGTCAATTCTCTTCTTATTAGATCTAATATTGGATATGGATTTGTAGCAAGTCAGTCTGGTTTAGAAATAATAGAAATTGATAACCGAGACAGTCAAAATCGCTATAAAATTTTAGAAGGTAGTCCTGTATGGCAGATCGCGATTACTGAAAATCAAAAAACCATCATTGCTTTGCAAGATGGTTCGTTGGTGATGATAGAAATCCGCGACTAGCGCGGGGATAACGCGGTCATCAAAACTACCGCGCGTCTAACGCTTCGTTAACTAGAGCGTCGGCTTCTGTATTCAATTCACGACGCACGTGCACAAAAGTATAACTCTCGAATTTTTTTAACAACGACAACACTTTAGCAGCCAGCTCTTGAAGAGTTGGTTGTTTTATTTTATACACCCCTTGCATCTGTTTTACTATTAATTCAGAGTCCATTTGAATTTTTAATGTAGTACCGCCCAAATTAACTGATTCCTCTAGTGCTTTAATTAGCGCGCTGTATTCTGCAACATTGTTTGTTGTCTCACCAATGTAGCCACCGTATGAATAGAGTAACTCCCCTGCTTCGTTTTTGATTACTAAACCAATGCCGGCTGGTCCTGGGTTACCTCTCGATCCGCCATCAGTATTAATTATTAGATGTTTGTTCGTCATGAGTATTTATTAATGTTGATGAAGCTGGTGTTGATGCAACGACAGGCTCTGGAGTGGCGACGGTCGGTGCTTCCACGACGGCGTCATCTTTTTGAGTCTGATCAAAGTGCACGTCTACCAAACGCATTTTCAATTTCTTAATCCCCTGCCAAGTGTCTACCATTAGTTCACCGGCAATGGAAATTTTGTTTCCCACTTCTAGCCGAGGTGCTAAGTAAGCCATACTAAACCCAATGCAATCCATAATCGTCTCGCCCAACATAATTTTTAGTTGCAAATGTTGCTGAGTCGCACCAACTAATTTAAAACTCACTATCCGCGCGTCGTTAATTGCGAACACTGGCCGTGTGTTTCCCGCACCATACGGCTCGAGAAGCAAGATGTCTTCATAGGCTGGTAAAGTTAAGTCTTGCTCTTTAAGCTCGGCGTCAATACTTAAAATTGGCGGTCCAGATTCAGCCGGGTGCTCGTCGGCATATTTTAAAATCGCAGCATAAAGCGCGTCGAGTTCAGCGGTTTTTGCAGTTAGGCCAGCGGCTTGTTTGTGACCGCCAAATTTAACTAAATGTTCCTGCACGGCCTTCAAGCATTCAACTATATTAAAACTGCTATTACCTACTCGCGCCGAACCAGTGCTTTCTGTTTCGCCGCGTTCCAAAACTATAGCTGGCTTATTGTAAAGGTCTGCCATGCGCCCCGCTACTATACCGACTAAGCCTTTCGCCCATGCGTCGTTATGGAGCAGAAGTACCTTCCGATCGCCAAGCAGCTCAACTTGTTCTTTCGCTTCCGAGACAATTCTGTTTGTCAGGTCGCGGCGGCGGCGATTAATGTCTTCTAAACGGTTTGCTAAAGTAATCGCTTCGGCAAAATCCGTGGCCGTTAACAAACCCAAAGCAACGTCGGCGTGCTCTAAGCGACCAGCCGCATTCACACGTGGTGCAATTGTAAATCCAATCGTTTGACTGTCTATGGTGTCTGTTAAAATATTAACGCCCGCATTCTCTACTAGTTGGCGCAAACCGAGCCATTTGGTTTTTTGCATCACCTTTAAACCAAACTTTACTAGAATGCGATTCTCGCCCATGAGTGAATGGCAGTCAGCGACCGTACCAATGGCCACCAAGTCGAGTAACCACTTGTCCCATTCTGCCCGATACTCTTCCGGCTCAATTTCTTTTTGAGCAATAACTTTTTCGGTTTGCATTAACAATGCTTTGGCTAACTTGTAGGCAACACCAACGCCAGTAATTTGGTCATCAGGATATACTTCGATTGGATTCTTCGGATTAATTAACGCAAAACTTTCTGGAGTGGCGCCAGTAATTTCGTGATGATCGGTAATAATTAAGTCGATGTCATTAGCCACGCAAAATTCTGCTTCCAATACCGAGTTAGTACCGCAATCAACAGTAATTACTAAATTAATTCCCTGCTCTTTAATTTTTTTGAAAGCTTCTAAATTTAAGCCGTATCCTTCGGCGAATCGGTCTGGAATATAACTGGCCACTTCCACTCCAAGATAACGAAAAGTTTGCTGAAGGACTGCATTAGCCGTGACGGCATCTGCATCGTAATCAGCGTAAACTAAAATTTTCTCTTTGTTCTCAATGGCTTCCCAAATGCGATCGACAGCTAAACCCATATCTGTAAACAAAAATGGGTCGTAAAGATTATGGTATTCAGGATTCAAAAACCGCTCTACTTTGTCGAGCGAATCCACCCCGCGATTATACAGCAATTGCACTACTAAACTGCGCAATTCCGGAAATTGTTCCAAAATTTCCTTCGGTACAGCCGGCTGAATTTCCCATTCTTTAGTCATGTAGGAATGATAGCATAGCCACAACTCCTACCCAACCTTTTCTAGTTCACTTAGCAAACTCACACCATTCATCTCCTTAGGTACTGGGAGACCGAATAGCTCTAAAATAGTTGGGGCAATGTCAGATACTATTCCGATTGGTGTATGACTCGACAAGGCTAAATAATCACGATCTTTTATTTTTTCAAATTCAAAGTCTTTAGCCACCAATACAAATGGGACTGGACTAGTAGAATGTTCTTTATCTATGGCGCCAGTTTTTAAGTCAATCATGGCTTCGATATTGCCATGATCAGCAGTAATAATTAACACAGCCCCCACTTCCAATGTAGCTTCAGCAATCTGTTGTAAGAACCGGTCGATGTATTGCACCGCTTTTACTGCAGAGAGTAAATTACCAGTATGACCCACCATATCCGGGTTAGCAAAATTAGCTAAATAAAAATTAAAGTCTGCATTCTTAATTTTATCAACTAAAATTTCCGTTAATACAGGTCCAGACATTTCAGGATGAGCTGCATAATTTTTATTATTCTCTGGACTAGAAACTATTTTACGTTCTTCTCCAGAAAGTGGTTCAGTCCGACCACCATTAAAGAAAGATGTGACGTGTGCATACTTTTCACTTTCAGCAATATGAAACTGTGTTAAATTGTTCTTAGAGATAACCTCAGCTAAGTTATTTTGTAAATTAATCGGTGGGAACGCTACGTGGACAGGAAGCCCAAAAAAATATTCGCTCATCGTCACAAAATACAAATTCTCCAGACGAGGGTGCTTTTTCGGGATATCCATAACTTCAGGTTGAACAAATGCTTGTGTTAACTGTAATGCACGGTCAGAGCGATAATTAAAGAAAATCGCTGCGTCATTATCAGAAATCGTTGCCACTGGGTGCATCCCACCTTCACCAAGTGCACGGTCGATAATTGCCGTTGGAGGAATCATCTCATCATAGATATTTTGATTATACGAATTTAACACCGCATCTTCGGCACTATCTGCAGCCGCGCCAGTCCCAGCAACCATTGCTTGATATGTCATCTCCGTTTGATCCCAATGATTTGCCCGATCCATAGCGTAAAATCGTCCAGTAACAGTAGCGATTTGACCAACGCCAATTTCCTGAATCCGGCGAGCAACTTTCTTTAAAGTATTATAGGCTTCTTTTTCCCCTGTATCACGACCATCGGTGAACATATGAATATAGACATCTTTAATCCCTTGTTTAGCAGCCAAACCAAGCAAGGCGTACAAATGTTCTTCACTACTATGGACACCACCTATGCTAACCATGCCCAACAAATGAAGTTTTGACGAATTTTTTTTCACGTGCTCGCAAGCTGCTAACAACGCTTCGTTTTTAAAAAAAGTATGATCTTGAATTGCCGCATTAATGCGTGGCAGATCCTGACCAACAATTCGCCCAGCACCAATATTTAAATGACCTACCTCCGAGTTCCCCACTTCACCCCATGGTAAACCGACTACTGGGCCAGAGGCTAACAATGAAACTGACGGATAGTGTGCTACTAAATTGTCTAAAGAATCCGGTTCAGCTAAGGCAATAGCGTTGCCATGACTATACGAAGCTACGCCGAAACCATCTAAAACGACCAACACAACTTTTTTGTAAGTCTTCGGTTCCATAACAATGACTATTGCTTTCCTTTCAGTTCTGTTTCAATGACAATGAGGCGATTGTACTTTGCCAGTCGTTCACCGCGAGAAAGACTGCCGGCTTTAATATAGTCGGCAGACACCGCTACGGCTAAGTCGGCAATAAAATCGTCGACTGTTTCTCCACTACGGTGAGAAATAATTACTTTGTAACCGTACTTCTGCGCCAATTTAATAGCCGCCATAGTTTCACTCACAGTCCCAATTTGGTTTAATTTAATTAGCACTGCGTTAGCAATTCCAGCAATTATACCTGTTTCAATACGATGCGTATTAGTAACGAACAGGTCGTCACCCACTAAGACGGTTTGTTCACCAAGTGCCGCAGTCATTTTTTGCCAACCAAGAAAATCATCTTCTGCGCAACCATCTTCAATAATTGTTAAACCAAAATCTCTGATCCATTTTTCGTACA
>CAZLAR010000018.1:8413-14507 GCA_964557735.1 uncultured Candidatus Saccharibacteria bacterium
CAAAACTTCCCTTCAATGGAATAATGAAAAACTCTTGGATATCTAACCCAGAGTCAGCGTGCACTCCACCGTTTATGACGTTTAACAAAGGCGTCGGCAAGAACGCACTTTTAGAATCAAATTTAAAATTATATTGTTTGGCCAAATGTTGATACAAAGGTTTGCCTGCCAATTGCGCAGCCAGCCGTGCACTAGCCAACGAAACAGAAAGTATCGCGTTCGCGCCGAGTCTAGATTTGTTATCCGTACCGTCGGCAGCGATCATTAATTCATCCAAAAGTTTCCCATCAGCAACAGGCTTCCCCTTTAATACCCGAAAAATTTTCGTATTCACATTAGCACAAGCTTTGCGCACACCAAGACCAGCGAACCGTTTTTTGTCACCATCACGCAACTCCAAAGCTTCATGGGCACCGGTAGAAGCCCCACTAGGAACACTTGCCGTCGCAAAATAATCACCCGACCATACCGTAGTTTCCAAGGTCGGATTTCCGCGACTATCCAAAATTTCCCGCGCTTGTATGCGCGTAATTATTTTTTTCATTTTTGTTTCAAAACTCTTCAAATTACTTATATATTATACCACATTTACCTATCTAAAAGCAAAATAAAAGCGAGACCATAGTCCCGCTAAAAATATTTACATTAACTCTTCCTAAGTGCTTCAATTCCTGGCAACTTATTTCCAGCCAAATACTCCAACATTGCTCCACCACCAGTTGAAACATGGTCTATGTATTCAAATTGATGTGCCTGCCGAATTGCTGCGACTGTCTCGCCACCGCCAGCCACCCCGAAAGTTTTCCCACTGCTAACAGCACCAATCACCCGCGCCAATGCCATGGTGCCAGTGCGAAATGGTTTCTTTTCAAAATATCCGACTGGGCCGTTCCAACAAATTGTTTTGGCAGTTTTTAAAATCTTAGCGTACTCCAAAATTGTTTTTGGTCCTATATCACAAATTTTTTCGGTCTTACCAATTTCGTGTTTCCCTCTAACTATGGCGGTCTCTTTAGGGTTAGCAGTATTAAACACAGCAAAGTCTTTGGGCATAACTAACTTGTCCTTAAAGTTTTTCATGATTGTCCAAGCCAATTGCTGACTTTCTTTTTCCACCACAGATTCACCAATCTCCATACCTTCTGCGGCCATAAACACGTTAGCCAAACCGCCACCAACCAAAATAAAATCAGCCTGTTTGCCCATGCGTTCTAACAGCCGCGCCTTATCAGAAATTTTAATACCGCCCATCATGAGTACAAATGGTTTTTGGGCCTTAGTGGTGACGTAATCCAAATTTTTTATTTCTTTTTCTAAAGATGGACCAACGAACGATGGCAAGAGCTTAGTAATCGCAACTATTGAAGCGGCTTCTCTATGAGCGACAGCAAAAGCATCATCTACGTAAACTTCTCCTAGTTCCGACAATGTCTTCGCGAATGCTTCATCATTACAATCTTCCCCTGGGTAAAATCGTAAATTCTCCAACATGACAATATCTTTTGCTTGCATCTTCCTAATTGCAGACCGCACCTCAGGTTTTTGAATATCGCCCTTAACAAAAATTAAATGTTCAATTGGATATGACAACTCTTCTCCATCTGTTTCTACAAATTTAACTTTAAGAAGTTCAGCTAGGCATTGTGCCATTGGCCTAAGCGACATATTCTCATTCCACTTCCCTTCTGGCCGACCAGCATGGGAAAGCAAAATGACTTTAGCATCATTGTCCCGCAAAAATTTTATTGTCGGTATAATCGAAGTTACTCGAAAATTGTCCAACAAGCGGCCGTTTTCATCTACTTCTTCATTTAAATCCACACGCAACAGCACTGTCTTCCCTCTAATATCTTCTGATTTTAAGTAATTATATGCCATTTTGTAAGGTTTTTGCGAATTCTTGCTTGACTTTGTTTAGAATTTGTGGTTAAATATGAAAGTGTTAAAATTCATTTTTTGGGGGAAAGATACATGATTGAAGAGATGTTGACTCATACGCTACCTGCTAAACCGAAAGGTTGGGTCAGGCGAAATTTCCTTGTGGTGTTGTTTTTTATTCTATCGTTTGCGTCTTATGCAACGTTGATATACCACTATGTAGGAGCAATCAATTGGATCAAGACAGATGCATATTGGTTACTCTACATTCCTACGTTCGGGTTTTTAATTGCAGGGTTTTATTTTTTGGTTTGCGGTGATAATCAGCCAAAAAAATAAAAGCGTTTGGATCAACTGTATGAGCCCCTCACACGAGTGGCTCTTTTTTTTCTACTTAATTCACTACTTAATACTCTGACCCACCAACACAGCTTGCTCAACCAACCGGTTAGAGTAGCCGAATTCATTATCATACCAAGCAACTACTTTAATGAAGTCGCCGTCAATAACTTGAGTAAGAGAAAGATCTACAATACAACTGGCCGGATTGCCAATGATGTCGGAGGACACCAACGGCTCGTTACTTACCACCAGCTTGCCTTTGTACAACGGATGCTCGGCTGCCTCTGTAAATACCTGATTAACTTCTTCAACAGTAGTTTTCTTTTTTAACAAGATTGCAAAGTCAGAAAGGCTACCAACTGGAGTGGGAACTCGGAAGGAAATTCCATCGAACAATCCTTTTAGTTCTGGGAAAACTTGTGTAGCGGAAATAGCGGCACCGGTTGATGTGGGAATAATATTAACAGCCGCGGCGCGGGCACGACGCATGTCGTTCGATTTGCCGCCGGGCGGTGGACCATCAACTAAATTTTGTTCCGCGGTGTAACTATGAATGGTCGACATCATCAATTTTTGTATCCCAAACTTTGCCAATAGCACAGCCGTTACCGGAGTAATACAATTAGTAGTACAAGACGCATTACTAATAACCGCTTGGTCTGTGTACTGATCTTCGTTCGCACCGAGAACAATGGTCGGCGTAATCCCCTCGTCTTTAGCAGGCGCAGAAATAATTACTCGCTTGGCACCGGCATGCAAATGTGCACTCGCCTTCTCACTGTCTGTAAAACGGCCAGTACATTCTAAAACAACCTGCGCACCAAGAGCAGCCCATGGTAACAAGCTCGGTTCTTTTTCTGCAGAAACCGGATACTTTTTGCCATCGACAATAATGTTCGTCTCATCAAAAGCAATGTCATGTTTAAAAATCCCATAATTACTATCGTACTTTAAAAGATGCGCCAAAACTTCTGGGCTCGTTAGATCGTTAATTCCCACTACTTCGATTGCTGGATTATCTAGAGATAGCTTAAAAGCCTGACGACCAATGCGCCCAAATCCGTTAATACCAACCTTAATTACCTGAGACATAACTTTTGTTTCTATTTAAATTATTTTGAACTAACTGTATCTGAGTAACTTTTATTATCGTGCTGTTGGAGAAACTTCTTCTACATCTATTTGATAATTCTTAGAGCGGAGTTCTCCTTTAGATGCGGCTGACTTGGGTATTGTCATATCTACATAATCCGCTTGTTCAAGTGTTTGTTGACGCCAATAAAAAACTGCTCCAAATGCAATGATCCCACCAAAAAATATTAATAGATAGCGGAGACGAATATTTGGATCCTTTAGTCCTGTACCTTGTATTCCCATTTTTATTAAACCTTTCGAGTATAATGATCTTTCTTTTATTATACTATATTTTAACGATATTTTGCGTTTTAAATGCTTTTAACTTTTTCATGGCCGCTTGTTTGACCCCTTCAATGGCTGGGTGTAAAAACTTGCGCGGATCAATTTCGTCTGGATGCGAAGCTAAGAATATGCGTAGTTCTTTCGTAAATGCGAGGCGAATTTCCGTATCGATATTGATTATGGCTATACCATTGGCAATGGTTTGCGCTATTACGTCGTCAGGGACACCACTAGCGCCGTGCAACACTAGTGGGACGTTCACTAAATCGTGCACTTGTTTTATCCGGTCGACATCGACATGCGCTTCGGCTTTACCACTCATTTTGATGATGCCATGAATCGTGCCAAAGCTAGCTGCTAAAGTGTTTACGCCAGTTGCATCATAAAACTTTTTGGCTTCTTCTGGTTCGGTTAGCAATGCTTCTGATTCAGAAACAGATACCCAATCTTCTGAGCCGCGAATTTTGCCGATCTCCCCTTGCACCCACGCGCCTTCTGCTTTGGCGAACTCTACCATTTCTTTGGTATCGCGCACGTTCTCATCGTAAGAAAGTCCTGAGTGGTCTATCATCACCGAAGAATAACCAAGTTCAATACCAGATTTAAGCTGATCCATATCTTTACCATGATCCATGTGTAAAGCAATTGGTACTTTGGCTTTCACGGCGAGACTAGCAATAATTTCGAAAAGAGTTTCCAGACCGGCGTATTTAATTGCGCCTTCACTGGTTTCCAAAATAATCGGCGTGTTCAATTCTTCCGCTGCAGCAATAATTCCCAGCGTAGTTTCGAGGTTCATTGTATTAAAAGCCGGGTAGGCAAACTTGCCTACCACAGCGCTACCTGTTGGGTCGTTGTTAAATAATTCTTTAATGTGTACTAGCATCTATTCTGATATATTAATCTTTTTTCTTACCAACCATCGCGGCAACTTTTGATTTTGCTTTTTCATTGTCGAGGACGACTGGTTTATAAGATTTCAGTTTAGCAAGTTTACTTTCGATTTGTTTTTTTGTTAGCAAACCAGCTTGTGGCCCAATTTGCTTAACCACACTACCGGCATTGACTGGACCCCAACGAAGCGCGTCAAAGTGAGACAAACCATTGGCTAATGCTGCTACGTAACCGGTGGTAAATCCATCGCCGGCACCAGTGGCTTCTACTCGTGGGCCAGGAAATTCTGGAATATATAAATAACCATCGGGATAGTAACTATATGCGCCTTTACGACCATCGGTTAAGACAATGGTTTTCGGCCCCAACTTCGTTAAGCGCTTACACAGTTCTTCGGGATCTTCGTAATCCCCAACCCAACTTTGCGCTTCCTCTTTATTCAAACTTAGCACCGCAGTGCGTTCTAACATTAGCTTGTTAAACCTTGCTCCTTTTCGTAATTGGAAAGTGCCAGGATTAAACGCCAACTGTGCGCCAGTAACATCTAAATATTTTGCTAAATCTTTATAAATTTTTTCGAAGCCATCACCCATACTAGTTAAGTACACCCATTTACTTGGAGCCAGTTTTGGCAAATGAAATTTTCGATGTTCATGATACACCAAAATAGTTCGCTCCCCTTTGTAACTAATTACAGTAGATGCGTTAGTCGGATGCTGTTTGTCTAATTTGATGTATTCGTCAGAGACTTTTTCTTTGCGCATCTTGTGAACAATTTCTCGTCCACCAGAGTCGTCGCCGACTACGCTGTAGTAAGCGGTTTTTAAGCCTAATCTTGCGCTACCAACTGCGTTATTCGCCGCATTTCCGGCAACTGTTCTATAAAATTCATCAACAGGAAGCTTGTCGCCCCAATTAATAAGCGCTTTTAACTCCCCTTTGATTTTTTTAATTTCAATATCGTGAATTAACAAAAAAGTATCTATTGTCGGGTCGCCAATAGAGATGATGTCGTACTTTGTTTTCAATTTTTTTGCAGTTCCTTTAGTAGCCATAGCCACATTTTTTTTCACAGATTTCTTCATAAATTCTAGTTCGCCTTACGGGTTAATACTTTTTTAATCGCAGTTTTAATGCTTTCGGTGTCCATGTGGAATTTTTTCATGAGTTCGTCCGGCTGGCCACTTTCACCGAAACTGTCTTGCATACCGATCATCTCGATTGGTACTGGAAAGTGCTTTACCAAAACTTCTGCGACTGCGCTACCTGCACCACCCATCACTTGATGTTCTTCTAAAGTCACCACAGCGCCGGTTAACTTAGCCGCCCAAACAATTGTTTCGACGTCTATTGGCTTAATAGTGTGATTGTTGATTACTAGAACGTTGATGCCGAGTTTTTCTAGCTCGAGCGCAGCCATGAGACCGTTGTATAAAATTGGGCCGCTGCCGATTAGTGCAACGTCGGAGCCTTCTTTCATTACGTAGGCTTTGCCCACGCTAAAAGGACTGTCTTCGGTAGTCATGACTGGAGTTTTTTCGCGGCCAAGACGGAAGTATGC
>CAZLAR010000019.1:0-14250 GCA_964557735.1 uncultured Candidatus Saccharibacteria bacterium
TTCGCTCAGGCATTTTCCATGAAATATGCTCGAGTCAGGTGGTATAGATGAGCCAAAGAAAAACTAGGATTTATCCTGGTTTTTATATTTCAAAAAAAAGGCGTATTAGTATAAACGCCTTTGTTGATAAACCGAGCTGAACTGTGCAAAATCAACGATCAAGTACTTTTAAACGTACTTGATTCAAATGTCAGATCGATTATCATATTTATTCTGTCTTCAAACAACTGCTCCGACAATTTACCATCAAGAAACTCCTGCAATGATTCGTGTATGCATCTTGGCATGTGCCAACCAGTTTCCCAAAAGTAATTTACATATGGGGAGAAATCAGGATCATCACGATGAATCTGAATCTTTAATATTTCCAAGGGACCTATGAATTTTCGATAAAACAGTTTTGGAGCATATCCCCTGACTTTATCTATATCCTCCCATAACTCTTGCCACTCTCTAATTGAAAACTGAAATCGGTTAGTCTTTTCTTCGTCTCCGTTTGGTAAAGACAAAGTGTGGTCAATGAAGGCCGAACACCGCGAATAGATTACCCAAGAAATAAGAAGGAGCAATGCCCCTATAACAACAATTACAGCTGCCGGCTCAAACTCTGAGAAGGGAGAAAAGGTTGCTAACATCCCTACTGAACCGACAACCCCAAGTGCAAGTATGGCTACCCCAAACACCCGCAAGACTTTATACCAAGTCACCGACCTCGTTATTTTTTTGATCATTTTACGATCCTCCTGTAGTTTTAAACTACCTGATTCTACCACAAACTGGTGATGTTACCAACTGGGCGTTTTTAAGCATATTTGCCATATCATTTTCAAATTCCTGATATACTTAATATGTACCCTTTAATCATTAACAATAAATATATGAATGGATTTGTAACAAATATTGAACAAGATACCCTAAAAAATGAGAACTTTCGTAAAGTGCTCTATACCACCAACAACACCCAATTAGTGGTAATGAGCCTTAAACCAGGCGAAGAAATTGGCGTTGAAATACACGGTCAAGATCAATTTATTCGCGTTGAATCGGCCAGTGGAAAAACTATTCTGAACGGCCAAGAACAACCAATAGAAGACGGCTCTGCTATTGTGGTACCAGCAGGGGTGGAGCACAACATCATCAACACTTCAGAAGAACACATGAAGCTTTACACTCTATATAGTCCCCCACATCATAAAGATGGGATTGTTCATGTCACAAAAGAAGATGCTGAAAAGGATGAAGAAGAGTTCGACGGTAAACCGACAGAATAATTAAAAACTAACATATGCATAACAGGAAAAGACTACTCGCAATTATCTGCGCAGGTTTAATTTTAGCAGCCGCGGTTATTTATATGAACCGCACTAAAATTGCTAATGAAGTAGTTCCATTGGCTTTCAAACCAACCGACACCCAAGTGCAACTTACCGAACTACCACAAGGTACCGAAGAGGTGGTGGCCGAAAATTTGAAAGTTCCCTGGGAAGTAGCTTTCTTACCTGATGACACAATACTCGTAACAGAACGTTCTGGCACTTTAAAGCACATTCTAAACAACACCACCGCAATTCCTGTGGAAGGCGTAGTGCAAAAAGGTGAAGGTGGATTGTTAGGCATGACGTTGCATCCAGATTTTGAAAATAATCATTTCCTCTATCTATACTCGTCAACTAATACTAACGGTAAATATAGCAATCGCGTGGAACGTTATGTCTTTAATAACGATCAACTTCTCGGCCGCAAAGTTATTATCGAAAACATTCCTGGTTCGAGTAACCACGATGGTGGAAGAATTGCATTCGGTCCAGATAACCTACTATATATTGCCACCGGTGACGCCGAAACAACTACAAATGCCCAAGATAAAAATTCTTTGGCCGGTAAAATCTTGCGTCTTAAAGACGACGGCAGTATTCCCGGTGACAATCCATTTGGGAACGCTATCTACTCTTATGGCCACCGTAACCCTCAAGGCTTAGCCTGGGACAATACCGGCCAACTTTGGGCCACCGAACATGGTCCCTCAGGCACTCAAACCGGCTACGATGAATTAAATCGTATCGAAAAGGGTGGAAACTACGGCTGGCCAACCATTAAAGGTGACCAGACCCAAACTGGCCTAATTACGCCAATTTTGAATTCTGGAGGCAATGAGACGTGGGCTCCTAGTGGCTTAGCTTTTTACAGGGGTCTACTTATTTTTAGTGGCCTACGTGGCGAATCCATTTATTCAATACCTATTAGTAAAGATGGAATATTGGGAAAACTAACCGCTTCTCTGCGCAAAAAATACGGCCGTATTCGTGCAGTGGTGGCTGGGCCAGATGGCGCGCTATACATTACAACATCAAACACCGATGGTCGTGGCACACCGAAAGCTAGTGATGATAAAATTATCCGCATCAAATTTTAACGAAACCTTAGCATGACAATCATCGGTATTACGGGCACACTCGGATCTGGTAAAGGCACTGTTGTAAAATATTTAAAAGATGCGTATGGTTTTAAGCATTACTCTTCGAGTGGATTTATTAATGAAGAAATAGCTCGACGTGGTTTACCAGAAAATCGCGATAACCAAAGAATAGTTGCTAATGAACTACGTGCACAGTACGGAAGCGGATATGTTGCCGAACAACTTTATAATCGCGCAAAAACTGTTGGTGACAATGCCATCATCGAAAGCTTACGCTCAACCGGTGAAATTGAAAGTTTGCGAAAATTGAGTTCCAACTTTTATCTTCTGGCAGTTGATGCAGATCAAAAAACTCGTTACAATCGAATTCTCAAACGAGGTAGCACCAAAGACAATATTAGTTACGAAAAGTTCCAAGCACAAGAGACTGTGGAATTAAATGATACCAAGGCTGGTGGAATGAAAATTTTAGAATGCATAAAAATGGCAGATGGCCATATAGAAAACAACGGCGACATTACCACACTGCAGGAACAAGTCGATAACATCATAGCCCCACTGCTGTAATAGCTTTATATTTTCCCCTCATAAAAACCCTGTATTGTGCAGGGTTTTTATTATCATCTACTTCAACTTTACATATTTGCCGGCCGGCCAGGCACTATTGCCTGTGGCTCGGTTGGGTAGTCATTCGGTAAACCACCATAGTCAGGTTGCGGTTCAGTTGTTGGCGAAGGACTATACGACTGTGATGTAGAAAAATTGTCAGGTACTACTATCCCCGGCACTGGCGCGGGGGTAGGAGCAGGTGCTGGCAACGTCGACGGAGCTGTTAACGGTGTTGGGATAATCGGTTCAATGATTGGTGTGATTAATCCTTTATTTAAAGACTTTGGTGCGGCAGAAATTTGGGCTTCTTTTGGTAACGCATACCAAGGAAACGGTTCTAAGCGAGTGTTCTTGTTGGTTCGTGTTGCTGGTCTGTTACTACCAGGATCATAAGCAATTTGAACAATGCCATCAGGCACTGGGAAATCTACCGCTGGTTGGCCTGCCAAAGCTAACTCCATAAATCTGTGCCACATTGGCGCCGCGACAAATACACCATCAGCACCAGCTCTCATCAAGCTACTATCATTATTCCCTGCCCAGACGCCAGCAGCCAGCTGTGGAGTAAAGCCAAGAGTCCAGCCATCTTTCCAGTTTTGAGTGGTACCAGTCTTAGCTGCCACAACCCGATTTGGTAAAGTTAAAGGACTCTTTGAACCAAATACATACTGCCGAGAGAGATCATCGGTCATAATACTCGTCAGCTCATAGACCGCTTCGGGGTTTACTGTTTGTTCTGAAGGTTCGTGATATTCTTCTAAAATTTTCCCATTCTTATCTTCAATACGATTAAATGCAGTCGCACCTTTGCCTTTGCCGCCATTTGCCAATACTGCAAAAGCACCGACATGATCGACTAACTGAATTTCACACCCGCCAAGAACCAAAGACAATCCACAATTTTTTAGCGGAGAAGATATACCTAAAGCATGAGCAGTGTTCACAACAGGTTCAACACCAATAGTTGCTAAAGTTCGCACCGCCGGAACATTTAAACTACCTGCCAATGCTTTACGAATAGTAATTAATCCATGAGAGCTACCATCATAATTTCGCGGAACATACGCACGACCATTAGCCGTTCCAAAACTAGTAGGCACGTCTAAGACTTTCGACATTGGCGTTAAACCAAACTCTGGTTTAAACGCGGTTAAGTACATATACGGTTTAAAACTACTACCTGGTTGACGTTCGGAAGTGGCCACGTTTACGTTTGGTTCAAACTTACAGTTGACTCCTGGTTTGCATCCTTTTGGTTCTGGGCTACCAAAATAATCTTTACCACCGGCCATTGCTAAAATTTTACCAGTTGCTGGCTCAACTGCTACTAATGCTGCATTATACGCTCCGTACTTTTTATTTTCTGCCGCACCATCTTTAACCACCGTCTCAGCAATGTTTTGTAAATTCAAATCTAACGTTGTGTAAACACGCAGTCCCCCTTCGCGCAAGAATTCTTTCCCATATTTCTCTGTTAAATAATTCTGAATCCAAGACACAAAATATGGCGCAATTATCTCAGTTTTTGGTTCTCGGAAAGCAACTTTCTGATTTTCTGCTTGATGCTTTTCTAATTCAGTAATATACCCTTGTTCTAGCATAGATTGAAGAACAAAATTCTTTCGTTTTTCCAAAGCATCAAAATTTTCACCTGTAGGGCTAAAGTAGCTTGGAGCTTGGGGTAAAGCCGCTAAATATGCACTTTCCGCCAAAGTTAACTCGCTAGAGGATTTACCAAAATAGCTTTTTGCGGCTGACTCTGCACCGTAAGCGTTATGACCATATGGAATTTCATTTAAGTAAAGTTCCATAATCTCATCTTTAGAGAAATGAGATTCAATTTTGTACGCCAATAAAATTTCACGCACTTTACGGGTGTACAACTTTTTTCTGTCGAGTAAAGCATTCTTAACAAACTGCTGAGTAATAGTACTACCGCCTTGGGAAGAACTACCGGTTTCATAGTTGGCTTTAATTGCCCGACCAATACCGCTTAAAGAAATCGCGCCATGATTATAAAAGTCTTTATCTTCTACAGCTAACGTAGCATTTTTTAAAAATGGTGAGATGCGGTCTAAGTCAACGCGCGTGCGGTTGTACTCGCCGTGGAATTCATAGAGTAGTGTGCCATCCCGAGAATAGATCCGGCTCGACTCAGCAACATCACGCTTTACTAATTCCTCATAACTCGGTAAAGTCGTATTGACGTATAGAATATAACTCAGCCCCGCTACTCCCAGCACTGCAAACACACCCAAAAATCCAAAACTAACTGTGAACAAAAATCGCAGGATGGTGGAAGATATTGTTTTGAAAATTTTTCTAGTCTTCATGAGTGCTAACATGCTAAGTCGCTGCAGCAGACGCAGCGTTTCTATCTCTATTATATAGAACTATTCTAATTAAAACAAAAAAACACGCGGGGGAAATAGAACGCGTGCTTTCATTCTTTTAAAGATAAGTCATCAAGCAAAGGTACGATCTCATAATAATCAGATGATACCCTGTCTAAATACTCCTCACTAACATACAATGGATGTTTTTTGACCGTGAGGCGCCAAGCCATCGCACTTGGCGAATCACTAATTGGATGTGGCACATACCTAACACGGTACGAAGCTTTATCCAATGGTCGACGATAAGTCCCCTTTTTTGCAAAAGCAATTATCATTCCACCCACCTTTACTTTTAAAAGATGAATAGAGCCAGTCTTAACTTTTGACTTATTGCTCATGTTACCTCCTTGTCACAATAAAAGTGACGATTGTGCCCCGAGTATAATGAAAAATCCGTAACCTGTCAAGGCAACTATAAGGCAAAAAAAACAAATTGTTTTATTTTTTTATAACCTGATCTAGCCGACTAGGACTGACGTTATAATACTGCAGTAAAAATTGGGCCATGGTACCAAACGCAGGAGCAGCAGTACTTTCTGCAAAACTTACCGTACGCGGATGATTCACCCGCACTAGCATTACGAACCGTGGATCTTCTACTGGTGCAAAACCTGCAAATGACCCGATGTTATTATTCATATCATACCCTTTGCCATCTTTTAGAGGAACTTGCGCTGTACCAGTTTTACCCGCCACATAATAACCCTTCACACCCGCTCGCTTTCCATGACCGTTTTCTACTACGTTCACAAGCATGGCCGAAATTGTACTAGCAGTTTGTACTGTGATTGGTTGCCCAATTTCCTGAGGTTTAGTCTCCGCGACTGTACCATTACCAGAGATGCGCGCATTAACTACATATGGTTTCATCATCCGACCACCATTAGCCATCGCTCCGTAGGCTTGCACCATCTGAATTGGAGTAACATTCACGCCCTGACCAAAACTAGCCGTATGATAGTTCACATCAATATTTCCTTTTAAATTCCCTAAATCTCCTTTACTCTCCAATACTTCAATCCCAGTTTTTTTACCAAAACCAAATCGATCAACATATTCTGAGAACTTCCGGTTACCAATTGTGTTTTTAGCAAAAATCATTCCTGTGTTTAATGATTCTTCTAATGCCTGTGTCATAGTCTGCATCCCATGGGCTTTATTATCAGAATTCTTAATGGTGTAGCCATCAACATTAACTTCTCCAGTATCGTTATATGTAGTCTGTGCAGTAATCTTGCCTTCATTTAACGCCGCAGCTACAGTGACAGGTTTAAAAATCGAGCCTGGTTCATAAGACCCTTGAGTAGTTTGATTATTATACACCGCTGAGTCAGAAACTTTTGCGTAATCATTCGGATCAAAAGTTGGATAGGTGGCCATCGCTAAAATCGCACCAGTCTTAGGGTCCATAATGATTATAGAACCACTGTCGGCTGAATGCTTTTCGACAGCATCTTTAATTACACTTTCAGCTTTAAATTGTATTGACTTATCTATCGTTAAAAGAACAGTGTCGCCATCTTGCGCGGGCGTTTGGTCGCGACGAGATCCAAAAATCCACGCACCGCTTGCAGACCGCTCTTGGGCTAAACTCCCAGACACACCAGTCAAATACTCATTAAAGGCTTGTTCAATGCCATACAAACCAGTTTTCACATCTTCTTTATAACCAACAAAACCTAACAACTGGCTGAGAAATGGTCCTTCTGGATAAAATCGAATTATTTCTGTGTCGAACGAAATACCAGATAGCTTTAGTGCTTCAATCTTTTTTTTATCTTCTTCCGTTAATTGTCTTTTTAAAGGGACATATTTTTTGGAACTATCTGCTGTTTTGTCTAAAATTTCTTGTTCGGAAATACCTAAGATCGGAGCGAGTGCCCGTGCTGTAGCTTCCCTCTCGGTCATTGATGAAGGAATTGCGTAAACCAGTGGCTTCTCCAAAGAAGTAGCAACAGTGGCTGGTTGTCCAGAATATTTATCAGCAATTTTAATTTCTCCTCGATTCGGAGCTATTTCTCCCACAGTGGTTCGCTGACCATCTGCTTGAACTCGGTAATCATTACCCTGAGCTAATTGCAAAGTCGCTAAGCGCAATGCAATGGCTACAAACGAAACAAATAAAAGAATAGTCAACCAGACCATTCTCTTATTAAAAGCTTTTTCCACTGGGTGAGATTTTGCGACCATTAAGGTTTAACGTTTACTGATCTGATTAGCAACTAAAAATTCTTCACTCGTGACAGGAACCATACCAGCAGTTGATGCGAGATCATTCACTTTTACAATGGATCCAGAAGCTGCTTGTTGTATGACTAATTGTTTTTGAGTTTCTGTGAGTTGTTCAATAGCCGCTTGCTGACGTTTAAGCTCATAGCCTTTAGACGCGTACGCATTAATCATAAATACATAGAAACCCAAACTAATTACAGCAACCGCTAAACCTGCTGCACTGAATGCACCGACCCAATTACTTGTAAAAACCCGACTACGCTTGGCAGGTGACTTAGCGCGAGAATTGGTACGAGTAGTGGTAAGCACCCGGCCAGTAGCACGTTTTAACTTCACACCCCCATTAGAACGCACTTCTGTTTTAGTAATAGACGTAATGCGAGGAATGATTGAATTTAATGTAAAAGCTTTTGACATTTTGTTTTTGGTTTTTAAGTTTAGTTATTTAAAATTGTACTGTGGAGCACGCGGTATAGTCTTTAGAGTTTGCGAATGGCCCTAAGTTTTGCGGAACTGCTTCGCGAGTTTTCGCTCAGTTCTTCGTTTGTTGCAGAAACTAATTTTCTAGTTAAGATTTCTGCTTGAGGGGTTTGATTACATAAACAAATTGGAAAGTCTTTGGGGCAAATACAGCCTTTACTAGCTGCTTGGAAGAATTGCTTTACTATCCGATCTTCCAAAGAATGAAACGAAACGATAACAATTACACCACCGGGTTTTACTAAGTCGAGCGCCTTCGGTAAAAAGGTTTCTAAATTCTCCAACTCGTGATTCACGGCTATACGCAGAGCTTGGAAGATTCTTCGCGCTGAGTCAGTCCACTTATGCTGCACCGGTTTAGGCAATGCATTCTTAATGATTTCCACTAAGTCAGTAGTGTAATGCAAAGGCTTTGCCTCCATGCCATTTGTGCGTTCGTGGACAATGGCGCGAGCAATGCGCTTACTCTCTTTTTCTTCGCCATAATCCCAGAAGATTTTCGTGAGTTCCGCTTCTGTGTACTCGTTAAGCATGAAGCGGGCATCCGGCTCTTGAGAAGAAAGGTCAAAGCGCATATCCAGCGGTTCTTTCTTCTGAAAGGTAATTCCCCTGTTCGACTGATCTAGCTGGTAACTAGACAAACCAATGTCTGCGACTATGCCGTCGATAGCGTTGAAGCCATAAAAATCTTTATGCGCCGCAACAATTTTATCGAGCTGGGCGAAGTTGCCATGAGCTAAAACTAACTGGTGCGCCTCAATATTTTTCGCGAACTTTTGTGAAGCGTTCTCTAGCGCAGCTTTGTCTAAGTCTATGGCAAGTACAGCACCATCCGGTGCGACTTTTTCTAGCAAAGCGGAAGTGTATCCCCCGCCACCAAGAGTTCCATCTACGAACCGTTGACCGGGCTGAGGATCTAGTAATGTTATCGCTTGTTTTAAAAGAACAGGGATATGGGTGTAGGCCATTTAAACTCCTAAGTCACCCAATTGTTCAGCAATTTGATTGCTGTTTTTTTCTGTTTGTGTCTTGTACTTAGTCCAGAGCTCTTCGCTCCAGATTTCCACACGATTGTACATTCCAGCGAAAACCATTTTCTTCTGGATGCGTGCGAATTCTTTTAAGTACCCTGGCAGAACAATGCGACCTTGCTTGTCTATGTCGCAATCCATTGCTCCTGCAAGCATCAGACGGGAAAAAGCTCTAGTGTTAGCCGTAGAAATTGGGAGACTAGCCAATTTTTCCGCAAGCTTTTTCCATTCGTCTAATGTATACAGAACCAGCGAATTATCTAAACCGCGGGTAACGACGACTTGGTTTTTTGATAAGGCAGTGCGAAATTTTGCAGGGATTATTATCCGCGCCTTATCATCAATTGTTCCATTGTATTCACCGATGAACATGAGGTTCTAAATCTTTCTGGCTTATTTAAGCTATCTTGCTGTTATGTTTTATTGAGTTACCCACTTCTCCACCCACTTATCCCCACTTGGAACCACTTTCTGCCACTACTCAGTTATTATAGCCCACCTGACTCCATGAAGCAATAAATGTTACAGCAATGCAAACAAAAAACCCCTCATGTTTTAAAGGGTTTTAGGGCATGAAACAAAGGTGGAGGGAAAATTCAAAAGCTATCCACAAAATAGCTTTTTATCTGTTATTTGTTGTTAAGTTAAGGTAGTTTTGCTAGCATTATAATATATAGGGGGAATGAATTATGTTAGTTGGAACCAAAGATGGTGGATTTATAACTACAACATCAGATATTTGCGACGGCTGCAACAACAGACCAGCGCATGAGCACGAATGTACCAGAGAGATTAGCTCTATAATATCTTCCAGGTTTCCTTCGAGAACGTGCCGATGTCCAACTTGTAAAGATCAAGAGCTACAAGATAGCAACATTATATAGATCGTGATACTGAGTAATTTTAAAGCGGAGCTGTGTATGCAGCTCTTTTTATTTTGCCTTAGTAGTCAGTGCATACAAGGCAATGCCACACGCCACCGAAACATTCAGGCTCTCCTTCTTACCCACCATCGGAAAATCTACAATATCATCACACAAATCTAAAATTTTCTTGGTATGGCCTTTGACTTCTTCGCCTAAAATTAAAACCATAGGGAATTTTGGCTTATATTTGCTTAACGAAACAATTTTATAATCTTTGTTATTCTCCAAAGCCACAATGCGTACGCCTTGCTTCTTTAATTTGGTAATCAGTCGCACTAACGAGCGAGTGTGTTCCCATTCAACAAATTCTTCTGCTCCCAGAGCGACTTTATGAATCTTCTCGGCATTCTTTCCTTCCGGCGCGCCTGTGTAACCGGTCAAATACACCTTTGCCACACCAAACCCATCGGCTGCACGAAAAATCGATCCCACGTTATGTAAGGATCGAATGTTATGTGCTATAACAAATAATTTTCGTTTAGACTGTGCCACTAATATTCAATTACTCTGTACCAATTAAATCTGCCCAATTGGCGCACGGCTCAATACTTCGTTTACTTTCACAATAATCTGGTCTATAGTTTGTTCGCTCTTTAACAAATAGTCGGTGACGCCAGCTTCAAGAATTTTACTAACAGTGTCGGAATCGCTTAAGTTAGTCAACATGATCACAGGGATTTTAGCTGTTTCTGGATCGGATTTTAGTTCCCATACAACTCCATAGCCATCAAGTTTAGGCATCATAATGTCTAACAGAACAACATCTGGTTTAACTTCTTTAATTTTTGCCACAGCTTCTTCACCGTCTTGTGCGGGCGTAACTTCAAAACCAGCCGCAGTAAACCCCTCTACCAATGAGGTAGAAATCAACTTGTCATCTTCAGCACAAACTATTTTAGGCATATTTTAAAAGGTTAAATTAATAGATTAATTATACGCCATTTCTCAAAACTTATCCACACTTTTTAAAGATAGCTACATTGGCAGGCTAAAGTAAAAAGTGGAGCCTAAATTCTCGCCAGCACTCTCTGCCCAGATCTGACCACCATGAGCTTCCACAATCCCCTTACTAACCACCAAACCTAAGCCGGTACCTTTTCTGGTTTGATCAAAACTCTTTAACTGTTTGAATTTTAAGAACAATACACTTAAATCATCTCGACTGACTCCAATGCCAGTATCCTTTACTGTCACAACTACCCGCTTCTCTTTTTCATCAACGGAAATAGCCAAATCAATTTTACCACTGTCAGTATACTTTACAGCGTTGCTAAGTAAGTTCGTAAGAACTTGCCCAATCCGAACTCGATCAAATTTGACCATTTGCTTGTCAGGACCAATATAATTCAAAGTTAAATGTTTCGAACTAGCTTGTGGTTCAAAAGTTTTAATCTGATCTTTAATACTAGCCACTAAATCATACTCTTGAACATTTAAATCAAACTTACCAGCTTCAATCTTAGCCACATCAAGTAAATCGTTTACCAACTCAAGCATGTTAGTCGCTGCTAAATCAATAGTGGTCATGCTATCTTTAATTTTTGCATCTTCCAAATGAGATTTAGTATCTGATAAGCTTTTTAATAAGCCCTCACTTGACCATCGTACTGCAGTTAACGGCGCGCGCAGTTCATGAACCATCATTGCGGTAAACTCTTGTCTCAACTTTTCTAAAGACTTTTCACTAGTCACATTGTGCAAAATTACAGCGACTCCTCTGTGCACCCCACCTTTATCACGTACGGGAGTTAAGGTAATGTTCATCACTTTATCATGCAGATAAACATCGGTGACATCGATTGGAATATTTTTAGCTAGAGTTTCATCAATTTTAGTGCGCAAATCAACTTTTCCTGCCAAAGAGTCAATAATGTCAAAGGTTGTAATGACTTTACCAACCGGCAATTGAAGCAGGTCAATTACTGCCGGATTAGAAATTACTAAAACATAATCTAAGTCCACCATAAACACCCCATCGGTCATTGCCGAAATAATACCAGACAACTTACCCTTCTCATTTTCTAATACTTCTTGCAGTTTAGCCACCGCAAAAGCCGCTTGGTTAGTAATGGTATAGACCACTCCTGCTTGCTGTTTTCCAAATTGATTCGGTAACGAAGAGGAAATATTAATTAATCCCAATAGCTGCCCTTCAATAATTACCGGGATATTTAAGAACGACATTACTTGAACATCGAGACTGTCATCTAAGATTGCGCCACTCATCCGTTCGTCCACCTTGTCCAAAATAATTTCCTGACCGCAAATCGCTGAGGTAGCAGCAATCATCTTTTCTTTTACTTGAGAGATAAAAACGTGGTTAACCGTACTGTGAACGTGACATTTAAACACCACATTCTTCGGATCGGAATAAAGCATAAAAGACACAGTTTCATATTGAAGTAAGTAACCTATACTACCGGTCACAATTTCAATAATTTTACTAGTGTCTAATGTATAACCAATACGTTCGTTGATTTCCTGAAGTACCTGAATCTGATACATGCGCTGCTGCACTTCTTGAGAACGATTTGTTACTCCAGCCATTGCAATACGCTCTTGATAGCGGCGATGGAAATAAAACGCAGCGACGCCTCCTAATAACAACAAGTCAACTATTAATAAAATTAATATGGTCACTGTTTTCCCTCCACTAATGCACAACTTAATTTTATTGGTGGGATCGGTTGATTATACTCTAAGAAAATGTCTGGATATTTATCTAAAAGTAACCGGAACTGAAGCATGGCGACTGGTTCGGACAACTCTTGATACATAGTCACCGCCTTCTGTAGGACCATAACCGGAGAATCTTTAATCTCAATAACTTCACCAGTATGATCAATAGTCATGCCAGTCATTGACTTCGCTATGTCGCGGGCAATGTTTGGACCGAAAATAACCATGTGCCTGCGCACTAATTCGGTCAAGAATTTTTTATATGTTTGAACTGGAACCATTTTGTTTTACTCTTGATTTTGGTTTCTTGATTTTAGAATGATGGGTTGGAAAGGAATATACTTTTTCACTTAGCCTCGCCTTCGCCAGCCAGTGGCTCGGCTCAGATGCGTTCAAAAATACATCCCTTTCCAACAAATTTCCAAATTAATTATACCACAAAACGATAGTAAATAAAAAAGGCAAACCAAATTGATTCGCCGTTAGAGAAGATTATTCACTTCTTAAATACCCTTTGCTTTGAACATGCACAATCTCTTGCGTGTAAATTCCCTCCCCATCGGAAAGCTTCAAGTTTGGGTTGCATCTTAGACAACCTAGAGAATAAACATTGGCTGTTTTACCAAAACCCCCACAAGGCATACGATGATTCTCCCAAATACTACGACGGTTTGGAACTGCGTAGATCTGAGATTTGCACGCATTACACATATTACCATCTTCAGTTTGAGATGTATTAGTATGAACCCAACGAAGATCTGCTAAAACTACTGGAATTTCCTCAGCCAAAGGTTGAATGGTTACAAGTATGCGTCCACTTCGTTTATTATCCTCCGCATGCTCAACAAAATCGCAGGGACCAATTTGTACATTAGATGCTTCCGCGGGATGTATCCAAGCAGTTTCGAGTTTTTGCATATATTCATCTACATCAACTACAGGCTCGTCTGCCAGATCCATTTTCTTACTTTTCTTCATTATAGTTCCTCCTATTTGGCTTGAGTATACCAAAACCGCTGATTATTTAAAACTCCCCAGACCGCCGCGAATAAAGGTGGTTTTGAATTCTTTCATGCGGCCAAAGCCAACTGAGTCGCGGATGATGTCCCGCGCTAAAAAAGCCGGTACACGCGCGACGGTGAAGTCTTCGTACTTAGCGTTAATTTTGTCGAGCGCGTGCATTAGTTGAGAGTGCGCCTTAGTGTGACTGCCAGACTCAAACAAATTCCCCTGCTTCTCTTCCGGCGTCAAACCAGACACCGTCACCCCAATTAGGTACGAGCGATTTTCCAGATCTTTTAATGAACCAGTTTGTTCGAGCAGCTTCATGGCTTCTAAATAGATGTCGCGGCCATCTTGCAAATACCGACCCAACCGCGCACCTTTGCCTACACGCAACCCTTCCGGGTCGTTGCAATACACATGCAGGCCGTTGCCCATCACGCCGTTAACGCGCAACCGCGCGCCAACCATCTCGGAAA
>CAZLAR010000020.1:0-13559 GCA_964557735.1 uncultured Candidatus Saccharibacteria bacterium
GGAAATGATTACGGAAACAAAGTTGGATTTTGATATGACAGTGGGCACGGAAGATCGGTTTGCGATTCGCCGCGCGGTGGATGCATTTGCAAATGCTGCTAACCGTAACGCTATTACGGTGCTGGAAAATTTAATATCTGATTCAACAGTCATTGAAGGTTTTTCCGACTTACCTTACGTGAAGCAAGAGTATATTTCTGTTATTTCGCGGTGGTTAAAAAGTGGGCGGGAGCGCATCATGCGATTCCCAAAACTAAAATTAACTTACAGTCACTATCTTTTTCATTTAACAGGAACGTATGAAGAGTTTATTGATAAGATCCTGGTCACTGAAGGAACAATTGAAATGGCTTTAGTTAAAACTGATGAGGGATTCCAGTTTGTGAAAATTGTTTTCTTTCCAAGGATGCGGTTGGCTGAGGAGTAAGGTTGTGCACGGACAATGTTCGTGTTAACATGCAATGTTAATGGAGAGGTGCCAGAGTGGTCGAATGGGCTTCACTCGAAATGAAGTGTGCTCGCAAGGGTACCCAGGGTTCGAATCCCTGCCTCTCCGCCAGAATAATTTTAGTAGATTTAAACTTATGCCAATAGACGAAAATTTAAACAAGCTTCTTAAAGAGGTTTGGCGAATAGATAACAAGATCATGAAGAAAGAAGAATTAACTGAACAGGAAACCTCTTTTTATAATGAACACTTGCCTATCATAAAAGATTATTATGTAGAGAATTATATTTATTGGAAAGATAAAATACGTTTGGAGGAATGATGAAAACACATAACAAATTAGTTCGTGATCGAATCTTGGAAATCATTGAGCAAGACGGCGTAGCTTATGAAAGTCGAATTTTAGATGAAGAAGAATTTAAAAAACAGTTACTGAAAAAAGTTGTAGAAGAGGCTCAAGAGGTATTAGATAGCAATGGAAATAAAGATGAGCTTGTGAAGGAACTTGCCGATTTATGGGAGGTGATTGAGTCTATAGTAAAAACTTTTGAACTCGACCATGAGCAAATTCAAGAGGTGAAACAGCATAGGCATGACTTGCGAGGAGGATTTGATAACAAAATTTTTTTAGAATCTACTGACGAGTAATTCAAGCACAAAAAAAGACCGATAAATATCGGTCTTTTTTAATACTTATGTTTTATCAAAACTTCAATTTCTATTTAAAAAAGTTTTAGTTTTTCTTTATGTCAGTTTTATATAGCTTCGATACAATGAAATTTGACCCAGTGCGCGGGCTTTGTTGTGGTCTTTGCGACTTTGGTATCGGGTTTCGTCCCAACCAAAGTATGAGTCGTCTATATAGTCATTCATAAACCGAGTGGCTAGACCCAACATAATTAGTTTGCAGGCTTGGGGAATTAAAGATTGCTCTCTTTCCGAGAGAAGTCCTTTCGAAGTGTCTAAGTAACTCTTGAGGAACGCATCGTAGATTTCTGTGTTAAAAGTATTGTTTGGGTCGTCTTCGTTTTGTCCACACCAAGAGCGAAGTGCATCACCTAGTTCATATAGGGGACTGATGAGTTGGATGGTGTCGAAGTCGATCATTCCTACGCCTTTGCCTTCTTCAGTGAAAAGAAAATTGGACACTTTAGGGTCACCGTGAATGATACGTTTGGGTAAATCGTCGGGTAAGAGCAATTTGGGAAGTTCAGTGTGGAGCAAAATAGCTGCTTCACGGATTTGTTCGTCGTCATTTGCGGCGAACTGTTCTTGATATTGGCTAAGTTTTTCTAGTTCGCCAAGATACTGAAAGGCTTTTCGCCCTGGTTCGATAGGGTTCGCGTACTCCTTAAGCAGGGCAAGGGTTTGACCAAGAATTTTTCCTGCTTCTTCGGCTAGTTTTGTATCTTTGGTGGTTTCAAATGAAATTCCTTCTACGCCTTGCAATAAACGCCACCTCCATGAGTTCCCTTCTGGACCAATTAAGGTACCGTCTTCGCTGTCGCCTTCAATCCAAAGTTTGCCTTCAGTTGTTGGCAGGACGGTTTGGGTTTGCATACCTTGCTCTCGCAAGAACTGTGTCACGTGAAAGTAGTTATTCATAGAGCCGTCCATAGATACAGCCGGGTGCACGCATTGCAATACAAACAACTTTCCTTGAGAGTGGATTAAGTAGGTTTTATTCAATAGACCACTGCTTGAGCGCTTAATGTGAGACGCCTCTAAGTCAGCTAATTCTGGAACATTCCAGTTGTGTAACACTACGTCTGGTTTCATAAAGTTTTGATAAAGAAATTCTAAAGTTTTTCTGAAGTTTTGATAAATTTAATATAAAGAAATGATAAAGATTTGTTAAAGAATATGAGTTGAATTCTCCTTTATCTAAGTCCATTTTAATAGTATCATAATAATATAAAGAAATGATAAAGATTTTCTAAAGTTTTGGTCAAGTTCTGATAAAGAAATTCTAAAGTTTCAATCAAATAATTCTAAAGAAAAGATAAAACCACATGAAAAAGAGAATTCTCATCTTGTATACCTCAATTGGTCTTGGTCACAAGTACATCGCGTTGAACATCGCCTATCATTTAGAGAAGGCTGGATTTGAAATTCAACTGGCAGACGTCTTAAAGGTACAAAGCGGCGTAATGGTTTCTGTGGGAGAATGGTTCCACAGCCTTATTAATAGACGGTTTCCATTCGTGTGGCGATGGTTATACTTTAGCAAACTGTTTGCCAAAGTAACTATGCCCTTTCGTGTGCCGCTTGCAGGCAAGAATAGTGAAAACATACAAAGCGCGGTGAGGGAATTTCAACCAGACATGGTCATCTCTACTCAGACTAGTGCATCTGCACCTATGGCTTACATGAAACAACACGGATTGTTCAACGGCCAGTTTGTAATTGCGTTTAGTGACTATCACTTTCACCCATATTGGTTTTACGAGCAAGCAGATTTCTATTTAGTAAACATTCCGGAGCAAGCTGAAGCGTTGCAAAAACTCGGCGTGAAACCTGAACACATTGCGGTGTGTGGAATTACGTTAAAACCATCAGAACCAACAGATGTAGAAGCTGTGAAACAAAAACTTAACTTAGCCGGTAAGAAAATTATTCTAATGGGCAGTGGCTCTTTGGGAATTGGTTTTCCAGAAAGCTTGTTGTTAGAGTTTGCAAAAGAATTAACGACGACTCAACCGGATACGCACTTAGTAGTGACGTGTGGCAAGAACGAAAGTATGCAACAAAAGCTGGAAGGGGAAGCACAAAAGCAAAGTTTAAATATGACAGCTTTAGGTTTTTACGAACCGATGGCCGAACTATTTGCAGTGACCGATGTATTTCTCACTAAACCCGGTGGGCTAACTGTAGCCGAAGCACTCCGCGACAACGTCACTATGATCACCACACACTTTTTACCTGGTCAGGAAGAACTGAATTACGAGTATCTAACCACTCGCAAACTGATGCAATCAATCCCACAGCCAATGACTGCCAAGAATTTAGCATCAGCAGCCCGCGCTGCAATGCACAAAAAAATAGAAGTAGAAAACCCAAATTCTATAGTAATTACGCAGAAAAATAACGAAGGAACAACATTAATAAAAAGTATAGAAAATTTGTTTCATATTGTTTGACGAGCTCTCAACCTTGGGTTAGTATAAGACAAAGACTAAATTAAGGAATATTATGCCACGTAAAGAAAAATCATTTTTTGGGAAAATCATGGGAGGCGATGTTACCGACGTTGAGCTAGCCGAAGAGCGAGTTATTGACCTAGAAGAAACTGAACCAGCTGTTGTAGATGACGACGATTTAGAAGATTTGGAAGAAGAGGATGATATAGACGAAGATGAAGACTATACTGATGCTTCAACTCTAGCAGTACCAGAAGCAGACGAAGAAGAAGAGGTCGAATTGGATGATAGCGAGACTGAAGTCGCCGTCCAAGGTGGATACGACGAAGCAGAACCAGTCGCAGTTGGTGGAGCGGCTGTAAGCGCCAAAGACGAAGAGTGGATGAATGATTACGAAGGTGCGTTGAACATCGACATGTATCAGACAAAAGATAATGTAATTATTAAATCTACAATTGCCGGAGTTCGTCCAGATGACATCGACATTACAGTTGCGAACGACATGGTAACAATTAAAGGTAGTCGTAGCCGCGAAGAAAAAATTACGCAAGACGATTACTTCTATCAAGAATGTTACTGGGGAAGTTTTTCTCGCAGCGTAATTGTTCCAGTAGACATCGACAGCGAAGAAATTGAAGCTGACTTAAAAGATGGAATCCTAACCGTAATAATTCCAAAAGCTGCAAAAGCTAAGACAAAGAAAGTTAAGGTTAAAGGGTTGTAAAATTTACGAAGATAAAAAAAGAAGACCGTTGAAATTAAATTCTTCGGTCTTTTTATATTGTGCAAAATGAATCCTGTTCACGACGCGCTTTGCTTAGCTGGCCCGCAAAGACCGTGCTCGCGCAACATCTTTTCGAAATCTTCTTCGAAGATTTTTTCGAAATCGTACCCAGTATTGATAGTAAGCATAACTCCCAGCCAAATAAAATCTGGGACGTCAATATTTAACTCACCCTCGGGTTTTTGATTTGAGCCGTTAGTAAGGTAATTTATGCGCTCGATTGACATATCACTTATCTGCGATAGATCGTCACGGTCGAGGTCGTGCAGAAACATCAATACTTCCAAGTTCTTGCGGATTTTATCATGATGATCAAATCCGCACTGCGATTGATACTTCTTATGAAGTTCGAGCATATCTCCTTGCGGCATTCCTTCCCGCATAAACATAAACAATGTCATTGGTGAATCCAATAGTGATCTCACCATTTTTCCTAACATTCTACCAGCCATGTATTTTGCCTCCTAAACTTTGATATCAAATTTTCCAAATTGATTATATATAGTAACAAAACCTGAGTTTGCGGTCAAACATATGCCAGGCCAGGCAAAAATGCTATAATTTATAGTGAAATACCTCAACAACCTTTAAAACAGCAACCTATCAACATGGGCAGAAATAAAAAGAATTCCCGAAAAGACGACTCGGCTTCCATCCTCAAATCGATCCCGAAACCACATTTGGATTTAGCATCAGATACTAAACGCGGCATTGCCGTAGTGGTTTTTCTAATTTTAGCTGGCGTGACTGGGCTATCCGTAGTCGGCAGTGCCGGTGGTCTTGGTCAATTCATCTTTAAAATTTTTCAATTAATCGCCGGCGTCCTCGGCTACCTTATGCCGATCTTGTTTGCGCTAATTGCTTACTTGTTGTTTAAGAGTACACCGGAAGAAGGAAACAAACATCCATACTTCCGCACTTACTTTGGAATCTTTTTGGCAGTCGGCGCAATCGCCGGATTGATTCACTCTATATATATCGCACCAGACATGGGCGCGGTGGCTTTAGCAAACGCTGGTCGTGCTGGTGGATGGCTCGGCGCATTGTTCGCCGGACCAATTATTGCGGCTTTTGGTTTTTGGGCAGGCGACTTGTTATTGATTGGAGTTTTATTTATTGGCGTAGGAGTGACTTTGAATCTTTCGCCAACGCAATTGTTTAAGAAAAAACTACTCGAAGATGGTGCCGTTGTTCCTGGCGTGCAAGATAAAGTAAAAATTAATTCTTTAGATACAGATGATGCAGCAGACCTTGATGCAGATGAAACAGAAGAAGTACCGTTGCCAAAACTACAACCTTCGATTAATTTAACTCCTTCTGGTCCAAGTAAGGCAGACGAAGCGATTTCAAAAATGGAATCAATTATTTTGGAAGATCGCCGTGATTGGAAGTTACCACCGTTCGATTTACTTGATGACAACAAAACCGAAGTCGACAGTGGTGACATTGAAAGCAATGTTGCAATTATCCAAAAGTCTTTAGCAGACTTTGGTATTGATGTAGAAATGGGTGAAGTGAATGTTGGTCCAACTGTAACACAGTACACGTTGCGTCCGGCGGTAGGTGTAAAACTTTCTCAAATTGCTAGCTTACAGAACGATTTAGCGTTGGCACTTTCTGCTCAAGCCATTCGTATGGAGTTGCCTATTCCAGGTAAAGCCTTAGTTGGTATTGAAGTGCCAAATAAGACAACAGCCATGGTACGTCTACGTGAAGTTATGCAGACTTCTGACTTTGTGAATCATAAAAGCAAGTTGGCAATTTCTCTTGGCCGTGATGTTGCTGGTCGCCCAATGATTGCTGACCTTGCTAAGATGCCACACATTTTAATTGCTGGAGCAACTGGTACTGGTAAATCTGTAGCCATTAATAGTTTGTTTACCTCTCTACTATATAGAAACACGCCGCAGGATATTAAGTTTATTGTTGTCGACCCTAAGCGCGTCGAATTGAACATGTATAACGGCATTCCGCATCTTTTGACGCCGGCAATTACCGAACCAGATAAAGCAGTAAATGCTCTAAAATGGGCAGTAGCGGAAATGGAACGTCGTTATAAACTGTTGTCGGAAGCTGGTAATCGTAATATTGCCGACTATAATAGTGCGTCTGAATTAAAGCTCCCTTATATTGTTATTATAGTAGATGAGTTAGCCGATCTTATGGCCGTTTCTCAAAATGATGTTGAAGCTACCATTGTTCGCTTGGCCCAAATGGCTCGCGCGGTAGGAATTCACTTAGTACTTGCTACTCAAAGCCCACGTGTAGATGTTATTACCGGATTAATTAAGGCTAACATTACTTCTCGTGTTGCTTTTGCTGTTGCTTCGCAAATTGATTCTCGTACAATTTTGGATATGAGTGGCGCAGAAAAACTTTTAGGGAATGGTGACATGTTGTTTACATCTGCAGAATTTAATAAACCGCGTCGTGTGCAAGGTGCGTATATAGGCGAAGTCGAAGTACGTAAAGTGGTGGACTTTTTTAAGAATCAAGCCGGCGCAGTAATTTATAATGAAGATGTCATCGAAAAACCAAAACGTAGTTTAGGGTTGAACGGTAATGGCGGTGACGACGGAAATGACGAAGATGATATGTACGATGCAGCTAAAGAAGAAGTCACTCGTGCTGGTAAAGCATCTGCTTCACTGTTGCAACGCAGACTTCGTGTTGGTTACGCCCGAGCAGCTCGCTTGCTCGATTTGTTAGAAGAAAGAAATGTGATTGGCCCAGGCGACGGCGCCAAACCTCGCGAAGTCTACGCTGTCTCTGACGAAGAACGCGCTGAATATGGCGGTGAAGAACAAGATACTTAAATTCTTCTGCCTCTAATTTCCCCCCTCACACAGCTTAGAAAAACAGAAAAGTGCTGCCTGAGAGAGCATCTGCGCCCAAATTGGAGGCCTGTTAAGGCCGAACAATGTGGCGCAGCTCTTCTTCTCGAAGGCAGTCATTTTTATGTTTTATCACCCAATGATGTGTGGTATGATAAATGATATGTCAATTGAATTTGAAACAAAAAAACTATCAATGGAAACGCTCGGGGAGTATCTTCTTGAGGTACGGGGCCAGTTTGGCTATACCCTAGAAGAAGTCTCTCAAAAGACCGGAATTTACGAGAAGTTTATCCATTATATAGAGACGGGCAAGTATCATCTTTTGCCGCCAGGTGTGTATGTATTAGGATTTTTAAAAAAGTTGGCTCAAATATACAATGTTTCCCCGGACGCCCTTCAAGAGCAATATAGAAAAGAGCGCGGTATAGTAGAGCATCAGGCTTCAGAGAAATTAGCTGGCAAACAAGATTGGAAAGAGTGGTTTAAAAAAATTACTATTACCCCAAAATTACTAACTGTTACCGGAAGTGCGCTTGTAGGGGTCATCGCCTTTCTATACATAGTGTTCCAGGTATTCGCAATTAATAAGACCCCAGCTTTAGCAATTAATGAACCACAAAATGATGCTGTGATTTCTGGAACATCAGTTAACGTTGCTGGTAAAACAGAGCCGGGAATTACCGTCACCTTAAACGGACAAAATGTGTTTGTTGATCCTGATGGGAATTTTCATACTACTGTTGGTGTTGCGCCAGGACAAAAAGAATTGAAGGTCGAAGCAGTAAATAAATTTGGCAAGAAGAATGAACATAAACTTGCGTTGCGAGTCGAAGAAGCGCAAGTAGCCGGTGTCGAGACAGTAGTGCCTTCTGAATTACAGCTAGAATTAAAGTTTACTAAAGCTACAAAAATTCAAATCGAACAAGATGGCACTTTGTTGCCAATAGAAACAGTTCCAGCAGGAGCAACTAAACGAGTAATTGCTCAAGACAAAGTCAACTTAACTACTTATGATGCTGCTAATACACAAGTTACATTGAATGGTCAGCCAGTTGGTTCCTTAGGTAAAAAAGGAGAGAAGATCACAATTCCTTTTTCAAAAGATGCAGCTGATCTGATGAACTAGTAATTTCGGTGTTCAGAATAATCTAAAACTTTAGAAAATCTTGATTTTAACTTTATAATAATTTTACATCAGTTTTATCTACCTATTGGTATGCTTAAAGCATAATAAGTAAACACAAAGGAAAGTACATATGGCAAAATCAACAAAAGCCCCAAAAACATTAGCTGCCGCGTCTACTACAGACAAAGGCCGCGCCGGCGCGATCGATAGTGCAATTGACCAAATTCGTGAAAAGTTTGGTGATGGTAGCATTATGAAGATTTCAGATCAACATAAACTAAATGTCGCTGCCACACCGACAGGCAGTATTAGTTTAGACATGGCCCTTGGTGTTGGCGGTATTCCACAAGGGCGCATCATTGAAATTTACGGACCAGAAAGTTCTGGTAAGACAACGTTAACATTGCATATGATCGCCGAAGCGCAAAAGCGCGGTGGAGTAGCTGCTTTCATTGATGCAGAACACGCGCTCGACCCAGACTATGCCAAACGAATTGGTGTTAATTTGGAAGACTTGTTAATTTCTCAGCCGGATAGCGGCGAACAAGCCTTAGATATTACCGAAACTTTGGTTCGTAGTAACGCACTTGATCTTATAGTAGTAGACTCTGTCGCAGCGCTAACCCCGCGTGCAGAAATTGAAGGCGAGATGGGCGCATCGCATATGGGTTTGCAAGCTCGATTAATGTCTCAAGCCTTGCGTAAGCTGACCGCGATTATTTCTAAATCAAACACAACAGTAATTTTCATCAACCAGATTCGTATGAAAATTGGCGTGATGTTCGGTAACCCAGAAACCACTACAGGCGGTAACGCTCTAAAGTTTTATGCTTCTATTCGTATTGAAATTCGCCGGAGCGCGCAAATTAAAGATGGCGATAAGATAATTGGTAATCGAACTAAAGCTAAAGTTGTAAAGAATAAAGTAGCGCCACCATTTAAAGTTGCCGAATTTGATATTATGTACAACGAAGGAATCTCTGCAGCTGGCGACGTTCTCGACACTGGTCTTCTAATGGAAGTGATTACTAAATCTGGTAATTCTTATTCTTATAAAGACGTAAAATTAGGTGTCGGTCGCGAAACTGCTAAGAATTTCTTAAAAGAGAATAGAGAGATTTTTGAACAAATTGATAAAGACCTGCGTGAAAAATTAGATTCAGGTGGAGGCATTCCCACAAAAGAAATGGAAGCTTCCGATGAAGATTCTATAGACGAAGAATAAAGGAGTTTATATGGAAATTACAAAAGAGTATTTTGATCAACAATTAGGGCTAAATAGAAAATATTTTGATAAACAATTTGAAAAGCTTGCAACCAAAGACGAATTAACTGAGCTCAAAGCAGATGTCACAGGAATTAAAGGTGACATTGCTGGCCTCAAAAGTGATGTTTTAGGTATCAAGACTGATATTGTCGGAATCAAGGCCGACATTACTGGAATTAAGGCAGATGTTCTTGAAATCAAAACTGATATTGTGGCTTTGCAAGATGACGCTCGGGACATTAAAACCGATCTTTCAGAAGTAAAAGAGATAGTTACGAACTTGAATAAACGGGATATAGAAGATAGTAATGGTTTTGCAAAAATACTAGTAAGACATGATTTAGAGATCAAACGGCTGAAACTAAAACAAGCTTAAATCAAAAAGCGCCTGACTGAAGGCGCTTTTTGATTTATACTATATATATGACAAAGAAACAGACACAGAAAGAGTTAGAAATCAATCCGGATCAGTTGTATTGTAGTGTAGACCTTGAGTTTACCGGTTTTGACCCATCAAAAGACCAAATCCTAGAAATTGGGTTTGCTTTTTTTCGTATGACCGAGCAAGGGGCTGAAGTCGTTGAAGAGTGGTCACAGGTGTTTAAATCATCAATTGAGGTGCATCCAAAGATCTTGGGCTTAACGGGCATCACCCAAGAAGAACTAGACGCTGCTCCAGACTTTAACGACCATCGTGAATTTCTCCAAGAGAAGTTGGGGGAAGCGATAATTGTTGGTCATAATCCTGTAATGGATGTAAAGTTTTTAGAGGCATATGGCTTAAAACTTTCGGGAAAAATAATAGACACATTAGAGCTAGTACAATTTATTTTGCCTACCCATCATAGCTACAACCTAGAAAACCTTGTGCATTACTTTGGTATAAAGCATCATGATGCTCATCGCGCTTTAGGTGATGCAATTTCGACTGTGGCAGTTTTGGAAAATTTGCTTCGAGTATATAACAATTTTTCTACAGAATTAAAAAGTGAACTTAATGCCGTAATACAGCAGGGGGATTTTTTGTGGTCAGATTTATTTCAGATAGAATTGGCGAAGAAGGATTTAGAACAAAATGATTCATTGGCCCACACCGCTCATAATGATAAACTCCAACCGTTAGAAATTTCTGAACAACTAATTACTTTAGACTTAACCCCCGATGGCCATGAAGCGCGTGTTGCTTTAGGTTTACAAAATAAGAAGACTTCAGCATTATTGGTTGTTGAGTCTTCTGCTACAGTAATGAAGTTATGGAAAGCTGGATTAGTTCACGGAATGTTCCGTGCAGATGACACATTTTCTGAAGCGGCGTTTAGAAAGTTTTTAACTAATGCAGTTACTCAAGAAGAGTTGCGCTTTAGTTTAAAAATTATTGTTTGGTTGCATACAAATTGGCAAACTGAAGTTGTGTTTGATTTAAACATTTCATTTTTTGGTGGTCAATTTAGAAGTGCAATTGTCGGAGGAGTTCCTAAGCTTGCTAGCGAGTCAGTTATTTGCGCGGACTATGTTACATTGCAAACATTAACTACTGCAAGTGTTAAGAACGCTAGTTTGTTTTATAGAGACTTAGTAGTTGTTGATATTCAAAACTTTGAAAAGTTTATGAGTACAGGTTTTGGTACACGTATAAGTTGGAACAGTGTGATGTATACATTAAAACTAATTTACAATCCTGAAACTGAGTTTGGCAATCTAAGTTTAAAAGAGAAGGTAACTGCTGCATTAGTTAGTACAGATTTATTTTTTGGATTAGTTTTTATGTTACTACATCAAGCTTTTCCAAATCAACAGTATGCGACTGTCGATGATTTAGAAGATAGTCATAGCCACATCTTGAGCAGGTTACAAAGAGCCGCTGACAATTTAAGGGAAAAGATTGAGGTTATAAATGTTAGTATACAAGAAGACAAATCTGGTATTAACGTAGACTTAACACGAACCCTGCATTTTCTTCAGTCATTTTTTAGTCCAGAAGAGGGTCGTGTAAAGTGGGTTAATATTGATGAGCGTAACCTTTCGTTTGCTGACCAGCCAATTGATATTTCTCAAAGTGTTCATGACATTCTTGGTCATTTTAAAAATATCAAATTTACGGAAACAATTTCTAGTTCACTAATACTTTCTTACCTTGTCGATCGTCTAGGTTTACGTACAGAGATATCCGAGTTATCTAATATTTCTAATAATACTTTGCCTGTAGTACTTAACGTTTCAACAGATGCAAAGCCTTTGTCTGACTCAGAACTTTACAATGTAACTACGACATCCCCACTCCCATTGGTGGTTATCTTTCCTGAGCCGGCTTCTATTAAAGAGTTTTACAATAACCATTACGCAAAAATTAAAGAAAATGCTGCATTATTTGCCCAAGGTTATTCAGGTGGAGGTAATAAAATGTTTAGAAATTTTAGTATTAAAGAAAATAGCGTGTTATTAGTGACGGCGGACTTCATGGCTAAACAAAATTACAAAGTTAGCGCTAATACTGTTGTTTTTATTGCCCCACCGCGTGTAGAAAAAGATCATCCGTATACTGCGGCAGTGTTAAAACATTGGGCAAGTAAGCATAATGAACTATTAGAAGTATTTCAGCAAGCAAAAATTATATCCGCTTTAAAAAAATTAAAATTAGACAAGACTGTTACTGTAAAAATGTATAATTTTCAAAAAACTAATCATTTTGTGGATAACAGTCGTTGACAAAAGCTAAAATTTATGATAACATATGTATGTAAGTTAATTAGCTCCTTGAAAACGAAATAAAACAAACCAAAGTTAGCCAAAATAGTTGACTGCGGTGCAAACTGAACTAAGGAAATCTGCGCTTGAGGTTCTAGAGACTTCAATTGAGCGTAGGCTTCCTTCTTACTTCTCGTCATAGCCAATTCTAATCTTGGCTGATTGAAAAACAAAAATAAAATGTAGGTTCTTCGATTGCCTTACAATCGACAAAAATTTTTCTAAAACAAAAACAAAACAAAAGAACAAAAAAGTTTAGGTCTTCGGACCATAAGAGGAGTTAGGAGTGCAGTTTGCAATTGATTAGAATGTAGACATTCTTTCAACATCGTGGTTGGAAGATCGCTTAAGATGATGAAATGTTATCTTGTGTCTAAGGTCTAGGATCTCATAGGATGAGGTCCTGCAGCTTAGACGCAGAATAGCTTAAGTCTTAAGTTAGCGTCACAACTGGCCTGTTCATTTATATAATAAGGGGCCCTAGTTGGGGCGCTTTTTGATTTATATGGACATTTTTCTAGAACCCATTTACTATATATATAGAAGTTGTGAATTTTTAATTTAAATATATGCTAACAAAAGAATTTATCGAAGAGATGCGCGCAAAGCTCTTAGCCGAAAAAGAACTACTAACCACAGACTCTGCTGGTCTCGCAGAGCATACCGAACTTGGAAGAGAGTTCGATGAGAATGCTCAAGAAGTAGAGTTGGATGATGTTAATGCAGACATGCGCAATCGAATGAAAAACGATTTAGAGAAAATCGAAAAGGCTCTAGCCAAAATTGACGCAGGTACTTATGGAACCGATGATGAAGGTCGCGAAATTTCTGAAGAACGTTTGCGAGTTATTCCTTGGGCTGATGAAGCGATTTAGTTTTTGGATTGGCCTAACAATTTTATTTATTGGAATCGACCAATTTACTAAATGGATAGCAAGCCATTTAGGTTGGTCGATTTTTTTAAATGATAAATTTGCCTTTAGTTTACCTGTACCAGTATTTTTGATGTATGTAATTTACATTGTTGTACTTGTTGGCATGACGGTGTATGTATATAAAACTTGGCAGCGTTTTGAGAATATTCAAAAACTCGCATGGGCATTTGTATATGCTGGGGGAATCTCGAATATTGTTGAGCGTATTGTGCTTGGATACGTTAGGGATTTTATTTCAGTTTCTTCTGGGGTGTTGAACGTTGCAGACTTTTTTATT
>CAZLAR010000021.1:0-12287 GCA_964557735.1 uncultured Candidatus Saccharibacteria bacterium
CTTGTCAAGTTTTTTTAAAGAAATTCTCAAGATATCATAAAACCTTAAGAACCCCTGCATATATCCCACGAAGACAAGAGCAGCTGCTACGTTTTCTCAAAAGCTAACGCTTTTGGAAAACTGGGCACTGATTGTCTTCTTAGGGAATATGCAGGGGTTCTACCATTTAGAAAAGATCTTGAAACTTTTAAATTTTTATAGTGTTTTAAGAATTCTTTTCACAAACGTTAACAACAATGCCTTCATCTAGGTAACCCATTGCCATTGCTGCAGCTTTTTCACCAGTATGAGTGGTTTCTAAGTAATCGCTTTGAGGGTAGCCTTTATGTAATCGGAACCACGGTAATGCACCAGTAGCGTTGTTGCTAAATGCATATCCTAGAATACCTTCGTTTGCATAACCATAGTTAGTAGCATCATCAGTGGTTGAATAGTAGTGAGCTCTTAATCCTGAATGATAACTACGATACACGGCTGTGCTACCAGAAACTTTTTCGCTGTACACATAACCAGCAATGCCTTCGTAAACATAGTCTCCAGGGCGCTCGCCTGCATTAGTGGTAAAGAAGTGATCACCATCAGCAGCTTTCCAGAAACGATAGATCGGCATTAACTTGTCTTTGTTAGAAGAACAGTTGCTTGCTGAACTTCCGCCGCCGCCTGAACCGCCACCGCCAGTTGTCCCACCAACAGTTACTTTCCAAGTGACATCTTTCTTAGCAGTCTTTTTGTCTCCGTTAGCTTCACCACACTGCACTGCAATACTCACAACATAAGTACCTGCAGCGCTAGGAGTAGCAGTAAATGTAGCGCGTCCGTCTCTATCAGAATCAGGATCTGCGCCAGCAGCAACAATCTTTGCTCCTGACATATTTGGAGTAACTTTATCTAAATTCCAAGTACATAATGGACTTTCAGAGTTAATAGTTTTAACTGTGAAAGTAGAAGCTTGGCCAACTTTTCCATCAGCAAAACTTGCACTAATGTCTAAGGCTGCTCCTACTGGAGATTGCTTGGTTGGTTTAATTGTAAAATTAAAATCTTTTTGAACAGTTCTCTTTGCACCGGTAGCATCACTACAGTCTGCAGAAATTTTTACTACATAAATTCCTGATGCTTGGGAGTTAACTGTAAATAGCGCAGAGGTGTCTGAACCAGCAACAATATTTTCTACTCTATTTAAAGCTGCGCCATCTAACTTAGGAGTAATAGAAACAATAGATAGATTACAAGTTGATGAATTAGCATTCACGGTTGTAACGGTTGTTGTGTATGGTTGGCCAACTAGTGCGTCTGTAAAGTTCGCACTAATATCAAGCTCTCTTGATGTTGTAGCTCCGCCAACAACCCATGCAAACGCTTTCGTCGCAGTCTGACCGCTCTGACAAGTGGCTTTCACGTTTACTTGATACTTTCCAGGAGCAGTTGGTGTGGCAGAAAAAGTGGCTTTACTACTGTTTGTATCTGCAGAAGTTGCAAGTTTAATGGCCGCCCCAGTAATGGCAGGGTTAACTGATACCAAGCTCCAAACACATGGATATTGAACTGTGCCGCTTAATTGCAATTCTTTATTGTACTCTACTCCAGCGTTACCTTCTGAAAAAGTGCCAGAAATAGTAATTTTGTCTGTTTCGACGCCAGGTTGATCCCACAGCCCACCACAAGAAGTTTGTTCCATTCCAGTGACTGGGTCTACTGGACAATTAGCCTGTTGGTATAGTGGATTCAACTGTAAGCCAAAAATAGAGATCTTTTGGCCAGTAATCATTGCAGTTCCCGCAATAACGACTATAATCGCCATTATGAGGCCGGCAACGGATACGGCTTTATTCGCACTAATCCAAGCCAAGAATTTACTAGGCTTTTTAGGGGGCTTCACTTGATTGTTAGAAACCTTCGGTGCCCCAGATTCTGGAGGCACGACATACTCTACTTCGTCCATTTTATTAGATATTTAATTGTTTTTTTGTTTTTGTTTCAGTTTCGAGCGAGATTTTATCTCAATCTATAATCATTTTAGCATATTTTCTTGGAAAAAGCAAGTGGGCGCAGTGGCCATTCTTACCTATAGCCGTCAAAAGAGAGGTTTATGCTACAATAAAGCATATGATAGCCTATTTACAGGGGAAAATTCTACAAAAAACTGGGCAGTATATATTGTTGGTGACCGGTGGTGGTGCAGATGGCGCAACCAGTGGATTTAGTAGTGGAAAAGTTGGGTATAAGGTGTTCACAACCCCGGAAACCTTGGATTTGGCTTTGGGGAGTGAAGTTGAGCTCTATATATATCATAAAAGTGGTGATGACGGGCAGGTTTTGTTTGGCATGCCGAGCTTTGAAAATCTCCAGTTCTTTGAAATGCTCATTTCTGTGACTGGTGTAGGACCAAAAATGGCTTTGACTATTGTGTCAGCTGCCAAAATGGATTTGTTGCAACAAGCGATTATGAACTCTGACACCGAAATTTTTACACGCATGTCAGGCGTTGGCAAAAAAACTGCCGAACGAATTATTTTAGAGCTACGTAACAAAGTTACTAGCGGTGGTTTGTTAGAAGGTGGTAATGTTTCTGGCAGTGATGTGTACGACGCATTATCTGGTTTAGGCTACAACCCGCGTGAAGTTCGCGAAGTCTTGCCACAGCTAGACACCACGGCTGACACTGCTACGCAATTAAAACAAGCATTAAAGTTGTTAAGTCGATCCTAAAATGGAAATAATTAAAATTACTGAATCGCGTAGAGAAGAATATGATGGCTTTGTTAGTTCTCATTCCCGGGGAACTTTTTTGCAAAGTTGGGCTTGGGGTGAATGGCAAAATTCGCAAGGCAAAATGACTGAGCGTTATCTTTTTATTTCTAATAACAAACTAGTTGGCGTTGCGCAAACTGTCCTGATGAACACATTTTTAGGTTCGTACGTTTACTGTCCGTACGGTCCCCTACTTGCAACTGACTTAAATGATGAAACTATAAAAAATATTTTTTGTCTGTTGAAAAAACAATTAGCTGCTGAGCAAAATATTTTATTCATTCGGATTGAGCCGACTACCACTGTTGATCTAAAAACAATTGGTGCGGTTAAAGCCGAAACTGTGCAACCACCACAAACTTTACTTAAAAATATTTCTAGCAATGAAGAAGAGCTAATGCAAAGTTTTCATCAAAAAACTCGATACAATATTCGAGTAGCCCAGAAGCACGGTATACAAGTTAGTACTCACAGCGAAGTGAATGACGACGCTATTGATTTGATCATGCAAACTTCGGACAGGCAAGGTTACCGAAGCCATTCCGTTGCGTATATAAAAAGCTTATGGCAATTCTTTAGTGAAATCAGTGCTGAGAATTCTGACAAAAACAGTCAAAACATTAAGGTTACTGGCTATTTAGCAGAAAAAGGTGGCACTGCTTTAGCTAGTGGTTTAATGGTAGACTTTGGTACAACGAGAATGTACCTGTTCGGTGGTTCAAGTTACGAGCACCGAAATTTAATGGCGCCGTACTTAATGCACTGGCAAGCAATGCTCGATGCAAAAACGTCTGGATTTAAATTGTATGATTTTGGTGGCGCTGAAAATGCTAGCGGGCACTCCGGTGGTTACGCACGCTTTAAGCTGGGATTTAATCCTCAGGTAATTAACTTTACCGGTACGCACGACCTTGTCGTTCAACACGGTCGTTACACTGTCTACCAATGGCTAAGAAAATTTAATCGTATTCGCTTACACTTGTTTTCTAAATAATTTTATGTTAAATCAATTGAAATTAATTTTGCGCGCAGTCGTTCCTCATTTTGTCTTTCGCGCATTCCAACCAACCTACCACGGCATTATGGCTCGTATAGCCGCAAAACATTTTGGTAACCCTAGCCAAAAGCTTTTTGTAATCGGTGTAACTGGGACTGCGGGCAAATCTACTACCGTAATGATGGCCGCGCAAATTTTAAATTTCTCTGGTAAAAAAACTGGCTACATTACAACAGCCGGTTCTTTCGATGGGAACAAAGCGCAAATGAATATGCATGGTCTATCTATGCCAGGTGGAAGAATGTTACAAAAGCAATTAGCAGAAATGGTTAACAACGGTTGTCAGTATGCCATTGTAGAATGTTCTTCAGAAGGGCTTGCGCAAAACCGTCATCTTGGAATACATTTTCAAATGGCTTTGTTTACTAATCTTTCCCCTGCTCATATAGATAGCCATGGTAGTTTTGAAAATTATCGCGCAGCAAAAGGTAAGTTGTTTAATACGCTTAGCGCCGTGCCAAATGCCATGATCGGTGTTAACCTAGATGACCCAAACAAAAATTATTTCCTTAGCTTTAAAGCTAAACAAAAATTTGGCGTTAGTATGCGCACTGACACTCCTAAACCAGATGGACTCACTAACTTTACTGCCGAAAATGTTCAGGTTAGCGATCGGATTGCCTTCCAAGTACAGGGTGTAACATTCGACTTAAGAATGTTTGGCACCTTCAATGTGACCAACGCTTTATTGGCTATAGCAGCGGCAAAAATGTTAGGCGTTTCCCTGGAGAGTTCAGCCGAAGCTTTAGCGCATATCGGTACTGTACCGGGCCGGATGGAGACTATAATTGCTCCAAACGGCGCTACTATAATTGTTGACTACGCACCCGAGCCTGCAGCTATGACTGCCTCCTTAGCTGCTGTTGGTCTACTGCCTCACGAGAAAATTATTCACGTGTTCGGTTCTACTGGTGGCCATCGCGACGTTTCTAAAAGATTCACTTTCGGGGAAATTTCCGCCTCGGCTGCTGACACCATTATTATTACCAACGACGACGTCTATGATTCCGACCCCAGAGAAATTGCTATGAATGTCCGCGAAGGAATAGAAAAGGCGAAAAACAAAAAAGTTCAAATCATAGAAACTATTTTTGATCGCAAAGAAGCAATTACTCGGGCGCTGAAGATTGCTGGGCCGAAAGACATCGTACTAATTACCGGCAAAGGTTCTGAACAATTTTTAGTTCTACCAGAAAACGTTCGGATCCCTTGGGACGATCGCGCAGTTATAAAGGAGTTACTAAAATGATCTTATTCATCAATACCAGCGACTTTAATAGTTTAACTTTAGCGGTTATTCATAACGCTACTGTAAAAATTCACACTGCTAATTTAGCATTCAACGAAAATTACAAAACTAACGCTTTCTTGGAAAAGTTTTTGAAGCATCAAAAGGTAAAGATGTCTGACCTAACCAAAGTTGTGGTTTGCAGTGGACCAGGTTCATTCACTGGAATTCGTGTTGGGGTTTCACTCGCACAAGCATTAGCTTTTGCTTTGCACATTCCTGTTATAGCTATTCCTAAATCTAAAATACCCGAAGATATTCGCAAGCTTACAACAATGAAGGGTGGCAAAAGTCTTGTGATGAACTACGGGCAAAAACCGAATATTACCACTGCGAAGAAGGTTAGAAATAGTTAGGCAAAATAAAAAAGAGTTGTATTCAAAAAATTGGATACAACTCTTATTCTCATCATGGCACCGATATGCATATTCTAAATTGGTGTTGCTGGCCAACTCAAATATCATCCAGTGATGATAAGCTTAAAAGAAATCTTGTTTGACTCTGTGGTCGTCGTGGAACTTGTTTTGAGGAAAAACTTGAACAGGATCACGCATCAGAGCACGACCCCCGATCAAGGCTCTGACAATACCAGACCCTCTAACCGATCCGTAAAACCACGAACTTGCTCGCGAAATAATAGGCGTCACGATCTCACCCAAACCAACTAACAACTCACCTGGTGAAAGTAATATCTTCATTGTTCAGTCCCCCATTTTTTGATTGCGTAACGGATTCTTCAAAATTCGATATCAGCATTATACATAAAAAGCATGGTTATGTCAACCATGCTTTTTTAGCTTTTCCCTAACTATATATAGATATACCGACGTTTCGTCAATATTTTATTACTCTTTTAGACGGAATTTCCACAAGGTGAGGGCTAATATAACCACAAACCAAACTGCGAGAATTCCCACATCCATCCATACTGCTTTTGAGACCCCTGGGCTCAGGAAGACATTCCGGATGCCATCAGCTAAATATGTAATTGGTAACACTTCCCCAACATATCGAAGAACTTTCGGGAGGCTATCAACTGGAAAAAAGATGTTACCTAGAAATGTTAATGGTAAACCAACTGCTGTGGTAATTGGTGCAGCGGCTTCGTAACTGTCGGCAAACATGGAAATAAGTAAACCGATGAGCAAGAAAATTCCGGCACCTAGAATTGTTAGCACAACGGCAAAGAGAACGTTGGCTGCCACAGTAACATGGAAAAATAACACACCAACAACTGTTAAAAATATCGCTTGTCCAATGGACACTAAAATTCTACTAGCTAGGACGCTAACAATTAATTCACTTTGCTTGAGAGGTGTTACAAGAAACCGTTTGATTACACCACGCGCCTTTAAGTCGATCATCCAGTAAGCTAAACCGTAAATTCCACCTTGCATAATTGTCATAGCGATTATTCCTGGTAAAACGTACTGGGAATAATTCACTGAACCTTTTGCGCCGCCTCCAAAGCTGCTACCGATTGGCAACACAGACAGTGCCACATAAATTAATGTTGGCATCACTAAAGTAAAAAACAAACCGGTGCGGTTGCGGTACACGAGGCGTAGGTTCATTAAAAATAATTGATTGAAGCTTGATGTCATATTATTCTTCAAAAGCTTTACCGGTTAAATCTAAGTACACGTCTTCTAGTGTCGCAGTTTTTACGGTGAACGAACTAAAGTTTATTTGTTTTTCATTAAGACGGCGAACGATGTCGCCAATAACTTCTAAGTTATTAATTTCGACAATGACTTTAGGGGCGGTGCTGTAAATTTTCTCAACGCCATTAATGCCTGTAAAAATACCTTCGCTAATTTCGGCATCTGTTAAAAATGAAACTTGGGTAGTATGAGATAGATGGTTAATTAACTGGTTTGGATCGTTAATAGCTAAGATTTGACCAGCGTCCATTATAGCGACGCGATTACACAAGTACTCAGCTTCTTCCATGTAGTGAGTTGTTAGGACAACGGTAATTCCGCGCTCGTGGATTTTGCGTACTAGTTCCCACACGTCGCGGCGCGCGCGAGGGTCGAGCCCTGTAGTTGGTTCATCTAAGAATAAAATTTCTGGATCATTAACTAGAGAAGAAGCTAAAGTGAAACGTTGCTTTTGCCCACCTGATAAATCTTTTACCAAAGCGTTTTTCTTATCTACTAGATTGACGAAACCGAGGAGCTCATCAACATTCGCTGGCTTCTTATATAGAGAGGCGAAAAGTTCGAGAAGTTCAGCCAATGACATGAGAGTCATGTACTCACTAGACTGGAGTTGCACGCCAATGCGCTTTTTGATTTCCTCAACATTTTTAGCGTTATCCAAACCCAAAACTGTTACTGTGCCAGAAGTTTGCTTGGTAAGACCTTCGATAATTTCTAAAGTGGTAGTTTTACCAGCACCATTAGGACCAAGGATACCAAAGATCTCCCCTTTTTCTACAGAAAAAGAAGTGCCTTTAACGGCTTCAAAGGTGGTAACGCCGTCTTTGCGATCTTGGCGGGGCAAGTTATAAACTTTCTTTAAATTTGTAATTTCAATTACATTGGACATATAAGGATTGTAGCAATTTTAAGGGTATAAAAAAAGAGCGCTGTACAATGTACAAAACGCTCCATAAAACTGCTTCGTTAAACAGCTATTTTAATGACTTCGCATCCTTTATGTATCCCGCTTTACCAATTAGGAATTTCCAACCACGTGATCCAAGCTGTGCTCCGAGTAAAAATAAAATGCTTGAGGCTGAATAAGTCATTACGAGCGAGGTCATTTTTACAACAGTGAAATCTGTAAAATTACCATCCCAAACAAATTTTGTTACAGCAACCCAAGCAGAAAGCATACAAAAAGCCACGATCCACGAATGAAAATGATCGGACTTCACTTTTTCATATTCATGAATATCGTAAAGTGCATCAGCCCTTTCCGGACTACCGAGTGCCAGCATCTTTAGGTAAGTGGTTCCCCGGTGAATAAAAAAGTCACATAGCCCAGCCACCATAAAACCAAAGGCGGCTGCGAGAATGGCGGCTTCTTTAGCAACAGAACTGTTAGCAGTAGCTGACCATACATTCAGCACCAAGGCAAAAATAATCGCTATTGCAAAACCAAAAATTTGAACCAGTATAAATGCACTGGTCTCTCTGTTAATCTTATCTAACAAAGTTTGCATAACTCCTCCTAAACTACCTAAAATATAACTTTGCCCGCTGTATGCGAGACTCACTACTATATAATAAAGTCTTGATTTTGTCAATGAAAACAACTACAATGAAAGTTGATATGAAATTCAACCTCACCACAAATTACCAGCCAGCTGGTGATCAACCTCAAGCAATTGAGGGGTTATTGAAGTCGCTTGAAAAAGGATACAGACACCAAACGTTGTTGGGCGTGACTGGCTCGGGGAAAACTTACACCATGGCGAACATCATTGCTAAGGTACAAAAGCCAACATTGATAATGTGTCACAACAAAACTTTGGCCGCACAGCTTGCGAGTGAGTTCCAACAATATTTTCCAGATAACGCGGTGCACTATTTTGTCTCTTACTACGACTACTATCAACCGGAGGCCTACATCCCCCGCTCTGACACTTACATCGAAAAAGATACGCAGATCAATGAAGAGATCGATCGGCTTCGCAACGCCGCGACTACTTCACTGATGTCACGTAAAGATGTTTTAATTGTTGCATCGGTTTCTTGCATTTACGGCTTAGGAAATCCGGACAACTATTTAGAGTTGTCTTTGGAAATTAAAAAAGGGGAAAGTTTTAAACGCGACAAGTTACTTCGACGATTAACCGACATGCAATACAACCGCAACGACATAGACTTGCGCCGCGGTACCTACCGTGTGCAAGGCGACACTATGGAAATTGTGCTGGCATCGGAAGACACAATTATTCGTTTGAATTTTTTTGGAGATGAAATCGAAAGCATCGAACGCTTGCACATGATTAGCGGCGAAACAATCGACACTATGGATGCGGTCAAAATTTTCCCGGCGCGTCACTTCGTTACTCCGGAAGACAAACTCCATGTTGCACTAGAAAGAATTCGCATTGAACTTGCAGAACGATTAGCTGAGCTGAAGGTGCAGGGAAAAATTTTAGAAGCCGCGCGACTTGAACAACGCACTAACTTTGATTTAGAAATGTTAACAAACACCGGGTTTGTTGCTGGCATCGAAAACTATTCTCGCGTTATGGAAGGTCGCGAATCCGGCAGTCCGCCTTCTACGCTAATCGACTATTTCCCAGATGACTTCTTGCTCATGATCGACGAGTCTCATCAAACTATTCCGCAAATTGGCGCAATGTATGAAGGTGATAAGTCTCGTAAATCCACTTTAATTGATTACGGTTTTCGCTTGCCTTCTGCGTTGGATAATCGCCCTTTGAAATTCCCAGAGTTTGAAGAAAAAATTAGTCAGGTAGTGTTTGTATCTGCCACTCCTGGGCCATATGAAATTCGCAAAAGCTTGGACGAAAACTTTTTAATTACCGACAAGAAAAAGGTTTTCTTAAAAGATGCGCCTGGCAAAAAACTTCGAGATGAGGTTATAGTAGAGCAAATTAATCGCCCAACTGGTCTACTTGACCCAACCATTGAACTTCAACCAATTAAGCATCAGGTCGACCATTTGATGGGTCAAATTACTGAACGAGTTGCAAAAAAGCAACGGGTTATTGTTACTACTCTAACCAAACGAATGGCCGAAGAATTGACCACCTACATTAAAGAGGCTGGCATTAAGGCCGCGTACCTGCACAGTGAAGTGGAAACTTTTGAACGATTAGAAATTTTGCGCGACTTACGTCTAGGTGTTTATGATGTGATCATCGGCATTAATTTACTTCGCGAAGGCTTGGACTTGCCTGAAGTTTCGTTAGTCGCCATTCTCGATGCAGATAAAGAAGGTTTCTTGCGCAGCGAAACTGCGTTCATGCAGATCATGGGTCGCGCCGCACGCCACTTGAACGGTCACGTTATTATGTACGCAGATAGAATTACCGGCTCCATGCAACGCGCCATCGATGAAACTACCCGTCGCCGCAAAGTGCAAGAAGCTTATAACACCAAACATGGCATTACCCCTGAAGGAATTATTAAAAAGATTCAAGATTCACGCCTAGCTGGTAGTCACGAGGCTTTGCCAGGGATTGAAACTGAGGATGTAGAAATTGGCAAACTTTCTCCACAAGGTATGAAGCATTATGTTGAAGAGTTAACCGACCAAATGGAACTGGCTTCGCAGAATTTGGAATTTGAACTTGCGGCCAAAATTCGCGACAAATTGGTTGAAATTGAGCAAGTCCGAAAATTGCAGAAGAAGAAATAACCGCACAGTAGCGGATTTCTTTTTTGTGCATTGCAGTTTCAAAATCTTGACCAAAACTTCATAAAATCTTTATATCAGCTTGAGCACTCCCCTGCTAAGATGAAATCTGCTTTACGGCTGAGCGTAAAATATAAAGCAGAAAAACAAAATAAAGGAGTGTGTTATGAAAAAAATTACAGAGTTAGTCGCAGTGTTATCTGTGTTGTTTGGTGTGGTCGTTTTCGCTTCAGAGGAGACAGCAGCCCAAACCTACAGAACAGACGGAGGGTTAATTGTTATAGAAGACAATCTTCTTTCTTCGAACTACAAGCGAATCGTCTTTGTAGTCGCAAAAGAAATTTCCACGCCAGCGCGCGTGGAACTTCAAACAGTTTCTTCAGAAGGAATTGTTAATCGCTTTTCTCCACAGGAATTTCCACTAGGTTTGCGTAAGGGTCAAGTTTTACCTGTTTGGAATGGCGAACTAAACAATTTTCATGCAACGCCGTGGTTATACTTCGACGTTACTATTTTTACGAGTAGCGAAACGTATTACTCACGCATAATGACACCGGTCAACTATCGTGAACAGTACAAAGAACCGATGATTACTAGCATCAGTGAAACTGGCGGCTATGGTGTTCCCTACGTAATTACTACTAAGGGAATTTACGACACCACTATTCCCAGTTTGGTATTGATCAACACCAATGTGTTTGTCTCGCCAAAAACGGTTACCCAAACGGCGCCAGGGATAATTAAATTTACCATGCCAAGTGGTAACTTTGAACTATTTCCATCTGGGAAATACTTGCTCACTATTTGCCAAGCTGGTCATTGCGATACTCTGCAAGGCAGACATCGTTGATGTAAAAGATGATTGACATGTTCAAACTTTGAGTATACCCTTCACTGTATCGGAGGTGATGTATGCAAAAGATTTTGTCAGAACTCATACTTTTAGTGGTTTACCTTTTTATTGGATCGCTCATGTTCCTATACGTGCTGAACCGAATGGTTTCGCGGAAAAAGTTAAGTTCATCACAACCCGCATTTGGAGGAAACTACGCTGAAAAGTAACAACAGGTTGCAATGTTTAGACCACCCACATTCCTTGTGTTGGTGGTCTTTTTCTTTTACCCCACCCTTGCCAAACCCCTGACTTTTCTATATAATGGTATGGCTTTAGTCAATTTCCCTGTCTTCCGTGTCCACTTTAGATAAGGGATTTGCACAAGCGTCGCGCTAATGCAGCGCACACTTATCAATTTATAATCTAATTTTAAAATGCCAAATACTAAATCAGCGAATAAGGCGATGCGTAACTCACGCCGCCGCAACGTGATCAATACTCGTACTAAGTCTAAGTACAAAGCTGCGGTAAAAGAAACTCGCACAATTATTGAATCAGGTGATGTTAAAGAAGCCATGGAAAGCTTGAAGAAAGCTATGTCCGCTCTAGACAAAGCTGTGAAAAAAGATGTGATGCACAAGAACACTGCCTCACGCAAAAAGTCTCGACTTGCAAAAGCAATTGCAAAAATCGAGAAGAAATAACTATTTAAAAAGACCAGCATTGCGCTGGTCTTTTTTTATTTCTTAACAATCAAGCTTGCGACTAATATAGTTAACATCTTCTTTGGACTATTTCCATTTTGGAAATGGTTGATTGCAGACCTAACTCTCAGCCTTTATATATTAAAGTTTCGCTTGATTTTTTGATTCACTTTCATAATTTCCCTTTCCTAAGCCAATATGCAAAAAATGCATATTGGCTTAAATATAACTAATTTTTATTTTTAACTCCCTGGAATTTCCGGTTAGTTCAACTTATACCTTTTTCATCTCACCCCAGTTGTCGCCAAC
>CAZLAR010000022.1:0-4167 GCA_964557735.1 uncultured Candidatus Saccharibacteria bacterium
CAAAACTTGCCGGCAGAAGATGCTAAAGAGATTGCAGAATTTTTCGACAACTTAGAAGACTACGCCGACGAGATGATCACTGACTATGGCGACAAAGAGCCGCAGGCGTTCATCGGTAAAGAATTAAAACTTTCCACGCGCTCAGACTACTCGATGATCGTTTCCGGTCTGCAGCTTCCTTCGGGAAAGAAAGGCGTCATCGGTCTAATTGGTCCAAAGTCAATGCAGTATCCAAAAAACATTACGCTCATGGAATACATCAGCAAGTTAATTGGAGGCGGCGCGGCGGTAATCGCATTATTCATCATTACTAAATAACTTTATGGAAGAAACTAACAACATAAATACGCAAGACGACAATTTAGATCCGGAAGTAGCCCCAGAGATAGTTGGCGACGTAACTGACACGGTACGTGCAGTGCAGGAAGCCAAAGAAGAAGCGCAAACAAATTTAGCTGGATGGCAGCGCACACAAGCTGACTTTGAGAACTACAAGAAGCGGGAAGAGGCAAAGCAGCGAGAGATTATGGAGTTTGCTAAAGAGGTGACGATTGTAAAGTTGTTACCAACGCTAGATACTCTGCAACAAGGTTTGAAGCATGCCCCTCCGGGCGTAGATGAAACTTGGTTGAAAGGAATTCAGGCAACGCTACAGCAATTAGAAAAAGTTTTAGCAGACATGGGTGTTAAGAAAATCGAAGCAGTCGGCAAACAGTTTGATCCCAACTTCCATGAAGCAGTTCGGGAGGTGCCGGGTGACGCTGATGGTCTAATAGTAGAGGACTTGCAAACCGGCTATGAGATTAACGGCAAAGTCATCAGACCAAGCCAGGTGGTAATTAGCAAGAAAGTATAAATAGAAAGGAACTAAACATATGTCAAAAATTATAGGAATCGACTTAGGAACTTCTAACTCTGCGGCTGCAGCGTTGGAAGGCGGTAAAGCAGTTATTATTCCCTCTGCGGAAGGTAACTCACTTGGTGGAAAAGCTTTTCCATCGTACGTAGCATTTACAAAAGATGGCCAACTACTTGTAGGAGAACCTGCACGTCGTCAGGCCGTTACCAACCCAGAAGGGACTGTGTTCGAAGCTAAGCGCAAAATGGGAACATCTTTCCGATATAAGATTAACGATAAAGAATATTCCCCAGAACAAATCAGTGCGTTCATTTTGCAGAAGATTAAACGCGACGCTGAAGCGCACTTGGGCGATAAAGTAGAGAAGGCAGTTATTACTGTTCCTGCTTACTTTGATGATGCTCAACGCCAAGCCACAAAACAAGCTGGTGAAATTGCTGGGCTAGAAGTTGTTCGTGTAATTAACGAACCGACTGCGGCGGCTTTTGCTTACGGCATCGATAAGTCCGGCACTCAAGATCAAAAGATTTTAGTGTTTGACCTTGGTGGTGGAACTTTGGACGTAACCATCATGGAATTCTCCGAAATCGAAGAAGATGGCAAAACTCAAGCAACATTCGAAGTTAAGTCTACTTCTGGAGACACCTCTCTTGGTGGTAAAGACATGGACACTGCGTTAATCGACTTCATTACCAACGAATTCAAAACTCAATCTGGCATCGATATTACTGGCGACAAGATGGCTATGAACCGTGTTCGTGAAGCAGCTGAAAAAGCGAAGATCGAACTTTCCACTACACTTGAAACTGAAATTATTTTGCCGTTCATCGCGCAAAACGAATCTGGTTCACAAAACTTGGAACTTAAATTGACTCGCGCTAAGCTAGAAGATTTAATTAAACCAATTGTGGCTAAAATGCGTACTCCAGTTGAACAGGCTATTAAAGATGCAGGCTTAACGCCACAACAAATTGAAAAGATCATCATGATCGGTGGGCCAACTCGCATGCCAGTAGTCATTAAATTCGTTGAAGACTACATTGGTAAGCAAGTAGAGCGCGGTGTCGACCCGATGGAAGCAGTTGCTAAAGGTGCTGCTGTTCAAGCCGGCGTACTAGGTGGAGAAGTGCAAGGCAAAGAAATTTTACTTCTAGACGTCACTCCTCTTACTCTTGGCCTAGAAACTCTCGGCGGTGTTCGTACAGCGTTAATCGATCGAAACACTACTATTCCAACTTCTAAATCTCAAACATTCTCAACAGCTGCCGACAATCAAACCTCTGTACAAGTTCACGTGTTGCAGGGCGAACGCGAATTCGCGGCTGATAACAAATCTTTGGGAACCTTTAACCTGGACGGTATCCCTCCAGCTCCTCGCGGTGTGCCGCAAGTGGAAGTTACTTTCGACATCGATGCCAGCGGTATTCTAAAAGTGTCTGCAAAAGATAAGGCTAGCGGCAAAGACGCACACATTACTATTCAAGGCTCATCTTCTCTTTCTAAAGAAGACGTCGAGCGCATGAAGCAAGAAGCGGAAGCACATGCTTCTGATGACCGTAAGCGTCGAGAGTTAGTAGACAAGCGTAACGAAGCCGATACTCTAATTGCCGTGTCCGAAAAAACTTTGAAAGATGCTGGCGACAAGGCGAAACCAGAAGATAAGACTTCTGTGGAAGCTGCAATTGTTGAATTGAAAGAAGCGAAAGACAAAGAAGATGTCGACGAATTGCAAAAGAAGATTCAAACCTTGTCTGAAGCGATTCAAAAAGTTGGTGCTGCTATGTATGAACAAGGCCAGGCCACACAACCGGGCGACGTAGGAACTGTAGATCCTTCTGAAAAAGAAATTCCTGCTGATGGTGAAGCACCAGTTGATGCAGAGTACACAGAAGTGCCCAAAGATGGCGATTCATCTGGAGATAGTGCAAACGCAGACGCAAGTTCAGACGAAAAGAAAGAATAAAAAAAGAGACCGGAACGTTGGGTTGCAACGTTTCGGTCGGTTTGTTGGGATTTACTGGCGGATTTCACGGGGTGTTGTGCTATTGATTGAAATCAATCAGGTTGCTCACCTTTTGGATTAGCGCCCTGCTAGGTTGTCTACTAGAGCAGGTGGGTTTTAAAGTTAGAAAATGAGTAACATCGATATTTTCATCATTGATTTCTTTCTTCAATAGGCTTGTCCTCCTCTGTGATTTTTTCCTTCGGAATTGGGCGACGATTAGCGTCGTAACGATTGATCGGTTTTGATCGTTCGTAAGCGAGAAGTCTTGGCCATTTTCTATCGGCGTCGTACTTCATCCCATCATGAGCTCCCTCAGGGAACGCTCTCGGAAATGTACTTCCTGGCATAAATATCTCCTCCACACATGGTATTCTATCCAAGTAGTTACCGCATCAACATAAAGAGTTGAATTAGCAACATGATCGCCATCTTGCGAGAGTTCGCAGCGATTTATATCACCCCCAGTACTTAAAGTATGCGCCTCATTTATCAATCATGCAACTAGGCTAGTCAAGAAGTCGCCTGTGTATAACCTCGAATAATCGCCAATCAATTAAATTATGCCTCAAAATTATTACGAAACTTTAGGAGTAGATAAGTCTGCATCTGCTGATGACATCAAAAAAGCCTACCGCAAGTTGGCTCATAAGTACCATCCCGACAAAGGCCAGGGTAAAAATGCTGAGAATGATGCCAAGTTTAAAGAAGTGAACGAGGCGTATCAGGTGCTGTCGGATGCCGAAAAGAAAGGCCAGTACGATCAGTATGGTCAGACTTTTGAAGATGCCCAAAGAAATGGTAGTGCACAAGGCGGCGGGCCCGGATATGGCGCCGGCGGTTTCGGAGGACAAGGTGGTAATCCATTCGGCGGTGGCTTTGGAGGTTTTGGCGGCGAAGGGGTAGAGTTCGACCTTGGAGACATCTTCGGTGATTTGTTTGGACAACGAGGCGGTGGTCGCCAAGCGCGCCGCAACAAAGGAATCGATTTGGAAATGCCGCTAACAATTAGTTTTGAAGAAGCGGTTTTTGGCGTGAAGCGCGAAATTCGTTTAGAGAAAAAAGATAAATGTAAAACTTGCGAAGGCAGCGGCGCAAAACCCGATACAAAAGTGGTTACTTGTCCGGTTTGTCATGGTCAGGGGCAAATAAAAACTCAACGCAACACTATTTTTGGTGCAGTGCAATCTGCGGTAGTGTGTGATCGTTGCGGTGGCGATGGCAAAATTCCCGAAGTGCCTTGCGAAACTTGTAAGGGTGAAGGCTTTTTCCGCCAGGAGAAAACTTTGGAAGTGCAAATTCCAGC
>CAZLAR010000022.1:4267-10884 GCA_964557735.1 uncultured Candidatus Saccharibacteria bacterium
ACCGTGGAAGTAAACAAAGGCTTTTGGGATTCTATTAAAGATAATTTCTAGCTTAGAAGAAAAATCGCCGGATGGGCGATTTTTTGTTACTATATGATATAATATAGAAAACAGACTTTCAGAAATACAAAGTACCCTTTAGGGTGAAAACTAATGCCTGACTATCAACATTTAATTAACACTTTTAATTGGCACTCACCATCATGGGATTTATTCATCCTGCTGTTTTGGTTAGTTGCCAGCGTGTTGTTTGCTTTTGCTGCCGGCAGGGGACGCATGTTGCTGATCTTAGTTAGTACATACATGGCGCAGTTGCTGGTCATTAAGGCGCCGTTTCTGTCTGAAGTTGCTTCAGATAAGTTCAATATTGGCGCAGCAACATTAGCTCAACTAGCTGCGTTCGTCGTTTTGTTTTTAATATTTTTCATCTTCCTTGGTCGTTACGCATTCCGCTCAACAGCTGATGGTCGCCAAATCCTAGCCTTACCATTTACTTTAGTTTTTACAGTTTTGCAGGTGGGCTTGTTGATTAACATAGTAGTGACTTACTTACCTGATCATGTGCAGAACAGTTTCTCTCCGTTAATTCAATTTATTTTCTTGCATCCAAACGCTGGGTTCATTTGGCTCCTAGCCCCAATCATTTTCCTAATTGTGATAGGTCGGTTCGTCTCGGATCAGCTAGATAATTAGCAGAAAACGAGCTGGATCATTAACTAGAATATAATCTTGACAAACTGTCCTTAATTCGCTACAATTAAGGGCTTTTTTAGTAATTCAATTTTTTTCACATGACAGATAATACTCAGCAAAATCAAGGTCAAAAGCGTGGCCTTACAGCCCGCATCGTAAAGTTCTTCCTGGAGCAAAAGCAGCTAACCGCTATGCTCTTAGCAATTATTGTAATAGTCGGCGCGGGTAGTTTTTGGCAATTGCGAGTTGAAGGCTTCCCGGCAATCACTGTGCCAATCGCCGTAGTCTCAACTGTTGTACCAGGCGCTGGTCCAGAGACTATAAACAATACTGTTACTGTACCGATCGAAAATGCACTTCGTGACCTTAAGGGCGTGAAAGAAGTAACATCAACTTCGCAGACAAACGTTTCTGTGGTGCTACTAAGTTTTAACGAAGGCATAGATGTTAACTTAGCAATTCAAGATGCGCGCACTAAATTGGCTTCAGTAAATTTACCAGAAGGAATTAAAGAACCTACAATTTTTGTACCAGAAACTGGTGGTGCTCCATTCTTTGTAGCAATCTCCGGACCGAAGAGCTTGTTAGATTTAAAAACTCAGGCCGCTGACTTAGAAACAAAGTTACTTGCTCTCGATGGTGTGAAAAGTTTTACAGATATTAGTGGTGTATCTGAAAAAATCTACATCGAATTACCTCCGCAATACAACAACCCAGCTATTACCGCGCAAATTGAAAGTGCTAATATTGGTTTTCCGTTGGGAGAAAGTGTAATTTCTGGTAAAGAAATCCCTGTCTCAGGTGCTGCGTCTCTAAAAAACTTGGAAGATGTTCGCGCACTTTCTATCTCTATTCCTGCTCAAGGTCCAGAAATTCCTGCCCGTACTGCAAAGCTTGCTGACATTGCTTCTGTGTACATTGGTTACGATGACGGCGCAAAAGTGCATCGCGTTGGTTACTTAGACGAAGCTGATAATAAATTTAAAATTCAACCGGCATTACTTTACGAAATTCGATTAGAATCAAATGCTGATCTTTTGGGTGTAACTGAAGAAATTGAAAAAGTTGTAGAAGAAACTCGTGCCAAAGATGGCAAGACAGATTACGCTTTGGTGTTTAACCAAGGTGAAGACGCGCAGCATCAGGTAGACGAAATTGTCGAAGCGGCTGTAGGTTCTAAGTGGGACACAGATAGTCCGATTGGATACTTAGGCTATATTTTTGGTGGTATTTGGCTGTTGATTATTGGAATGTTGTTGTTCTTAGATTGGCGCAGTGCGCTAATTTCTGCGTTGGCAATTCCGCTGTCGTTCTTAACAACCTTCATTGTTCTAAACCTGCTTGGAATTCAGATGAACACTTTAGTACTGTTTTCATTTATTTTGGTAATCGGGTTAATTGTGGATCCAGCTATTGTAGTGTTGGAGTCTATTAAACGTTACATGGAAATAGGTTTTAAAGGTAAGGTTGCCGTATTGCGTTCTATGGACGTTATTGGGTTAGGCTTGTTCATTGCCGTTCTAACTTCCTTAATTGTGTTCATTCCGTTTAGCGTGGTGTCTGGAACTTTTGGGCAGATCATTAAATACATTCCACTAACAGTTTTCCCAGCATTAATTGCTTCTTACTTTGTTCCGTTAATTTTCCTAACTTGGTTAGCTGCTAAATTCTTAAAAGCTAAGCCAACTGAAAATTTACATGATGAAGATGATGTGCACACGCTGTGGCCAATTGCGCGCTGGTTCATTCGCGCTAACCGTTACATCTTAAAGCACGTATGGTTGCAAATTGTGGTAATCGTTTTGGGGTTGGCTATTCCGATTGGTGTGTCTGCAATGCTATTTGCTTCTGGGCAAATACGTCAGGTGCAATTTGCTAGTCCCGATGATGTAGACTTCCTACAAATTTCTGTGCCACGATCAGCAAACCAGACCGAAGCTCAGTTGCAAATTCAAACTGCCGGGGTAGAAACAATTTTAAAAGATCACGTTAAGGAAATTCAAAACTTCTTCTATCAAGATTTGAGCGGTGGTAATTCCGGTGACAGTTTAACTGTGTTTATTACGTTGCGAGATCCGGCTGACCGTGATGCGAAGAGTCCAGAAATTGCTAAGCGCTTACAAGAACAATTGAAAGAAAAATTTGGCGATCGTGCTTTGGCGCAAGAGTTTGGTGCTGGACCACCAGAAGCGAGCTATCCGGTTACTGTAAAGATTTTTGAAAACGATCCTAACAAACTAAAAGTTGCTACTCAAAAAATTGCTGACCAGTTGCGCACTTATGATGAAGTAGCTGGCGTGCTTACAGACAGTGACCAAACTAGCAACGAGCTAGTTGTTGCTGTAGACCAGGAAAAAGCCACAGCGCGTGGCGTGAGTGCACCAGTGGTGTACGGGCAAATCGCTAGTCTACTGGGCGAAAAAACTTTATTCAGAATTGATGAACGTGATGTTGTCTTGCGCGTTGCAGCCGATACTAAACCAAATACTGTAGAAGCAATTAAGGCTTTAGAAGTATTTGGTCAAAACGGGCCGGTCAAGGTCGGAGAAGTGGCAGAAGTGGTTGAGTCCGCTGTGCCTGGTTCCATTCGCCGTGCGCAAGGGGAGCGTTATGCTCAAGTTAGTGCGCGTTTGAATGACAGTCGTGACGCCATTAACATTCAACGTCAGATTACAGATTGGTCTAAAGCCAATACTCAAACTTTAGGTGTGTCTGACCGCGCATTTGAAGATCGTGTAGGTGTAAATGAATTTGAGAAGTCTTTCCAAGAATTGTTCTTGGCTATTGCGCTATCTATTTTGGTAACGTATGTAGTGTTTGTGATCTTCTTCAAGTCGTTCATTCAGCCGTTAATTATTTTGTTTGCAGTACCGTTGATTTTCATCGGTGTGTTCCCAGCGCTAGCATTCTTTGCAGGTGGTCAGTTTGGTTTCCTAGAAACCATTGGTATTCTGATGGTGATTGGTATTGCCGAGAACGTGGGTATCTTCTTAATCGATTATGCCAACCGTAAAGTCCGTGAGGGTATGGATAAAAAAGAAGCAATTGCAATTGCTTCTGGTATCCGTTTCCGTCCGATTATTCTGACTAAGATTACCGCGTTGGCGGGGCTATTGCCGTTAGCTGTGTTCTCACCGTTCTGGCGTGGTCTAGCGATTGTAGTGATCTTTGGTATTCTTAGCTCTGGCATTCTATCGTTGTTCACTACCCCTGTGTTGTACAGTTGGTTAACTCGTCGGAAGAAGATTGTAGTAGAGGATGACGATGGTGAGGAAGTAGTAAGCGAAATTGCACGCGAAGAAGTAGCTTACGAGCGCCCAAATATAGTTAACTTTGAAAATCAGCACTCGCATCCAGCTTTCCCGAATGAGCAATTCATTAGTCCAGAGTTTGAAGCGTCGATTGTAGATCCGTACGATCCACCGCAGAATCCGTTACCGATCGCTGGCTCGACGCCGCCGAATTTACCAGTGTAATTATTTATGCCATCTAGCAAAAATCCCAGTCGATATTTTTCGGCTGTCCCCCGCTTCTTTAGAGGCGGGGCTTTTTTTATGATGTTCCAAACATAGTTCGCCAAACTCAGTCGTGCCACCCAAGTCGCTGCGCTTGGCTATAGCATCTTCTAAAATGTTGCCAAGAGAAATGGCAGAGGAGTTAGTGGCGTAACCGTTAATGAGCAAGAACTTTGCATCAGCAGAAAGCAGGCCAACACTTTGTTCGAGTAGTTGAGGTAAGTCGCGATTGAACTTCCAGGTTTTACCAGTTGGCCCATGACCAAACGCCGGGGGATCCATAATAATTCCGTCGTATGTTTCGCCACGATTTAATTCGCGCTGCACAAATTTTACGGCGTCATCTAAAATCCAGCGGATTGAGTCGGGCGCAAACTTGTTGGCAAACTGATTTTCTTTAGCCCAGGCGATGGCAGGTTTGCTAGCATCAACATGAGTGATTTTGTGCCCAAGGCGAGTGAGCACCATTGTCGCGCCGCCGGTGTACGCGAACAGATTTAAGATTTTTAACGGGCCGGCGGCGCTGCCGCTGGCTTGGCCAACTATGTCGGTCATCCATTCCCAGTTGGAAGCTTGCTCAGCAAAAATACCAGTGTGTTTAAAAGGAGTAAGCTTGGCCACGAGTTTTATGTCAGGTCGAAAATAGACGTCCCACTTGGCGGGGAGAGTAGACTTTTTCATCCAGCGGCCGCGTTCGCCGCCGCCAATGAAGTCAGCGTTAGCAGCGTCCCACTCACGAGCAGGCAAGCTTGGTTGCCAAATGACTTGCGGGTCTGGTCGCTTTAAACGTATCGATCCCCATTGTTCTAAGCGGTGGCCGTCGCCAGTATCAAGCAGTTCGTAATCTAAAAATTGTTTAAAGGTTTCTAATAACATTATTTTTTATTTATCAACAATAAACTAGAGTTGTCAGCATAGCTTTGCGTACTGGCGTGAATTGCATACAGATAATCTTCGATTTTATGTTTATGCTTCCCACCAAAAGGCTTGCCCCAATCAGGGTCGTTAACATAAACGTACTTGTTATCTAGTCCAGTGATGACATTAAAGTGCAGAGTAAACCTAGGAGTAAACTTGCTTTTGAACAAAAACCAATGAGTTAGCAGGGCGATCATTGGTCGTTTCTTGCCCAACTCTTGCTTCATGATTTTGGCATTCGGAACTTGAACGATAATTTTACCTCCAGCTTTTACAAAATCTATGAAGAATTTTATTGCTTGTTTATCTCCTTTACTCTTTAAGACTTTTTTAACAGTTTCAAGGTGTGTGAGCAGTTCCGCAGCGTTTTTAAATTTGCTGTGAATAGTAAAAATTCTTGGATGTTGAGTAACAATTGTGGCTTTGAATCCATTGTTGAGAAGATACAAACCGAGCTGTGGCGCATAAGTACCTTCTTTAAATACGCCTAGATCCTTCTTCAATTTTTGATAAGAAAAAGGAACTTTGTAATATTTTAAGAGCATCGCCACGCATGCAACACCACAATCGACTGAATTTTTGGCTTGTGAGATTAAGGGTACATTTAGTTTCATAAAATAATTCTAACATAAAACCGCCAGACGGCGGTTTTGGTGGTGGGTCCGGCGGGATTCGAACCCGCGACAAATGGCTTAAAAGGCCACTGCTCTACCAACTGAGCTACAGACCCGAGTGGAGAATTACGTAAATACTCAACAATTTTAGCGCATTTATCAGATAATTTCAAGGGGTAATAGCCATTTGAATGCCTTTGTAACCTATACTCGATAGAGCCGTCTTAGGTTTATATTATTAAGTATTTAGGTAAATGAACAAATTAAAACTATTCATAGGATTTTTGGCTTTAGTGGGTCTATTATCGTCAACCCCAGCTCTAGCTCTTTCTCCACCGCCCCCCAGCACTGAGCGCTTACCATTGATTCGTTTGTATAACCCAACAATCAACGATCATTTTTATACCTCTAGTCGGGTAGAAGCCGATACGGCTGTTGCGTCTCACGGTTATAGAATTGAAGGTGAAATGGGATATGTTGAGAGTTATCAACTGTATAACACTGAGCCCGTTATTAGAATGTGGAATCCAATAGCCGGCAAACATTTTTACACTACCAGTTATGATGAATCTGTTACTGCTGAAGCTTCTGGGTTTGTTCGAGAAGGTGCAGTTGGTTACATGATTTCTAGTGCACAGCTACAAGCATATCCGCCAACTGATGATGTTTGGATTGGGACAGTAAAAGTGTATCGATTATACAACTCTGCTCAGCGAAAGCATTTTTACACTGTAGATAATTCTGAAGCGCAAGCAGTGCAGGCATATGGATATGTTTTGGAAGGCCAGCTAGGCGGGGGAATTTATAATGCTCAATATAACGCCCCAATCTTATAGACTGTAAGAAAACCGCTGAAATTATTCAGCGGTTTCTTCTT
>CAZLAR010000023.1:0-9076 GCA_964557735.1 uncultured Candidatus Saccharibacteria bacterium
TGGCTTGGGCAATTACGATTCACAAAAGCCAGGGCAAGACTTTTGATAATGTGGTGATCGACTTAGGGCGCGGGGCTTTTGCTCATGGGCAGCTATATGTGGCTTTGAGCCGTTGTCGCACGCTAGAGGGCATAGAATTGATTCGTGAGGCCTCTATGGGCGATATCCGCATGGACGAGTGCGTGGTGGAGTTCCTCGATATTTGCAGGAAGTTTGGCGAGCGGAATGTGATGATTGGGGGCGGGGGGTTGTTTTAATGGCAATGAAAGTCAGGTTTTACTCTCGACTTGGGACCTGCTACTATTAGTGCAATTATATATTTGGCACAAAGCATGGCTAATTTTAGTAGTAAACACAATATATTGTCTCTAGATAACTTAGAGGCAAAAGAGCTTTTGTTAAAAGCTGATTCTTATTCGAATTTTGAATTACCTAAATATTTTAAATTCGATAATTTTTTATGGCAAAATGAATGGGTTATTGATGTTTTAGACAGGCAGTTTTTACTAAACGCAAAAAGATCAGAGAACGTAAACTTAGTGATATACGCTAATAAGGATGGAAAATATTCATGGAGAAAGTTTGAATTAATAAATCCTTTAATTTATATATCATTAGTAAATTTAATCACTGATGAGAAGTCTTGGAAGCTCATTTCAAGTCGTTTGCAGAATAAAAGTTTTAAAACAATCTCCTGCATAGGACTTCCAGCGATAGAGATTGAAGAATTTAGCCAAAAAGCATCACAGGTACATGTTTGGTTCCAAGAGATTGAAAGAGAGTCAATAAAATTGGCACTTGATTTTGAATATCTGTACCAGACAGATATAACCGATTGCTATGGATCTATCTATACCCATTCTATTTCGTGGGCTTTGCACGGTAAAGAAGCAGCTAAACAATTTCGGGGATACGATGCTTTATTGGGAAATAAAATAGATGAACATCTTCAGGCAATGACTTATGGTCAAACTAATGGCATTCCACAAGGGAGTATGCTTATGGATTTAATAGCAGAGATTGTTTTGTCATATGCGGACGAATTATTGGCTGAGTCTTTGATAGATGAGGATGTAAAAGAGTTTAAAATTTTGCGCTATAGAGATGATTATAGGATCTTTGTTCGTAATCCTAATTTGGGTGAGGTGATTATGAAAAACCTAAGCCAAGTTTTGGCTGGTCTTGGGATGAATCTAAATACTACTAAGACCAAAAAATCTGAAAGTGTAATTAGAGATAGCATTAAGGATGATAAGATTAATTCCTTGTTATTTCCGATAACAGAAGATCGGAATATTAGAGAGGAGTTAATTAAAATATATTTAATGGGCCAACAGTATCCTAATTCTGGCAGTGTCCATAAGCGCCTAGCTTGGTTAAGAGGTAATCTTGATGATTTCGACTCAGATTTTTCAATTAACAAAGAGTCTATTAGTCTATTAATTAACATTGGTTACGAAAATCCTAGATCCTTTCCACTGACAATGGATATAGTATCTAAGATACTAGAAAATTATGATGACGAAAACAATAAAAAGAAAATTATAGAACAGATCTTTAGGAAGATTCAACTTCTTCCTAATAATGGTTTTTTAGAATTATGGCTACAAAGAATTTTTGTTAAAGATAGTATAATTCTTGGCTTCTTCAAAAGAAAGTTCAAAGACCCTCTGACACGACTTGTTTACCAGCCAGAAAAAGAGCTGTTTAATTATGATTGGTTTGATAAAACACGGTATATCAAAGTTCCTTACTTAGATGTCGATGTTTTAAGTAATACTGATAACACAATCGAAGAAGGTGAAATTTCTAGTCTTGATTGGTATCTTATGAGGTAATGGCAACTTTCAAATCTAAAGATTGTCACTTGTTTAAAAATGGATTTACCGCTTGACCAAGAAATGATAAGCTTTACTTAAGTAAGGTAAAGATAGTATGTCAGACATTAAAGAGTTAACAGATAAAATAGTATATTTCCGGGACCAGAGAAACTGGAAACAATTTCATAATCCTAAGGATTTAGCCGTTTCTCTTTTGTTAGAAGCTGCTGAGGTCCTAGAGCATTTTCAATGGAAAAGCGCCGAGGAAATGACAAAGCATATTGAAGATAATAAAGAAGATGTTGCAGACGAGTTGGCTGATTCACTTTATTGGATTTTACTAATGAGTAATGATTTAGATATAGATATCAAGGAAGCTTTAGATAGAAAACTTAAAAAGAACGAAGAGAAGTACCCTGTTGAAAAGTCAAAAGGAAATCATCTAAAGTACAATCAATTATAAATGGCTCAGATTGATACATTTGAATTCGAGAAAGATAAGTTCTACAAGATTAAATTATCTGAATTTGGTAGTGATTGGCCAGTTGTTTACATGATTGAAAATGGTCAAGAAATTTACATCGGAGAATCAGTAAATGTGTATAGCCGAAGTAAACAACATTTTGAAAATGCACCCCGTCGCTTGTTGAAAAGGATTCACGTAGTAGCCGATGAGGAATTTAATAAATCTGCCACTTTGGATATTGAATCTTCTTTGATTCAATATTTTGCAGCTGATGGAAACTTCGTATTGCAAAATAGCAATTTAGGGCTACAAAATCATAACTATTACGACAGGCAAAAGTATCAAGCAAAATTTGAATCATTGTGGGAACAGTTGCGAGAGCTTGGTTTAGCTGCCAAGAGTGCTTTAGAAATTAAAAACAGCGAACTATTTAAATACTCTCCATATAAGTCACTGGCAGCTGATCAGATGGAAATAGTTGAGGTTTTGCTAAATCAGATTAAACTAAAAAACAATAAAACTTTCATTGTTGAAGGTGGTCCTGGTACTGGTAAGACAATACTTGCAACGTACCTAATGAAAGCCCTTGCAGAATTGCCACAGACTAAGAATATGAAAGTGGCCTTGGTGGTTCCTATGACAGCACTTAGGAAAACGCTGAAAAAGGTCTTTAGGTATATTAAAGGAGTTTCTCCTAACATGGTAATTGGACCTAATGAAGTAACTCAGCATAATTATGATTTATTAATTGTTGATGAAGCTCATAGACTTCGTCGCAGAAAGAATATTACAAATTATAAAAGTTTTGATGACACTAATAAAAAATTAGGATTGGACAGAGAAGCTAGCGAGTTGGATTGGGTAATGCGTACTTCAAAGTCTCAAATTCTTTTTTACGATCAAGATCAAAGTGTGAGGCCTTCAGATGTTCGTGTTGAGAAGTTCCGTGAGTTGGTCTCAGAAAAGTATAAGTTAAAAACTCAATTACGCGTTGCAGGTGGCGAAGGCCAGAAGTATATTGGTTTTGTGGAAAATATTTTTGATAATAGGGATATCGGTAATTATTTTTTTAATCACTATGATTTTAAGATTTTCACAGATCTGGGTGAAATGTTAAAAGAAATAAAAAAGAAGGAAAAGACTTACACGTTATGTCGAATGGTTTCTGGGTATGCGTGGGCATGGGCTTCAAAGAATGACCCCTCAAAACATGATATAGAAATTGATGGAATTAAGTTGGTTTGGAATAGCGTAAATCATAATTGGGTTAATTCTGCCAATGCTATTAATGAAGTTGGCTGCATTCACACTGTGCAGGGTTATGACCTAAATTACGCGGGAGTTATTATCGGTCCAGAAATTTCGTATGATTTGAACAAAAAAGAATTTAGAATACATCCCGATAAGTATATGGATATAAACGGCAAAAAAGGAGTTAGCGATGATTTTGAACTTGAAAGATATATTATCAACATTTATAAGACCCTTATGACTAGGGGAATACTCGGCACCTATGTGTATATAGTTGATCCAGGGTTAAGAGAATACTTTCAAAATAAAATGATGTAAGATTGCGGGTAAATCTTGACCTAAACTTTAGAAAAACTTTACGTCAGTTTTATCTGGGGTTTGCTATGGTGAAGATGGTCGACTAAGTTAAATCCATCTTGACGCTGTGGCACAATGTGCTACACTTTACATAAGTAAACTAAAGCTTATGAGACAAACAATGAATATTTCGGTATCACCGAAGTTAAAAAAAGCAATCGACGCTGCGGTGCGCAATGGTGGATATGCCAGCAAAAGCGAGTTTTTGCGTGCGATTTTTCGTGCTTGGGAAGAACATCAGGTTCTTTTGTCAGTTAAGCGAAGCGAAAAGGAATTTGAGCAGGGTAAAGGCATCAAATTAAAATCACTCAAAGACTTGCGGTAACACCGCATGAATATAGAATATTCCTCCGAATTCTTAAAACACTATAAAAAACTGCCATTTGAAATTAAGCAATTAGCAGAAAAAAAGGTGGAAATTTTCAAAGCAAACCCTTTCGATATCCGGTTAAGGACTCATAAACTATCTGGATCGCTTGCCGGAAAGTGGTCTTTTTCGGTTAACTACAAATATAGAATACTTTTTGCCTTTATTGACCATAGTAATGTAAAGTTTTATCTTATTGGCGGCCACGAAGTTTATAAATAAACTGATATAATAACCCCATGAACCCACAAACAAAAACCGCAGTATTCGCCGGAGGATGCTTTTGGTGCACTGAAGCAGTGTTCCAGAAGTTGCGCGGTGTTACTGGCGTGTTGCCCGGCTATGCTGGTGGCACGGTAGACAATCCAACCTACGAGCAAGTCTCCATGGGCAACACGAATCATGCTGAAGCAATTCAGTTTGAATACGACCCTGAACAAATTTCTTATTCAGACCTACTGTCTGTATTTTTTGCTACACATGATCCGACTACATTAAACAGACAAGGCGCTGACCAAGGCACGCAATACAGGTCAACAATTTTCTACTCTAGTGAAGAAGAAAAACAAGAAGCGCAAAACTACATTGACGGGCTTACAAAAGACGGCGTGTTTGCCGATCCAATTATCACTACGCTTGAACCTCTAACAAAGTTCTACGAAGCAGAGGACTATCATAAAAATTATTACGAACGCAATTCCGGGCAAGGCTACTGCCAAATTGTCATCGGCCCAAAGATTGCGAAGTTGAAAGAAAAGTTTGCATCGCTATTAAAATACTAATTATGGAAAAAATTACAAAAACTGAAGAAGAGTGGAAAAAGGATCTAACACCTGAGCAGTATGCCATACTGCGCGAAAAGGGAACTGAACCGCCTTTCACAGGTGAGTACGTAGATAACCACGAAGATGGTATATACAAATGCGCGGCTTGTGGTTTGCAATTGTTTGACGCTGGTACTAAATTTGAATCTGGATCAGGTTGGCCATCATTTACTGAGCCTGCGAATTTAGAAAACGTCGAGCTTCATGATGACAGTTCAATGGGCATGGCTCGCACTGAAGTTACTTGCAAGCGCTGCGGGTCACATCTTGGTCATGTATTTGACGACGGTCCATCAGACAAAGGTGGTAAACGGTATTGCATCAATTCTTGTGCGTTAAATTTTGAAAAGAAAGAATAAAAATGGATACTATAGATTTACGTAGCCAAATAGACGTTTTGCGCAAAGAGGGTTTTGCGGAAGCCTATGTGGTGGACGATCCCCCTGGAAAGTTTTATCCGCCTCACGAGCACCCTTACCGCTCTGTGCACATGATTATTGAAGGGGAGATGAGTATTCGCGCAAACGACAAGACAGAAGTGTTGCACCCCGGTAGTCGTAGTGACGTCGGTGCAAACGTTTCGCACGAAGTGACTATTGGTCCGAACGGTTGCATGTATATTGTGGCTGAAGATCAGGTTGCAGCGTAATTAAAAACCGCTCCTTTCGGAGCGGTTTTCTACTTGTATCTCAAATTACTTTGAGACCTTGGTTGACTATCGATATTTTAACAAAACAAATTGCATTTATCAACAACCGGCATGCTATAATAAATCTCTATGAATGATTTACAAGAAGTATTTAATCGGATTCGCGAAACGCGCATCAAAACTCGAGAGATTCGCAAGATGTATAAAGACTCTTTGATTGCCAATCAGGAGTATCAACAAATTGTGGAGAAGTTAAATAATTTAAAAATCCGCAAAAAGCAGATTGAAACCGAAATTAAGGAAGATCAAATGGCTGACTTCCAAAAACTCGACGCCTACCAAATGAACGTAAAAAATGACATCGAGTTGATGTCAGACATGGCTTTGAACAAGTTAGTTTCCGGCGAAACCGTAGAAGTAGTGGATGAAGCCGGCGACAAGTACGAACCACTCTTTACGGTAAAGTTTAAAAAGTCTTAAGTGCGCAATTATTAGAACGAAATGCCTCGACGATTTTTGAAAATTTATCCGACAGTCGATTTGCCAAAGTTGCGCAGTTTGCAAGAACTGCGCATTTTGGTACGCACTTGTTTAGCCGAGTCAGAAAAAGTGGTCGGTAAGCTTCCAACCAGCTTACGGTTCAAACCGATGAAGTCGCAGTGGGGAAGTTGCAATAGCGTGGGAATAATTGCACTCAACACCCGCCTGATGTTTTTACCAGATAGACTAGTCGCTTACATCGTGCATCATGAAGTAGTGCATTTAAAAATTCATCGCCATGACCGCTCATTCCGGGCCCTCGTTGAAGTTCTTTTTCCCGACCGCATAGCACTCGACAAACAACTTCACGCTGCCGGCCCTATTCTTCGACAAAAAATTTAAACAACAAAAAATACTGTCTGCTTACTTAGCTTCGCCTTCGACTGCCAAAAAACTTTTTGCGTCTCGACTCAGATGCGTTCGCTAGATAGTATTTCTTTGTTGTCTTCTATTGGCTGACCGAGAATAGGATCATCAAAGGAAGCGCATCCTTTAAGACAGCTTCATCTTGTGTAGCATTAAATTTCTTGTCGCCGTTATCGACGCGAACCATAGCAATGTATTTTGCACCAGGCTTAATGGCAGCAGTAATTTCTAAATCTTGTTTAGCGCCTGTGCCCAACAGCCCGCTATTACCAATCACATTACCTGGCTGACCTTTGGAAGTTACCTCATGAATAGAAACAAATCCGGGCTTAGAAAGAAAGACGTTATCTATTGTGACTGAGCTACCAGGAATTTGAGTGCTTACGGCAATAGTATCGGAAGTGGGAATAGTTGGGTTAGTTTCGGGTGCATCACCTGGAACGTCGCCAGGAGCAAGAGGAGTCCCATCTGTATTTTGCGCGGTATTAGTGTTGGTTTCCGGAGCAACTGCTTTATTACTTGATACATACCAAGCCACAGCCCCAACAATAATTAAGATGGCTATGATAGCGATAATTACTTTTTGTTTCATAATTTAGAATTTAATTACAACTAAATGATAGCATTAAATGGTGTACTTGACAAATACTGTATATTTAGGTATAATAGCATTAGTTAAAAAATTCTATTTTTGGGGGTATAATAATGGCAAATTCAGAAATCGGACATCCAGATTATGAATGTCCTAGGTGTGGGAATAATGCATTCCCATGCGGTTGTAACGAAAACTCGACCTTAAGAAAAGAGGTCGAAGCTGTCTTCCATAGATATGTGAAGAAACGCGTTGAATCGCGTCATGGTGCCAAAGAAGGCGCGCTAACATATTCCCCAGTCGGGGATACACTGCGCTTCGCTCGGTGGAAGTATTGCGATGGGAGATTTGTCACCCAGGACCTAAGCCAGTTCGATCAAAGAATGGCTCAAGGCATTCTTGCTCGAATGCGAAATTCCCAGGCTACAGTAGCATAAGTGACTCATAAATAATGAGTCGACACATTCTACAAAGACGTGAGTTTACATAACTCCGTCTTTTTTATTTCACATATTATTGTAGCTCCATGCTAAAATACCTATATGCGAATAGGAATAGAAGCAGAAAGAGCCAATAATAAGACCAAAACAGGAGTTGAGCACTATGTAAAGGAGCTCATCTTGCAATTGGCGAAAATCGATAGCACAAACGAATACATTTTGTATTTACAAACCGAACCAGAAGATTGGTTTTTAAATTTACCCAAAAACTTTCAAGTGCGATTAATACCGTTTCCAATTTTTTGGACTCAACTGCGGATTAGTTGGGAGATGTTGTGGTACGCGCCAGATGTATTATTTGTGCCAGCATCTACACTACCACTTGTCCATCCAAAAAGTGTTTACACCGAACATGATGTTGCTTGGATTTATTATCCAGAAATTTTTACATGGTACATGCGATGGTTTCATCGTGTGTTTTCGTGGCTGGCTCGAAGTGGAGCAACAAAAATTATTTCTATTTCTGAATCAACAAAAAAAGATTTGGTTAGCCACTATGGGGTCGCGGCGGAAAAAATTGTTGTAGTGGTGCATGGCTATACCGAAGCTGGTGTGAATGGCGGCGGCGCTCTCTCTGACGAAGTTGCCGCACAGCTGCCAGAAAAATATATTTTGTTTCTTTCGACTTTGCAGCCACGTAAAAACCTAGAGTTGTTAATTGACGCTTTCCGAGAATTAAAAACCGAACATCCAGAACTGCCTCACAAGTTAGTAGTAGTCGGGAAACCGGGCTGGAAATATCAAGAAATTTTAAAGAAGATAGATGGAAATAGAGATATAGTCACATATTTAGGTCATATTTCTGACTCCGACAGATGGCCAGTGTTTAGCAAGGCCGACTTGTTTGTGTACCCTAGCCTTTACGAAGGCTTTGGCATGCCACTGCTTGAAGCGTTTGAATGTAACGTGCCAGTAGTTTCTTCTAACAGTTCAAGTTTGCCAGAAGTTGGCGGAGATGCCACTGAGTATTTTGATCCGACGAGTAAAACAGAAATGAAGGCTACTATTTGGAAAGTGCTAAACGACTCAGAGTTGCAAGCTAGTCTAGTGGCAAAAGGTCGCGCTCGACTCGCACAATACAGTTGGGAAAAATGCGCGCGCGAAACTTTAGAGGTGTTGGAGTCGGTCGGCGGGGCAGCCAACCGCGGTAAGAAGTAAATATCAACGTATGAATTTTAAAATCACCATTCACAAAATTATTGCAGTGCTAGTACTTTGGCAGTTCATTAGCGTTGGGCTAATGGCCGTTGGTACTTGGCCGCCGGAAGTAGCTATAGTCACTACGGTTGTGTTGGCGCTGTTTATTGTTGTAGCTAAACCGCTTCAGAGTTTACTATTGACCGT
>CAZLAR010000024.1:0-8733 GCA_964557735.1 uncultured Candidatus Saccharibacteria bacterium
CTTACGGCTATTATTGAATTTTTTGTTGGATTACTAGAAGTTGTTTCGGAAGTAGCAAAACTACTTTCATTGTCTTTGCGTTTGTTCGGAAACGTATTTGCCGGAGAAGTTTTGCTTACAGTACTGGCAGGTATCTTGCCAATATTCCTTCCTTTGCCATTTATGGCTTTGGAAATTATTGTTGGTGTTGTTCAAGCTACAGTATTCTCTATGTTAACTCTGGTATACTTAACTATCGCTACTACTCCGATTGCGAGTCACAACAAAGCGCATCCGGAAGATTTAGAACCAACGCCGACGGTGTAGCGCCACATGCGCGACACACGCGAGCCAAGCGCAAACTTAAGTGGTTTGCATCAGCGCTGAATTTATCAAAAATTTAGAACTGATATTTATCACTTAACTGCAACTCGACTTTAAAAATACAATCCCAGTCGAAGTTAGCAAAAGGACAAATTATGGAACCAGAATCAATGGAATTGCTTGCCAAGGCAATTACTATCGCTGTCGGCGGTATTGGCCCAGCTTTGGGTATTGGTAAAATCGGCGCAAAAGCTATGGAAGCAATTGGGCGCAACCCAGAAAGCGTAGACAAATTGTTTGTACCAATGCTTTTGGGTATGGCGTTTGCCGAAGCTATTGCGATTTACGCTTTAGTCATCACTTTTATCCTTTAGTATCTAGTTTTAGCTCTCTTAGTAAGCTTTGCGCAAAAAGAGAGCTAGATATTGAATATTATTTTATGTGACCAATGAAAAAACTTTCCTCCATATTACTGCTTTCTCTATTGATGAGTTTCGCGCTGTTTAACTTCAGTGTTTTGAGTGTGGCTAATGCTGCGACTCCAGCCGCGCAAACACAAAAAGCAGAAGCAACAACTCAACCCGAAATTGGCGCTGAGGCTGAACAAGATGCTCAAACTCCATCAGAAGATCACACTAAAGAACCTGACCCAGGAATTGTAGGAATGTTCGGATTAAACTGGAAATTATTCTTAGCTCAATTAGTGAACTTTGGTATTGTCTTGTTTGTCCTATGGAAGTGGGTATTTAAGCCAGTGACTAAAGGTTTGTCCGACAGAACCGAAAAGATCGAAAGCTCTTTAGTAGAGGCTGAGCGGATTATGAAGGACCGCGAAACCTTTGAAAGCTGGAAGCAGGGCGAGATGGGAACTGTGCGCACCGAAGCATCAGCCATTATTTCTGCCGCCAAGCAAACTGCTGAAGAGTTAAAAGCAACTACTTTAAAAGCTACTACCGAAGAACAAACTCGACTAGTAGAGCAAACTAAAGAGCGCATGGCGCAAGAAAAGACTGCTATGATTGAATCTGCTAAGTCAGAACTGGCCGATATAGTAGTGCACGCAACTTCTACTATATTAAAAGCGAAAATCGACCCAACGAAAGACAAAGCATTAATTGATGACGCTCTAAAACAAGCAGCGCAAGCAGAGCAAGCGCAACATAGAAATTAGCTTATGAAATTTAACCATAAACAATACGCCCAGGCCCTGCACGAAGCATTGCAGGAAACTAGCCCCAAAGATCATGACGTAGTTATAGAAAACTTCATCGATATCTTAAAACAAAAAGGGGATCTAGCAGAATATGAAAAGATTATAGCCGCTTATGAAGATTACGATCGAGATCAGCGAGGCATTACAGAAGTCGAAGTTAGCACTGCTGGCGACGCCAAAATTAACAAATCTTTAATTGATGATTTAAATAAAATTGTTGGGAAAGACATTCAGATCAAAGAGAAAGTCGACAACAAGTTAATCGGCGGAGTCGTAATTAGAGCCGGCGATACGCTAATAGACGGCAGCATCAAACATCACTTAGACGAATTACATAAAACTTTAACAGAACAATCTTTAACCCAGAATAAATAATAGAAATCCAATGGCAACTAATAATATTATAGAACAACTTAAAAATCAGATTACAAAGTTCGCTCCTTCTACTAGCGTGGAAGAAGTGGGGACTGTAGTTGAAATTGGAGATGGCATTGCGCGTATTTCTGGTTTAACAAAAGCGAAAAGCATGGAAATGCTTGATTTCGGTAACGGCACTAATGGCGTAGCTCTAAACTTGGAAGAACACACCGTTGGAGCAATTATTCTTGGGCCTTTTGAACACATTCGCCAAGGTGATGTCGTTCGTTCTACTGGCAAAATTCTTTCTGTGCCGGTCGGTGATGCGTTAATTGGTCGTGTCTTGTCTGCTCTGGGCGAACCAAAAGATGGCAAAGGTGATATTAAAGAAAACGCATTTTATCCGGTAGAAAAAATTGCTCCTGGTGTTATTACTCGTCAGTCTGTAAACCAACCAGTGCAAACAGGTATTAAAGCGATTGACGCACTTATTCCAATTGGCCGTGGTCAACGCGAACTGATTATTGGTGACCGTCAAACTGGTAAAACTGCTGTAGCGATTGATACAATCTTAAACCAACACGATCAAAATATGATTTGTATTTATGTTGGTGTTGGACAAAAAGAATCTAAAATTGCGAAGATTGTTTCTGAGTTAGAAGCGCGCGGTGCAATGAAGTACACAATTGTTGTATCTGCTGGTGCATCTGAACCGGCCGCGTTAAGCTACATCGCGCCGTATTCTGCAACATCTATGGCTGAATACTTTATGGATCAAGGTAAGGACGTGTTAATTGTTTATGATGATCTTTCTAAACAAGCTGTGGCTTACCGCGAAATTTCGTTGTTGCTCCGTCGTCCACCAGGTCGCGAAGCGTATCCTGGAGATGTATTCTATTTGCACTCTCGCTTACTAGAACGCGCTGCAAAAATGAATGCCGAAAACGGCGGTGGGTCTATTACTGCGTTGCCAATTATTGAAACTCAAGCTGGTGACATTTCCGCATACATTCCAACCAACGTAATTTCTATTACTGATGGTCAGATTTTCCTTGAAGGTGATTTGTTCTATAAAGGTGTTCGCCCAGCGGTTAACGTGGGTACATCTGTATCTCGCGTAGGTTCTTCTGCTCAGACTAAAGCGATTAAGAAAGTGGCTGGTAAGTTAAAGCTATCTCTTGCGCAGTTCCGTGAACTTGAAGCTTTTGCGCAGTTCGGTTCTGACTTGGACGAAGCAACTGCCACTCAATTAGATCTTGGTCGTCGCTTAACAGAACTAATGAAGCAACCGCAGTACGCGCCGATCCCGATGGAAAAGCAAGCGGTAATTCTTTATGCAGTTAACAACGAATACTTAAATGATGTACCTGTAGAAAAAGTTGGTCAGTTTGAAAAAGACTTCTACGACTTTATGGACACTCAAGGCAAAGATGTGTTAGCAGCAATTCGCGAGAGCAAAGAAATCTCTGATGAAACTGAGGCAAAATTAAAAGCCTCACTTGAACAGTTCAAGCAAGGCTGGGCTAAATAGCTTATTCTGATTTTGTCCAAAAAAAACTTTTTATTACATAATAGTTTACAAGTAACAACAGGCCATTAACAAACAAACCAAATATTGTGTAGATCGTATAAATGAACCATTTAAATTCTTCTCCTAAGCTAGGTGAATTCCACAGTGGTTCCGAAGGTATACTAGCAATTTCATAATACACTTCGATGAAACTATTAACTTGATATGCTGTTACAGGAACCATTACTAATATAAGCACGGCGTGAATAATTTTTTTCATCAAACCCCCCAACTTTCAAAATTCAACTTATTCGCACTGTACTATAAAACTCATCAATTGTCAACCCTATAAACAACTATGCCATCAACTCAAGAATTAACCAGACGAATAAAATCCATTAAATCTACACGCAAGATTACTCGCGCGATGCAGATGGTTTCGGCTGCCAAAATGCGCAAAGCGCAGAACGCCACCATGGCCAGCCGTACATATTCTGAGTTGGCTCGTGATTTAATTTCTGGAGTTGGCGATGTAGAGAAGTATCATAATCCGCTTCTTGAAAAACACCCTACTGCCAAGAAGCTGGGAATTGTCTTAGTAACAACCAACAAAGGTTTAGTCGGAGGATTTAACTCAAACTTGTTCAACAAGTTAAAAGAGCTTGAACTCGGCGAACCGGAATTAGTTGGCGAGGTCATCACTCTTGGTAAAAAGGGAACTGAAACTGTTTCCAGAACAAGCAGAAACCTCATTGCGCAATTCACCAAACACGACAGCACCGAGCAGGTCAAAGATATTTACCCACTGGTGAAAATGATTACCGAAAGTTACGCAACAGGGGGGTATCAAAAAATATTAGTGGTGTACAATCACTTTGTTTCCACTCTAGTGCAAAAGCCGACGGTAAAAGTGTTATTACCGTTCAGCTGGGAAGAAGAGGCTAGTGAGAACACCGATAATCGCATCAACACTTACGAATTCCTATTTGAACCGAATCGCTCTAAAGTTCTAGAACATTTATTACCTCGAGTACTGGAAAGTCAGATCTATCAGGCCATTCTCGAAAGTGATGCCTCCGAACACTCAGCCCGCATGGTAATGATGAAAAATGCGACCGAAGCAGCTGGCGACCTCATCGACGACTTAACCCTTACCTTTAATCAACTTAGACAAAATAAGATCACTACTGAGCTTTCCGAAATTACAGCTGGTAGAATCGCCCTAGAATAAACTAACGAAACAATTATGGCAAAGACTAACGAAGAGAAAATGAATACTGCTACAGCTGTAGCGACCACAGACGGAACCGTAGCTCAAGTTATTGGTCCAGTTGTTGACGTTGCTTTCGCGGGCGAAGTACCTAGTGTGTACACAGCTTTGGAAATCGACTTAGCGAACGACGAAACCAACAACACCGGTTTAACTAAATTAACTCTAGAAGTGCAACAACAACTTGCTGGCGGCATTGTTCGCGCTATTGCGATGTCATCTACAGACGGTTTGCAACGCGGCACAATAGTGCGTAACACAGGCAAACAGATTTCAGTACCCGTAGGCCCAGAAACACTTGGTCGCATGTTTAACGTGCTTGGCGACCCGATTGATGGCAAACCCGCTCCAACAACTGGAGAAAAGTACGCGATTCACCGTCCATCACCTAAACTTACTGAGCAGTCAACTCGTAGCGAAATTTTAGAAACTGGTATTAAAGTAGTAGACCTCATTTGTCCAATCCTTAAAGGTGGTAAAGTTGGTCTATTCGGTGGGGCAGGTGTAGGGAAAACTGTGTTGATTCAAGAATTAATTAACAACATTGCGAAAGCTCACGGCGGTCTTTCTGTATTCGCTGGTGTTGGCGAACGTACCCGTGAAGGAAATGACCTTTACCACGAAATGAAAGAATCAGGAGTTATTGAAAAAATGGCGATGGTCTTTGGTCAAATGAATGAACCACCTGGAGCGCGTGCTCGTGTTGCTTTAAGCGGTTTGTCTATGGCTGAATATTTCCGAGACAAGAACAAAGCTGACATCTTGCTTTTCGTAGACAACATTTTCCGATTCACTCAAGCTGGCTCCGAAGTTTCTGCGCTACTTGGACGTATTCCATCCGCTGTAGGTTACCAGCCAACTTTGGCTACAGAAATGGGTGAGCTACAAGAACGCATTACATCTACTAAAGAAGGTTCTATTACGTCTGTGCAAGCTGTATACGTTCCGGCGGATGACCTTACCGACCCGGCTCCAGCGACAACTTTCGCTCACTTGGACTCTACAGTAACTCTTTCCCGGGCGATTTCTGACCTTGGGATTTATCCTGCGGTAGATCCATTGGATTCTACATCTACTATTCTTGACCCTAACATTGTTGGCCAAGAACATTACGACGTGGCTCGTGGCGTACAGAAAACTCTCCAACGCTACCGTGATCTGCAAGATATTATTGCTATTCTAGGTATGGAAGAACTTCCTGAGGAAGATAAGCTGATTGTTTCCCGCGCTCGTAAGATTCAAAGATTCTTCTCTCAGCCTTTCTTTGTAGCGGAAATTTTTACCGGTTCTCCGGGACAATATGTCTCTATTGCAGACACCGTCCGTGGCTTCAAAGAAATCCTAGATGGCAAACACGACGCTCTTCCAGAACAATCCTTCTATATGAAGGGTGGAATTGATCAAGTCACTGCTTAACAATCACTATGAATAAACTGAAATTACAACTAGTCACACCAGAACGCACTGTACTTACCGAAAAAGTAGTGAGTTTGGTGTGTCCGACTTCTGAAGGACAAATCACTATTTTGCCCGGTCATGTACCGTTAATCGCTACTTTGGTAAGTGGGGAATTAGTAGCGCAAAATGGTGGTGAACCACATAACATTCATGTTGCGGGAGGCTTTGTGCAAGTTCAAAATGGTGGTACAGACATCATCATTCTTGCTGATGCCGCAGAACACTTTTATGAAATTGATCTTGAACGCGCAGAAGAAGCTAAAGCACAAGCTGAAAAAACTTTACTGGAACAAACTTTGTCAGACGAAGAATACGCAATTGCTGCAATTAACTTGCAAAGAAACTTAAGTCGTATTAATATTGCTAGGAAGCATGCACACCGCCGAACACGAATTACAAGTGAGGGTGTGCTCAAACAATAACTTAAAATGACTGGCAAAAAAATATTAAAGCCGAATAAAAAAATGTCTCGCACCCAATCTGTGCCGGACATTTTTATTTTACCTAAAACTACAAAACACAAACTACCGTATTTTGCGGTGTGCGTTGTAGAAATGCTAGAAAAACATTTTCCAAAAACTTATGTGGTTGGTGGTGCTGTGCGCAACTTGTTGCTTAAACAAAAAGTAGGGGACACAGACATTGCCACTAGTGCCAAGCCAGAACAGGTAATGAACATTCTCAAAATGAATGGGATTAAATATTCGGCAGAACATAAAAAATTTGGAGTAATCTTAGCGAAATCTAATGCTAAGCAAACCTTAGAAATTACTACCTTCCGCACCGATACCTACAACAAAACCCGCTTTCCTAAGGTATCTTTTATTACTAGTCCAGCCCAAGATAGCCGCCGCCGCGACTTCACCATTAACGCGCTATATTACTCTTTAAGCGAAGGTGCGGTAATGGACTACAACGACGGACTAGAAGATATTCTTAACAAAAACCTGGCTTTCATCGGCAATGCAAAAAAGCGCATCCAAGAAGATCCATTGCGCATTGTACGTGCATACCGTTTAGCGTTGCAATACAATTTAACTATTGATAAAAAGCTAGAAAATATTTTACAATCAAACTTACCCTTGCTAAAAAAAATTAGCAGCGCGCGCATTGAACGCGAAATAAAAGTTGTTACGTCGCAAAAAATTAAAAAGCAATTGCAAAAAGTTATACACAGTAACACTTGACGCAACACTACATAAAACTTTATAATTATGTTAGTTCAAATTCTGATAAAGAAAAGATAAAGAGAAACAGAAAAACTTGTTGCGTTGAAAAATAAAACGCAAACAGAAACACAGAAACAGAAAAATTATTTGTACTACTTAGCCTTCGTTGCAAGTTGCAATGAAGAAGTAGAAAATTAAGAGACGGATCAAAAATAATTCGTCTCAGGGAGACTAGCCCAAATGGCTGCTAAAAAACGAAAAGCTGCAAAGCGCCCTGCTGCTAAAAAAGCTGCAAAGCGCCCAGCTAAACGCAAGACTGCTGCAAAGCGTCCTGCAAAGCGTAAAGCTGCAAAGCGCCCTGCTGCTAAAAAAGCTGCAAAGCGCCCAGCAAAGCGTAAAGCTGCTAAAAAGCGTCGTCGTTAATTCGATCGCTTCGAAGCCACACAACCGCCCGGAAGGGCGGTTTTGTGTTTTTTATCTACCTATGATATGATCCATCATTACTTAGGGAGGAACGAATATGGACAAACTTTATGACCTCCCGAGCAGCTTGGGAGAAATTATCGAGCTAATTAACGAGGTTCCAGATAGCTGGAGTTGTGTGGAGGGCAATGTTGCAATTGACCTATCACTAATTTCACCTGATAAAGTTTCATTAGAAAACATTTTGACCTTTAGCAGGTATTCAAATGAACCAACTTTATCAGGCGAAAGTTACAAAGATAAATACGGCCAATGGCACAATAAGCCTGCGGGCATTTTCGGTGTATACTTCGAAAACAAGTTTCCTGAACATATCAGATTTGAGTACGCGGGGTACGATAGCAAACCGCGATCGTTCTCAGAGATGAAAAATCTCGTCGCATCACTTCTGAGAGTAGGGTACCGAGGTCGACTACGCTTCATTAAGGACTTTGTTGATGATAGCGCCTTCTGTCACTCTGGAGTCATCGAGTTTTTTCTGAGCGGAAGGAGCGAACGAGATGTTAATGAGCACCGCGTAAAAACTATTGGGCATGCGCCGGCACTAAATATTTTCGGACCTAGCCAGGAACTAACATCGATGATTAGTCTGGTGCACGATCTTGGCCTTCGTTCAAATACAGAACAAGCTACAATCATTGAACCTAAAGATGTTCTAATCGCAGAGCTTAAGGAAAACAGGGAGCGCATCAAAAATGAAGCTAATCCCGACAAGTAAGACCCGAGTAATTGGGTCTTTTTTTATATAACAGACTTGCATTTTTAACCACTTTTCTATATAATACTCAAGTATCATTTGATATAAACGACGCGGGGTAGAGCAATTGGCAGCTCGCAAGGCTCATAACCTTGAGGTTCCGGGTTCGAATCCCGGCCCCGCAACCAAAGCAAATAAATCGGATCACAACGTGCCGACGTAGCTCAGTTGGTAGAGCGAAGGACTCATAAGCCTTAGGTCACAGGTTCAATC
>CAZLAR010000025.1:0-8546 GCA_964557735.1 uncultured Candidatus Saccharibacteria bacterium
AAGGTCGATGCTCCAGCTAGCCACAAGTTGCGGCGAAAGTTAGAAAGACCCATGTGGATTATGCGGAAGAAAGAAACAAAATTCATAATATAGAGAAGTTCGGTTTAAAGTTTGTATTTACCTTTTTGTTGTTCAATAGTAATTTGACCACCTTCGATGGTAATAACTCGTTTGTGGATTTTATTAACAAGTTCAGCAGCGTGAGTGGCCAGAATTACAGTGGTGCCAAGTTTGTTGATTTTCAAAAGTAAGTCGAGGACTTCGGCTGCGTTAACTTCGTCTAAGTTGCCAGTTGGTTCGTCTGCAAGCAGAAGCACAGGGCGATGCGCCAAAGACCGTGCAATGGCCACGCGCTGACGTTCTCCACCAGACATTTCGTTTGGAAAAGAATCTTTTTTGTGAAGCAAGCCAACAAGGTCTAAGATTTTTGGCACGTCTTTGTTGATCTTCTCTTTAGTGTGTCCAGAAACTTCCATAGCAAAAGCTACGTTTTCAAACGCGGTGCGGCGTGGAAGGAGTTTGATGTCTTGAAAAACCATACCAATTTTACGACGTAGGTATGGCAGGTCAGACTTCTTAACGCGGGACATATCAATTTCGTCTATGAGAATGCGACCATCGTCGATGGTTTCTTCGCCGATGAGAATTTTCATTAAGGTCGACTTCCCTGCTCCAGACATGCCCACAACAGAAATAAACTCCCCATGGTTAATGTGGAGGTTGACGTTGTTGAGCGCTTTGTTATTTCCGTAATATTTTGTTACGTTGTCGAATCGGATCATGTGGATTAATTATACCACATCTATTAATTATTTTGATAAAATACTTGACGAAGTACTTATTCTATGCCATAATCTGGAAGTTATTTATTTTCAGAAACTCGAGGAACACCCCCTCAACGTACTGGCGATTCCAGTAAATTTTCGGGAGGAAATATTTATGTTCGATTTTAGTTTAGTTAAACCAACTATTTTGTTGGTTCCAATAATCCCAACAAAAGGACTGGGATTTGTTCTAGCTCTCAAACGGGCGTACGGCTTGAAAAATATCATTGCCCCAAGAACTTTGCCGGAGGCGTTGTGTATCTTGGAGAGCGATAATTTCCAAGCAGACTATGTGGTGCCGGTAATCTCAGGCGATCATGATATGCGCAAGGCCCGCTCGGTCTTCAAGCTCATGAACCAAAACGGTTTGAAAGCTCAGAAGGTATTGGCAACCACTAGCAAGGACTTTCCCTGTGAGTTGGCTGGTCATGATGACATCCTTTGGCTCCAAAAGGGAACCAACTATTATGATTGTCTAAACTATGTATACAGCGTGTTTGGTACAGTCGCTAAACCACGATCTGACGATTTGCTCGATCATCAGCCTTTGATTGCGGAATACCTACAACTCTTCTACGGAACATCAAACGTGCAAGCGATCCATTAACAATACTGGCAAATTAAAACCTGGGTAGCAATTATTTTCACAATTGCTGCCCTTTCTTTTTATCTATTAATCTGACTTTCCAAATACTTCTCAACAAAGTTGTCTAGTTGTCCGTCGAGGACTTTGTCGGGGTCGGTTTCTTCGTAGTCAGTGCGATGGTCTTTGACCATTTTGTATGGATGCAACACATATGACCGAATTTGGTTTCCCCACTCCGCAGACTTAAACTCTCCGCGGAGTTCTCTTTTTTCTTCAGCTAACTTTTCATTTTCTAGGGCTTGCACACGGGCAAGTAAAATTTTCATCGCCAATTCTTTGTTTTGATGCTGACTGCGCTCGTTTTGAATACTGACTTTAATTCCAGTCGGAATGTGTGTAATTGTAATCGCACTATATGTTGTGTTCACGCTTTGTCCGCCGGCACCAGATGATGTACTAGCTTTGACTTCTATATCCTTCGGGTCGAGCTTCACTGCTTCAGCTTCTTCGAGTTGTGGTAACAGTTCTAAAAGCGCGAAGGAAGTCTCGCGAGTGTGGGCTGGATTGAACGGCGACTGTCGTACTAACCTGTGTACGCCAGCTTCGCTGCGCAGTAATCCATACGCAAATGAGCCATGCACGGAAACTGTTACAGACTTAATCCCCGCTTCTCCGCCTTTGCTTTGGTCGATAATCTCGGCGCGCAAACCTTTTTGTTCACAGTATCGTAAATATTGGCGTAACAAAATTTCTGCCCAGTCTTGAGCATCGGTTCCGCCGGCGCCAGCGTGAATCGAGAAAATCGCGTTGTGATCGTCGTACTGCTTAGACATTAAAACTATCAAACGATTCTTAGTGTATCGTTCTTCTATTTCTGTAACTTGTTTTTCTAAGTAACCAACTGTCTCAGCAGACTCGTCGGTGTTGCTAGAAACCAGTTCCTGAAGTTCTGATAAATTAGCTTCAATACTTTCCCAAAATTCAGTAAATTCTTTGATCTGATTATATTCCTGAGTAATGGATTGCGCGCCGTCTTGGTCATCCCAGAAGTTTGGAACTTGCATTTTATCTTCTAATTCCAAAATTCGTTGTTGCTTGGTGGAAAGATTAAGTTGTGATTTAAGCTCTTGGACTTGTTCTAAAAGATCGGTAAGTCGTTTAATAAGTTCATTCATAACTTAATTATACATTAAAAAAAGCCTTAAGGAAGCGGGTGTCCTTGAGGCTTTGGTGATGGGCTCGGCGGTTTAGGCCGGGAGTAAATCGTTAACTAGTAGTAAGTCGTTATTGGTTTCCGCGAATGTCCGACGACCATTTAGCGCGTCGTCGATAATTTCTCTAATTGCTCCACCATCAGGATTAGTATCCACCTGGATGCAGGCTCGTAGGTGCCGAATAATGCCTTCAGTGGCAATTTCCAAGGCTGCACCACTGAGCTTGCTAAAGCGACGGGCTTGAATGTGGTCAATTTGCAAGACACGGTCTTGCAAAGTCATTGGTCTGGCCGCTCTAATAATTGCCATACTATTCTTTACCTCCAAATTTGTGATGTACTTCTAGCAATACTTTCGCAGAAAACGAGGTCGAAGTCAAATGGTGGAATTGGTATAAAAAAAGGCCCGAGCTGTATGTCGCTCGGGCCTCTGAAAATGATACAGATCATTCAATTAGATGAAGAGTGTTCACGTTGTATCCGAACTTTGGAAACGCAGCCGTGTTGTAGACTGACCATTCCGCAGTGTCGTATTTAGGAAACGCGACGTCACCTTCATAATCGTCGTAAGTCTTGGTTAGGGTCATCACGGTTGCCCGATTTCGACCTTTGGCCAATGCCTGCTCGTAAACGCTTTTACCGCCGCAGATCCAGATTTCATCTACGTCTTCTTCTCGCAGTGCGTCAATTGCCTCATCGTAACTTTTGTACCGAGTTACGCATGCAGGTGGTATATACGTTTCGTCTCTCGAGAGAACGTTATTCACTCTATCAGGTAACGCTTTGTTGCCGAACGAAACTAAAGTGTTTCTTCCGTAAACGATAGCGTTGTTCCCGTGTCCAATAGTCCTGACTCGAAACATTGATAGTTCTTCAGGAAGTCTTTTCCCGACGAATTCCCAAGGAAGTTTATTTTGCATGCCCATCCAACCGTTATTGGAGATGGCCGCGCTTAGCCCTATTAAAGGGTATTTTTTAGTCATATATTCTTCCTCCCTTAGACTGCCACTGGTGCTGAGATCTTTGCTTGTGGGTTGTACCCATTCAGCTTTAGATTCTCATACCGGAAATTAAGCAGACCATCCAACCCTTTCAAATTTTCTGCATCAACAAACTCAAGAGTCGGTAGCTCACCGGGTGTGCGCGACAACAACTCATTGACTTGATCGTAGTGATTGCTATAAATATGCGCATCACCAAAAGAGTGAATGAACTTGCGTGGCTTCATGCCCATGGTGTGGGCAATAATGCAAGTTAGTAGTGCATATGAGCTGATGTTAAAAGGCACCCCTAAGAAAAAGTCTGCACTTCTTTGATACAATTTACATGACAAAAATTGTTCGCCGTCAATTTCTTCAACTTTAAATTGAAACAAAGTATGACAAGGTGGCAATGCCACTTTGTCAGCTTCTGCTGGATCCCAGCCAGTTACTAGGTGCCGACGAGAATTTGGCTTTGATTCCAATTCTCTATACAAGCGTTCAATTTGATCGTAACCGTTTTTCTGCGGATAGTCACCGCCGAAGTTACGCCATGTGTAGCCATAGATTGGGCCGAGATCATTTTCTTCTCGTCCAAAGCGAGCGGTTTGTTCTGCAGTTGACCATTCATCCCAAATTGTAATTCCTTTGTCTTGCAAAGTTTTGTTGTCTGTGTCCCCCGAAAGAAACCAGAAAAGTTCTTCAGCAACCCATCGAAACCCAACTCGTTTAGTAGTAAGGATAGGAAAACTTTTGGTTAGATCAAAAGACATTTGCAATTCTCCAAATAGAGACGTAGTGTTAACGCCGGTTCGGTCGTGATGCTGTGTACCCTCAGACATGATTAGTTTAAGGGCGTCGTGATACTGTTTCATAAAATCCTCCATTTTAAGCTAAAATTTACTGTTTCTAGCTTAGAGGGTTAAGTATTGATTGTCAAACTAAAATTTAAACTATAAATTAAGCGTAGTTTTAAAGCCCCCGTACCAGCGTTGGTTCGACGTCTTTGAGCGCGATTCGGCGGACCAGTTCCCAAACTTTTGCATGGACTTCGGTCGGGCTGAGTAGGCGGCTGTTTTCTACGCATTCAACTAGGCGGGTGTTCGGAAAGAGTTCAGCGATTTCTAAATAGACTTCTTCGGCGCGCTTTAGGTGTTCAGGATCTGCTTCATGAATATCTTTCTTGCGGTTCTCCTTTACTGACCGGGCATCAATTAGTTCCATAGCCATATCTGCGGGAATGTGCAAAATAATATTTAAGTCCGCCTTTGGAATACCATAAGTACCATACTCTAAGTTGTCTAACCAGCGATAAAATTTAATGCGTTCGTCGTAGTCAGGAATTTTTGCACCCTGATGCCCCGCGTTAGATGTTACATATCTATTAGAAAGAATGACCTTCCCCTTCTCTAAAAGTTCGCGGAGTTTAAAACTGGCGTCGAATCGGTCGATGGCGTAAAAAATTGATGCGGCTTCGGCGTTCAAAGCGCCGTAGTCCCCGTTCAAATACTTCTCCAACATTGCCGAAGACACTCGCCCATACTGGGGAAAGTCAAACACCATTCCGTCGTAGCCAGACACTGCTAATGTTTGCGCCAGAAGGTCGGTCTGCGTTTTTTTGCCAGTTCCGTCGGGGCCATCGATTACAATGAATTTCCCCATTGTCGGTGCGGGCTCAGTTGTTGTTTTGCTAAATAGACCCATTATTTTGCTTTCTTTTTAGGAGCGCCCTTCGATTTAGTTAGAGTTTTGCTGGCTGGCTTGGTTGCAGCCTTGCGCGCAGGTTTATAATCAATCCACTCGTTATTCTTCAAAAAGTTTTTGTGATACTGCGAGGCTTGTGGCTTCATCGCGCCATAGTATTTACTACCAAGAGCACTTTCGCCGTAAGCGCTATCAGCTTTACTGGAAAGAGGTGTAAACGACATCTGTGCGATTGGCATTTTGTAGTAGAGCTTAATCGGTAAAGAAGAAATGTTGTGCAATTCTAAAGTCATCTTCAGTCTATTACCTGGGTCTAGGTAACCAGCAGTCGCGTGAATAATTAAGCCTACTCGACCTAACGAAGACTTCCCTTCTAGACGCCCAACCATATTGTTTGCAACCCCGACAACTTCGTAAGTCATACCGAGTGCAAATTCTCCAGGATGCAAAATGAACTGGGTCTTATCATCAATCTTATGCTTCTCCATAAGTTGGTCAATCTTCTCACGAGGGTCAATACAAACGGCGTTCGCAGTTTTGAATATCAAAAAATCAGCGCCCAAGTGGAGGTCGACGCTGGCAGGCTGGATGGCATTTGGGAATAGTGGCTCAACGATGATTTTGCCCGTTTGGAGGTGCTTTTTGATGTCGTGGTCGGAAAGGATCATAGGTTTAAGTTAATGCTTTGGACAGGGCTTTGCAAGGCGCTTTTGAGGGTACTCAAACAGCGCACATTAGGATCATTGTATCACAATTTGAGGGCATGGAAAATTGGCTAACTTTCTCCAAAAAGTGCTTGAAAATTGGTAAAAAAAAGCCCGCTCTTTTGAGCGGGTGGATGCTAGAAATCCAAGCTTTGACTTTAGGCAACGAGTCCTGCAGTCGTCGGATTGATTTTCTTTTTCAAAAGCTTTTGCAACTTCAGACGAGCCTTGTGAAGTTGAGATTTGGTAGTGCCCGTAGAACAACCAAGTATCTCGGCAATTTCTTCGTGTTCGTAGCCTTCAACGTCGTGAAGGACAAAAACATTTTTGTACCCGTCAGGGAGTTCACCAATCGCTTGTTCCAATGCAATTTTGTCGACAATGCGCATTCGCTCGGGACGAGCGGTGCCTGTAACGATTTGTTCTGGCACTTTCCCGTTTTCTGTAACTTTTTCATTCTTATTGCTTTTCTTGCGAAAGCTCATGAGAACTTGATTTACCGTTACACGGTGTAGCCAAGTGCTGAGTGCTGAATCACCTTGGTAGGTACTAATTTTTCGAAAAACTTGAATGAATATATCTTGAGTCATGTCTTCCGCAGCAGCCACATTCCCTAGCATTCGCAATGTCATGCTAAATACTCTGCGATGTTTGATTTTGTAAATTTCCTCAAATGCCTCCATGTCTCCGTTGGCTGTTTTTTGGGCCAACCGAAAATCATCCAAGAACTGCGGTTTTTTCGGTTGAGGCTCGGTTGATACAGCTACCGCGCCAGTAGATGGGGTTATTGGCAGAACCCTTACTTCAGTAGTCATTTCGGTACCTCCTTTGGTGGAAAATCTGTCCAAAACAATATCAACTAAATTTCCTATAAAAGGATTATGGACTATTTGTCAGATTTTATCAAATAGAAAAGACAATAAAAAAACAGTCCCGAAGGACTGTTTTTAAAGGTGTGTGCTTAATCAACTTAAACGAGCTAGATTTTAAATTTAATTCCAGGGCCCATTGTTGAATTAATGGTCATGCTTGTTAGAAAAGCACGTTTTACAGCTGCTGGTTTGGTAGTCTGCAAGGCATCGATAAAAGTTTTCAGATTTTCGGCAAGCTTAGCGCTGTCGAAATCGGTCTTACCAATTATTTGATGAACGTTTCCAGTGTTGTCGTTTTTGAAGTTAATTTTACCGCCAGCAATTTCTTTAATAGCAGCTTCGATGTTATCAGAAACAGTACCAGTTTTTGGGTTAGGCATCATGCCACGTGTTCCCAAAATCTTTGCAATTTGAGCAAGCTTTGGCATCATTGCTGGTTCACAGACTGCAATGTCGAAATCTGTCTTTTCAGTTTCTTTAATGGTCTTGATTAGCTCTTCCCCACCAACTACTGTTGCGCCTGCAGCTTTTGCAGCCGCTTCATTAGTTTCGGTTACGAAGGCAGCGATCTTGCGAGTTTTACCAGTACCGTGAGGCAATGTAATAGAACCTCGGATAGCTTGATCGGTTTTCTTAGCATCGATAGCAGTTTTAACGTGCACTTCGATTGAACCAACAAACTTAGTAGTAGCGGTTTTCTTTGCTAATTCAATAGCTTCTGTTGCAGAGTAAACATTGTCTTTGTTTACTAGTTCTGCTGCGCTCTTAGCGCGTTTCGATACGTGTGACATTAGATTTCCTTTCGTGGTCTGCGTCTTGATAGACTCCCACGTTAATTAGTTAAATTTAAGCTTCTTTGCGTGCTAGCTTCCAGTGATACAGGAAGACTGGAGTGGCAACAATGATCATAGCTAGAGCTTGAGCAGCATCGCGTTGTTTTTGAGCAGCGCGACTTTCTTTCTGTCGAGCTTCTTCTTTTTCAGCGTAAGCAGGATCGTTACATTCAGGAGTAGTTTTCTTTAAGTCCTCAGAGTATGAAGCGCAATCCACAATCATTGGATAATACATATCCGTATCAGCTTTAGGGAAGACCCAAGTTTTTAGCGCCATGTTAATTAACATGATGCTAGCGACGATTAAGATTATCAATGAAACAAGTGATACAAGATACAGATACACTTTTTTGATCCAAGCCATGTTCATATATTTTTGTTTAATTATTATATATTACGTAGCAATATTTATTCAGTAACATCAACGCCCATAGAGCGAGCTGTGCCACGAATAATTTTTTCTGCTTGCTCGATGCTATTTGCATTCAAATCAGGCATTTTCTTTTCTGCAATTTCGCGAATTTGCGCTGCAGAAATTTTACCAACTTTAGTAGTTAGTGGATTACCACTCCCCTTTGCTAAACCGATCGCTTTCATGATCAGGTTAGATGCAGGAGGAGTTTTTAAGATGAACTCGAAAGTTCGATCTTCGTAGATGGTCATTTCTACCGGGATGATTAGATCACCCATTTGACCAGTACGTTCGTTAAATTGTTTGGTAAAGTCTGCGATGTTTAGACCATGGGGCCCAAGGGCAGTACCTACCGGAGGTGCGGGAGTTGCTTTGCCGGCTGGCAATTGCAACTTCACCATTGCTTTGACTTTTTTAG
>CAZLAR010000026.1:0-2185 GCA_964557735.1 uncultured Candidatus Saccharibacteria bacterium
GTTGTCTATATCTTCTTTAGAAATAGCTGATACAAAGCGCGAGTTTCCGCCAATAACTTGCGTGACAGTTTTCGCATACAGTCGCTGAGGCTGACTGCCGAATGCCTGATTGGTAATTTCTACGCGCGTACCGGCCGGTACGTTAAATGCCTCTCCCCCTTCGCTAGCTACAATGTCTGCTAAGGTGGCGTTCGAGTCGTTCGATGCACTAGTTAACGCTTTGACATTGCCTTGATCTTGTTTAAAAGTGTAAGTTTTGTTGCCTACGGTTAATGTAGTTGTAGAAGCCTTCAAAGCCATTGGACTGCCGGTTAAGTTGTACAAAGCCACGCGCCCCTCTGCTTTACTACCCAACTCTTTTTTTCCGTTCGTTTGGAAGTTGTCGGTAATAGTTTGATTCTCATCTACCGGAACGGCTGGGACTGTTAGTTTGGCGCTGTCCGGTGCTTGCGCTTTTGCATCAGCCAAAATGTCGACGTCACGCGCTACAGTTTGCGATTTAGCAAACACTACAATATTTGCACTTGGAAGCACTACAAGGAACAGTAGCAAGATAATAATTAAGGCTACCGCGATAAACCCAACAGCGTATGCGCGATACGACTTGCGACGAGTCGGCTTAGTAACTTTTGAATCTGCCGGGATGAACACGTTGTCGGTAGCACGTACAGGCGACTGCATAGATGAAACATTCGTTTCGGTTCTGTTATCAAAATCTACAGTAGTCATTTTACTTTGTCGCGAGTGCGAAGTTGCCCGAGTGGCACGACGAGGGATTGGATCCACTGGTGGCACAATTGGCTCTGGCATCCATGCTGGGGTAGTAGCTTTCGCAACAGCCATAGAAACAGCTTTGGGGATTGGTGCGGTGCGAGGGCGAATGTCCGCAAAAGAATTAGATCGAGAGCGGGTCGGCAAACGCTTTAAGTCGAAACCAGCTTCTTGCGCGTAAGTTTGCCCGCGCTCGTCCATTGTTAAAATGGCAACTTTTTTGCCGGTCATATCAACTTGCTTCTTCAAAAGACGTAAATTAATGCTGTCAGAAAATATGAAACTTTTCTTCGGGAACACCAAAACAACGTCATCGCCTTTTTCGCGCTTGAGCTTTGCGATGATTTTCGCAACATCATCTTCTAAATTGAGGTATAGAGTTTTAGTCATTTCTTGTGTGTAAGTTTCAAATTTTTAACAAAAAATCCTATATTTCAAGGATTTTTAATGTATTTCTATAGTTATTCTAAAGATTTTCTAAAAATGGCGCAACCAATGGTTTTTTATGTCCTTTACAGTAGACCTTTTCGCTGCAACCGTTTGTCGAACGAAATCTTTTTACTGTTTTCAACTTGTGGTTGGTCGAACGGATTTACGCCGCGAAGCACCGAAGAGTAAACCGCGTACAATTGCCAAAACGCAATTAAGCTACCAACTTCTTCGGGAGTACGCTGCGCAATAATTTGATTCACCACCGGAATATTTTGCAGCTTAGCAACTTCTATTGTTGCGTCGCGCTCGGCTTGCAAGGCGTACGAAAGCGGAATGCCGTCGAGAGCATCGAAAGAATGGTCTTTTAAAGAAATTGCTTTGGCAGACTCTGGCACGTTTGTGATGGCATCGTCTAAAGGTTTTTCACTAGAAACAAACCAGCCCGCAATATTTTTGCGACCACCAAAAAAACGTTGGTTTGTGTGATGCTGAGACTCTGGCGCATGATGAGCAAAATATGTTTGGCCTTTACCGTCCTTGCCAAAACTTTCATGGCACAGCTGAACAATTAAATTATTCATTCCGTACAAGTGTGAATCGTAAATTGGCAGGAACACATCTACAATTCCTTGCATCTCTAATTGATGCATCACGCTTGCCGCCTTGGAGGCGTCGTTTTGCAAACTAAACTGGTCGTAAATTTTACTGGCTGACTTGTGCAAAGCTTTTATGTCAAAACCACAAAGTGCCGCAGGGATTAAAGCTACTTCTGTTAGGCCGGTAAAACGACCGCTAATTGGTGGATGAAGCACTAATTTGGCCGACAGTTTTTCTGCTAGTACGGCTAAAGGTCCAACGGCGGCAGTAATAAACAAAAGTGGATAGTCAGTAAATTGCAAAACCGCTTCGATCTGCGTTACTGTCTCCCCCGACTTACTAATTGCTATAACCAAAGTGTCTTCGGGTGTTAACGAATTTTTTA
>CAZLAR010000026.1:2285-8154 GCA_964557735.1 uncultured Candidatus Saccharibacteria bacterium
GGCTCAGGACAATTGTAAAATTCTATTTTCATTCTTTATAAAAACTTTTAAGTAGTTTTACAACTTCGGGATGTATCTCTCTTAAATCAATCATGGACGGACTAGAAATAAAGTAATCACTTAAAGAAGCGCATAGATCAGTAATAACAATGTTCAACTTTTTAGATTTCTCATCCAAAAAAGGTTTCGCATTTACTGTTGATTCTGAAAACTTCACATTCAAAGTATCATTCAAATATTTATTTAGGTCCGCAAGATTATCTTCAATCTCATAGGTAAAAGGTAAATCCTCGTATAGCGAATGTTGGCCGTTACGGTTCCAATCATCTTCGTATTCTCCATTGGCTAGATCAGAAAAATTTTTTCCTTTTACAAATTTTTGACCAACCGAAAGCGCATTTGCTCGAGTTTCGTCTTTATAAAGATCATGCCCTTCTAAAAGGAGGCCTCCTTGAGGAACAATGGAATAATTTATTTCGTAAATAACATTATTAATCTTGATTTTTTGACCTAATGGATTCGGATTTTTTCGTAGCAACACTTCAGCTTTTTCGGTGTCTGCATAATACTGTTGCAATATCTCCTTAACAACTGGTACTCCAACTTTCTCAGTTAAAGAGAAATATTCCTTTACCATTATTTCCGATTTTGGAGTTCTTAATTGAGACACGGTAGAATCTTCGCCAGTTCCTATATCATTAACTTCACCTATCTCTTTTAGTTTTTCCCAGTCACGAGAGTTTTCCATATTATTCTATAATCCCTTTAATTCTACGAACTCCGGCGGAGACAGCTTCTTCTTTGGCGATACGGAACTTTCCAACTAGACCCGTGTGTTCAACGTGTGGACCGCCGCAGAATTCGCGGGAAATAACGTTGCCGTCTTTGTCGGTTGCGGTATATATAGAGACGGTGTCGGCGTACTTTTCGCCGAACAGACCGATCGCGCCAAGTTCTTGCGCTTTTTCGAGAGGCATCAATTCTTGTTTCATGTCTGCGTCTAAAGCAATCCATTTATTTACCAAATCCTCGACTTGCTTTTTTTGTTCGTCAGTCATTTTTTGCGGATAGGTAAAATCAAACCTAGTGCGTTCAGAAGTAATGTTACTACCCTTTTGCCAAACATCCGGTCCGAGTACATCACGCAATGCTTTTTGTAGTAAGTGAGTTGCAGTGTGATACCGCACAACTATGTCGCTATGGTCTGCAAGGCCACCTTTAAAAGTTCCAGCACTAGCAGTACGAGAAAGATCTTGATGAGCTTTAAACCCAGATTCAAATTCTTCTTTATTAATCTCCTGCCCAGCCGCTGTTGCAAGTTCTTCTGTAAGTTCTAAAGGAAAACCATAACTTTGATACAAGTTAAACGCGTCGGTGCCGGAAAGCTGGCCTTGTTTTTGGAACATTTTTTCGAACTCGCGCAAACCTTTTTCTACAGTAGTGCCAAATTTCTTTTGTTCGCCTTCTAGCGAAGCAAAAATCTTTTCAGAGTTTGTAATTAATTCCGGATACGCCTCAGCATATTCAGCCATAACTTTTCCGACTAAACCTTTTAACCATTCACCTTGCAAATTTAAAGTACGAGCATAAACCATGGAGCGGCGAAGTAAGCGGCGTAAAATGTAACCGCGCTCTTTGTTAGAAGGTTCTACACCATCGCCAGCAATAAACACGCTAGCGCGAATGTGGTCGACAATGATTCTTGCTTGGCGCAGTTCGTCACCACTTAAAATTTCTTGGGATTTTCCAATGACGTCGAACATGCCAGTAAAAAATTCCGTGTCATAAACAGATTTATGACCATTCAAAACTGCGATCACTCGATCTAGACCCATTCCGGTGTCTACATTCTGTTTTTCTAACGGAACAAGCGTGCCATCTGCTTGTTTTTCAAATTGCATGAACACATCATTCCAAATTTCTACCCAACGTGGATCACTAGCAGTTTCTTGAAAATTTTCTGGCGCCGGGGTGCCATCGTCGATCCAATAAAACATTTCTGTATCTGGACCACATGGGCCGGTGTTACCGGCAATCCACCAGTTATCTTCTTTAGGAAGTTTTGCAATACGTGCTTCTGGAATACCAAGTGCTAACCAATGCTTATAGCTTTCTTCATCAAACGGTGCGTCGTCATCACCTGCGAAAACAGAAAACGCTAAACGGTCTAAAGGAATATTCAACCATTTTTCTGAAGTTAAAAACTCATAGCTCCACTTGATTGCATCTTCTTTAAAGTAGTCACCGAAAGACCAGTTGCCGAGCATTTCAAAAAAAGTTAAGTGAGTGTTGTCGCCCACTTCATCGATGTCGATTGTGCGGATACACTTTTGAATGTTCGCAACGCGCGTGCCACCTGGATGTTCTTGCCCCATCAAGTACGGCACCAACGGAAACATACCTGCCATAGTGAAAAGCACCGAAGGGTCATTTTCAGGTACGAGCGAACTTGAAGGAATAATTGTATGGCCTTTTTCCTTAAAAAACTTCAGCCATTTGTTACGTAAATCTTGTGCGGTGATTTTATTCATATACCTTGTTATTTTAACTAAAATGATGATAATAAGCAAAAAGATAAAAGCACGAGAAGAATGAAGTTAATTCATTCCGCTCGTGCTGTTTTTTGACTTTCATTCATGCGCTGCGTCGTATTGAACGATGTGCCTATATTCCATCCAAGTTGGGCTTGGCAAATCTGCCGGCCTGTACTTAAACTTCTTCAACTCACGATCAACTTCCAACACCATACCTCTATGCCAATAATTGCCAATTCGAAAACTAATATTATGGTTGATGTTCCGCTCCAAGAATTGAAAAAGCACCGTTTGGTTGATCTTTTTCGGCTTTGCCACAACCCCTATTCTCAAATCATCCATGCTTACTGTCCTCCTCAAGTTTTGTATCCCAACAGAACATCTTACAACAAAAAATCCCCGAGATCAAGTCCCGGGGATTTTGCTTTTTATTCACAATGCGCGATGCCCTACTTTGCAACCTCTTCCAATGCTTTATCTAGTTGAGGGTCACGATTATTTTTTAAATCATCCTCTGTAAAATCAACTTTAATATCCGGCTCTAACCCGTCTTTATTTAAGTTCTTGCCCCCTGGAGTAATCCACTTAGCAATAGTCACTTTAACAGCCATATCTTTGTTCGGGCCAAACGGTACCAATTCCTGCACACTACCCTTGCCGAAACTCTTCTCACCAATTAATTGCGCCATTCCATTATCTTTTAAAGCGCCTGCTAGAATTTCGGAAGCACTCGCTGATCCGCCATTAATTAGCACGACTGTTTTAAATTTACCTAACTTGTTGCTACCATCTGAATTGTAAGTAATAACATCCTTCTCGCTATGCGCTTCAGTCACTACTAGTTTTCCAGTCTCCAACCATTGTGATGCAACGGCCACTGAAGTTTCTAAGTACCCACCTGGATTGTTACGCAAATCTATAATCACACCAGCAGGATTATTTTTTTGGATATCTGCAACGGCCGCACTTAACAATTCTTCAGTGTCATCACCAAATTTAGAAATTTTAATTACCGCAATGCGTTTACCATTCACATCTTTGTAAGAAAGCTTCACACTCTTGATATCTATTTTTTGACGCGTAATAGTCACGTCGAAGGTATCAGCTTCACCTTCACGATAAACATTTAGAGTAACGGTAGTACCTTCTGGGCCACGAATTTTATTAGCAGCTTGGTCATCTGTTAGTTCAGCAGTACTTTCCCCATTAATTTTAACGATGATATCCTTCGGGCGTAACCCTGCCTTTTCGGCTGGACTACTTTCCAACGGAGCAATAATTACAATCCCGTTTTCACTTTCGCCAATCTCTGCACCAATCCCAGAAAAACTACCCTGCAACTCGGAACGAAATTCTGCATAGGCCTCTGGGTCAAAATATTGAGTGTACTCATCTCCTGCCGCTGCAACTGCGCCAGCAATAGCGCCATAAAGAATTTTTTGTGGATCAATTCCGCCTGATTCTATATATTTGTTCTGCACAATTTTAATAGCTTCCCAAAGTAAACCATAATCAACTTCGGTTGGGGTATCACCTTTGTTAACCACTGAAAAAGTTTTTTTGTCGACAGTAAAACCTTTTGAACCAGCGACGTAGCCAATGCGAAATGCGCCACCTATGACTACAAAAGCAATTAAGGCGCCAAGAATCCATTTTTTAGTGTAACGTATGCGATTTGGCCCTTGCAGTGGTTGTTGATTAACAATAGGTTGATTACCAGTAATAGGTTCAAAGTTATCCATAAATAGTTTAAGAAATTAATGCTTTCCTATTATACCATTAATCATCTCATTCACTGTCTTTGTTAAGAAATGATTCATACTTTGCAAAAATGAGACCGCTAATTGCAATACAAATAAACAAATACTGCAAAACACGATCATTTAAAATTGTCACATCAAAAATACCATAAGCTAAAATCCACACAAACGCCAGACCTAATCCTACAACTAAATTAGTATACAAGGTAAACTCGGCACCATGCTTTTTTAGGAACTGCCAGAGCCATTCAAAATACTCCCACCAATACAATATGAACGCTAGAAGACCTGCAAAACCCAGCTCTACTAAGAGCTGTAAGTACAGACTATGGGCGGTAATAAATTTTTCTGGTAAGTTATACCGCAAATTTTTTTCCTCTGATAGTTGCTCGTAAGTTGCGTTCTCAGGAATAGAAGTCATTAAAGAAGTGATGAAGTTGCCATACCCTGCTCCAAACGGATGCACTGCTGCAAACTTTAGACTGCTTTTCCAAATTTCCAACCGACCCACATTAGAACTTTCCGACAAATCATAAATACTATTCGCGCGATCTAAAAAATTATCATCTACATCGTATGTGCGGATAAAATTTAGACCTTGAGAAATGAATGGAGAAACCAAGAATAAAGCTAAAATTATTCCATAAACCACGAGCATATTCTTGAAAAATGGTTTTAAATAACCGCGGAAATACGCAAAAACAGCTATAGCTAATGGAATTAACAAACTCACCCACACTCCGCGGGTACCACTAGCCATAATTCCGAAGGCGGTCAAAAAAATTCCAGCCAACCATAATTTTTTATTTGCCACAACTGTGCGGGCGCTATTTATGAACGGGGTTAGAAACGCCAACAAGAAAATACACATCACACCAAAAGCATGCGTGTCGGGCAAAATTCCAAACATGCGTAGCGCCTGGCTCCCGCCAGAATTTGAAAGCCAAGAATTAGAATAGGCCAAAACGTTTGCCAAAGGCACGCCGTAATATAAGCTAGAAACCATAGTTGCCCAGTACTGCCAAAAATAATATGGCATCGCAAACACTGTAGAAAAATATTGTACGAAACCCAGGCCGACCATAATCATTAGTGAGTAGCGGGTATAGCGAATTAATAATTTAAGTTTAAATTCATCTGTAACTACGTTAACCGCCACAACGTAAAGCAAATAAATATTAACTAAGAAGAGTATCTGCTTAAAACCATGTAGTTGGAAACGAGCAATAAGTAACGAACAAAGAGCTAATAACAAAAAAAGTAACGCCACTTTGTCCCAAGGGCGCAACCGAGAATTAACTTTTTGAGCGGATTTGTATATTACCTCGCGGAACTTGGTTGCAGTCAATGGCTGAGATAAATTCGCGCGGTTAATTGTAAAAATCTTACTAAGCTTGGCTCGTTGTTTGATTAATAATTTAAAAATCCAAACCACAAATAATAGAGCGAATAGTGGCCGCCACATTGGCAGGTTTGCTAACAACGGGTTCGGTAAAATTACAAAAAACGGTATAGACACTACGGTCAATAGTAAACTCTGAAGCGGTTTAGCTACAACAATAAACAGCGCCAACA
>CAZLAR010000027.1:0-1973 GCA_964557735.1 uncultured Candidatus Saccharibacteria bacterium
TAGATTTGTTTAGTAGCCTTTTTCATACCTGAAAGTATAACAAAAAAGACGAATCAGTGATACGGGTAAACATATTACTTTTTCGGCTTTTTTCGGTTTTCGTTGTAAAGCGAAATTGCTATCATCACAGGAATTACCACAATCAGGGTAAATAATGCGAGAATGAAAAATTCGTCTACTTTGTCATTGATCATGTTAGCCTCCTTAATAAGTCTTCAATTTTAGCAGAACTTAGGCTTATTGTATAGATAAAAACTTGAATTTAACGACTCGACTTCTTGTACCCGGCGGCCATGGCTTCTTTTTCTGAGTTAAAACAGGCGGCTGGGTTAGTGCGGTCGTAAAATGATCCACCCGGCATATGATAGGTTTTGCTTTTACTTCCTTTGATGTAGCAGTTGTTTGGGTCTACTGCGCCGGCCGTCGTCGTTGCCGCGGGCTTTGTGGTGCTGGAATTTTGCGTACTAGCCGTTGCGCTGTTGCCCGCACTAGCCGTCGCACCAGCCGCAGTAGTTTTTGTCTTATCGCCTGTGTTTGTGGTATAATTAGATAAAGAACGCTTGGCAGGTGAGTTGCTCACTCCCCCATTGCTAATCTGACCAGTGCCAAAACCGGCGATGAACACTGCTAGGAAGCACGCGCCGGCAATCGCCAAAGGTGCTCCTTTATCTTTTATCTTTTTAAAATCTAAATCTTTTATAATTTCTATCATAATTTTCGGAGGCTTTAATAGTTAGTTAATACAAAGTTATGCAATATGCTTTTGTTTTAGGAAGAGTTTATACGTTGTCGCTTGCTGAGTTGTTTTCGTATTTTAAAACTCAAGGTATTGAGGTGAGTATTATTGATTGTTCACCAGAGGTACTAATTGTAGAGGTGTCTGACCAACTTGATGTAGAAAAGATCCAGAAAGCTTTGGGTGGTGTTGTGAAGATTTTACGCATTGTCGATGTAGTTAAGAAACGCGAAGCTGATTCAATTAATTTTGCTTTGGAGAATTATTTTAAACCCAGCAAAATTAAGACTGACTTTTTAAAAAACAAGAAGGGTAAGATTCAATTCGGTGTTAGTGTCTACTTGCTCGATAGTACTGTGAAGGCGTTCGGGGAGCCTAAGCGGATTGGCATGTTCATTAAACGGGCCATGCAAGATCTTGGTTCAAGCATTCGCTTAGTAATTCCAGAATTTAATTCTTTAACCCTGGCGTCTGTTGTTGTGACAAAAAATTTGTTGATCGAGAAAGGCGCAGAGATTTGTATTCTTGCGAGTACTGAGCATGTGTATGTGGCTAAGACTTTGGTTGTACAAGATTTTGAAGATTACGGACGTCGTGACTATCAACGTCCGGTGCGAGACGACAAGCAAGGTATGATCCCGCCAAAGGTTGCGCAGATCATGCTGAACTTTGCAGAAACCAAGCCTGGTGAAACTATGCTTGATCCTTTCGCAGGCATTGGCACTATCGTTCAAGAAGGTGTATTGCTTGGTTATCGCATGCTTGGTAGCGATATTAATCCAGCTGCCATTGCTGGTAGCGAGAAAAATCTTGAATGGTTCCGTAACCGTTACAAGATCCCCCAAGGAAAATTCCACTCCGAAGTCTCGGACGCCCGTGAAGTTTCCAAACTTGTGGATAACCTCATTAAAATCGGAGCGTTTAAAAGCATCTCTGGCGTAGTAACAGAAGGCTATTTAGGCCCAATGTATGGGAAATTCCCCTCTCGCTCAGAAATCGACGCTAACTTTAAAGAACTACAAGAATTATACGACAAGTGCTTTCAAGATTTTTTAAAGTTTTTATCAAGTGGCGATAAAGTTGTGATTTGTTTGCCGGCCTACAAAAATCGCGATCAGTACACAATGTTCCCTTCTCTTGACTTTATCACTAAACTTGGATATAATAACGTAGATCTCGTACCCTCTATTTTGGCCGAATCAATGCCGTTTTTGAAGCTCACGGAGCGCAAAACAGC
>CAZLAR010000027.1:2073-7946 GCA_964557735.1 uncultured Candidatus Saccharibacteria bacterium
CCTCTATTTTGGCCGAATCAATGCCGTTTTTGAAGCTCACGGAGCGCAAAACAGCGATTTATGATCGGAAAGACCAAATAGTCGCCAGGGAAATCGTGATTTTTGAAAAAATCTAGCGAAGCAACCGCGACTCCATAATCGCGAAGCTTCATCACTTATTTAAACTTTATATTCTAATTATATGGCTCATAAAAAAGCCGGAGGCTCAACCGCCCTGGGGCGAGACTCCGTATCAAAACGTTTAGGCGTTAAAATCTTTGGTGATCAACGCGTAGGCAAAGGTGAAATCATTGTTCGCCAAAAAGGTAGCAAATTCCATGCTGGCAACAACGTTAGCATGGGTGGCGACTCCACTCTTTACTCTCTAGTCGACGGACTTGTAAAATTCCAAGACAAGATGCTTCGCAAGTTCCACGGTAACCTTCGTAGCACTCGTGTTGTCAGTGTTACTCCTCTTGCAAAAGATCAACCAAAGCCCAGCTCTGCTTTACTAAAAGCTTCTCAAGCAGGAGTAAAAGAAAAACAAACAGCTTAATTCTGCAATTCAATTCTATCAATAAAAAAAGCCGCTCAACATTTGGGCGGCTTTTTTGTAACCACGTTGGTCAACCAAAGCGTCCTTCATTGTGTTGTTTTGAGGAAGGGTTTGCCGTGACCGAATTTGGCTACTAGTTGTGCGCCAACTAATTGTCATGTATCTACCTCCTTATCCCCTCCTTTATAGCAGATATATCAAGATTTGGCAAAAAGAAAAACCGCTCTATTTCTGATGCGGTTTTTTGGTTGTTGTTAGGTTTTGAAAGTTACTATCGCCAGCTACAACGCAGTTGGTCTGGCATACGCAGGTCCGCGTGTTTCATCGCAACTCTCATCGAAATTCCCGAATTGAAAAACGGGAACTTTTGGTTTTGGTTTAGGGCTCGATTGGCTAGTTTCCTTGAATGGTTTTCCGCAGTTTGGACAAGAAGATCCCGAAAATATTTTGGTATTATCGGAACAACTTGTGCAAGGTACAGAACTAACTTTAGTCATCTAAATATCCTCCTGTGTATGATCTGAAAAGTCTGTTACTTTTGCTTGACTATAGCACGAATGAACTCAACAAACAAGGGGTGCGGGCTGAACGGCCTAGATTTAAATTCTGGGTGGAATTGAGTGGCTACGAAGAAAGGATGATTCGGTAGTTCGATAATTTCTACTAATTGGCCGTCGGGTGTGGTACCTGCAACTATAAGCCCGGCTTCTTCAAGGCGTTCGCGATATTCGTTGTTAAATTCGTAACGATGGCGATGACGTTCGGAAATAGTGGTAGCGTTTTTGCCTCGACGACCGTTCTTGCCAGCCGGCTTAATCCATCCCCCACGTTGATACGCCTTCTCAGTCTTAGTTCCAGGAGTTAGGACGCAATCCCAAGCACCGAGGCGCATAGTAGCGCCATATTCTCGCTTCAAGAGCATCTTCTCTTGATCGGGCATAATGTGAATGACAGCATGCTTTACGTTCTCCTCTACCTCAGTGGTGTGAGCGTTGCGGATCTTTGCTACGCTTCTGGCAAACTCTATGGTAGCTAATTGCATACCGTAGCAAAGCCCTAAGTAAGGAATATTTTTGGTGCGAGCGTACTTAATCGCATCAATTATTCCGTCTATGCCTCGAGAACCAAAACCACCTGGCACACAGATGCCAGCAAAGTCTTTTAGGACTGCTGCCGCACCCTCTTTTTCTATGCGAGTACTAGAAATCCAATTTAAATTTATCTTGGCTTTGTTTGCCCAGCCAGCGTGCTTAAGAGCTTCAATGACAGAAACATATACATCAGAAAGCTGATACGACGCGCCACCAGTTTCGAAGTACTTCCCTACCACAGCAATTTCCAAAACATTTTTAGAAGCGGCGGTGTGGTTTATTGTTTTTACAAGGCTGTCCCACTGTTTCATCTCGCGCTTTTTTGGTGGCATGCCAAATTGTTTGAGGACTTTGTCTGTTAGGCCTTCTTTATCAAAATTAACCGGCACTCTATATATAGTGTCGACGTTCGGTGCGGAAATAATGTTTTCAGCAGGAATGTTCGTAGTCCAGGCTAAAGTTTGCTTGCGACGGTCATCTAGTTTTTCTTCGGCGCGGGCAATTAGAAAGTCCGGTTGAATACCCGAAGAAATTAATTGCTTCACAGAGTTTTGCACAGGCTTAGACTTCATCTCGCCAATACTTGGTGGGGTTGGTAAATAGGCTACGTGGACGTGGGCAGTGTCGCGACCATCGCGGTACTTCATAATTCTGTTGGCCTCGATGAACAAAATATTCTGATATTCCCCCACCGTGCCGCCAACTTCGCAAATCACAAAATCGGCTTTACGAGCCCGAGCGGCTTGTTCGAGACGATTAATGATTTCTTCTGGGACGTGAATAGCGACTTCGACGTCTTCGCCTTTGAACTCGAAATTCCGCTCCTTTTGAATTAATGTTTGATATAACTGGCCGTTAGTGACGTAATTAGCTTTGGAAAGATCGGTATTTAGAAAACGTTCGTAATTGCCGAGGTCTTGGTCGGTTTCCATACCGTCGTCAGTAACAAATACTTCACCGTGTTCTTGAGGGCGAATAGTACCAGCATCTACGTTTAAATATGCGTCACACTTTACCGGTGCGACTACATATCCGCGGGACTGTAGCATGGCTGACAAAGAAGCGGTAGTAACACCTTTCCCTACTCCGGAGATCACTCCACCTGAGACGAAAATGAATTTAGTGTGTAACTTTTTAGCTTTCCTGGCTTTTACGTGGTAGGACATTATGTATTATTTATTTTATTATTACCAATTATTTATTGAAGTGTGAAAGTTAACGCTTTTAACAATATTCTCGAAAATTTCCTTTTGCTTTGCGAAACTGATGAAGCCTGGAGTAGTTTTGTATTTTGTGTTCACTTGCTCATCTAAGTATCTTAGCGCAACTGCAAATACTTCCTTGTCTGGAGTGATAATGAAATTGTAAATTATCCCTTCGCCTTCAGCACCCTCTTCATAAGAATAAACTACATTCGCACCAGGCTCATTTGCTGAGACCGGTTTTTTCTTTAAGCTTTTCCAAAGTTCACTCTTTTGTAAATCACTTAAAGTTGCACCCGTCTGTCCGTAATTGATCGAAAGGTTTAAAGTTTGGTTGACACATTTACCGGAAAGGCCACAGTATTCAACCGGCAAAACAGAAAACAATTCTTTATCGGCAAAATTATACGAGAAATCATCCCCCATTTGCCTTGGTAGTTGAATGTTTCCATTTAATTTAACGACGTCTTCTCTATCAACAAAAACTTGATCTAAGATTGCTGGATAAGTCAGCTCGTAACCAACCATAAGATCTTGATGTACTAGATTTTGCGGTGATGTGGTAGGATCGTAAAATTTAGCTTGTTTAAGGGCTTCTTGAATTGCCTCCTCGACTCCCCTTGCATTTAAATCGGTAGGCCCCGCTTCTATTAATGGCAGAGTAGCTAAAGTAAAGAATTTGTTTTTACCAATTACTGTATCAAATGCAATACAGTCATACGGAGTTTCTTGAGCCGCATCGAAATTATTCTTACAAACCGCTTCCTTTTCTTTTACTTCCGCATGGGGTATGGCTACAATCGTTAAGACCTTTGCAAACTTTTGCCCCCATTCTGGATCATTTGTCGGAAGATAGTAGCTAGTCGCATATCCATGCTGTTCTTCTTGATATCTTGCAAAATATTTGTCTGAAATATCAAATTTGTAGCCGAAGTCTTTATTATCTATAGTATAGAATCCATATTGCCTTGACCCTTCGCCCATTAGGTCTTGTTTTTCTTTAGCTTTGTTTGCTAGATACACTGAACCGAAAAATGCTGCTACTAAGACAGCCAGAACAAGGACAAAGGTTAGTCCAACTTTTGCGTGTTTCATAAAGCTTCTAAGTTAATTTTAGTTTTTGCAGTTATACCCTGGCCGAGTTTAACGGTAACGAAATGTTCGCCGAGTTGTTTAATTCCGTGTAACGGCTCGAATTGATTTTTATCAAGTTGGATTTTAGTCTTTTGGAAAACAGCTTCGGCAACATCTTTTTCGTGGATACTGCTAAAGATCTGGCCTTTATCCCCCACTTTTACTTTAACTGTGAAGGTCCGTTTTTCCAGTTCCTGTTTTTGCAGACCAGCCTTTGTGCGAGCCTTAAGTTTGGAATCTTCGACGACCTTAACTTGTTTCGCAACTTTATCTTGTGCTTCCTTGGTAGATAAAATGGCTAACCCCTTTTTAATGAGCATATTAGTACCAAAACCAGTGCTAACATTTTTCATCTCGCCTTTGCGACCAATTTTAGGAACGTCTGTTAATAGGATTACTTGCATATGTGTATTAATTTACCAACAAAAAAACTCTCCATTGGAATATGAGAGTTTTGGCTCTTTTTTATTATATACTAATGTTCAGATCGCGCAAGTACTTTTATACCCACTTTCTTTTCCAGCCTTGTAATGCTGACTCCATGCCCAAGAACTATGCTACGGAACGCATTGCTGTCTTCTAGATCTCGGTTATCAATTTTTGTAATTAATTCTTTTAATTCCTCAAGATCAAGCTTGATACCTTTCAATTGAGTAGATGTCGCTAAGCCCGCTAAGTCGTCTTTGGTCGCAAAGTTTTTAAGATCATTCTTTTTGGCTAATCCTAGCAAGTCATCTTTGGTAGCGAAACTTTTTAGGTCATCTTTTTTGGCGAAGCCAGTCATGTCAGCTTTGGTCGCAAAGTTTTTAAAGTCATCCCTTTTCGCAAAACCTTTCAAATCTTCCTTGTTTGCTAAGTTTGAGATGGCGCTATCAAATTGTTCTTTAGTAAGTTCCATATATTTAGCTTAACAAATCTGTTTGTGATGTCAAAAATAAAAAAGCTTATGAATAAGCCACTTGATATTTTATTCAGTTTTTCTTTATCAGTTGAAGTGGAAAAGCTGTGGGCTATAAAAATATATAGACTAAACCCGCAAATATTTACGCATCGCCAGCAAGCTAGAAATTGTGCTCAAGACAAAAGCAATGACCAGTTGAATAACAATTAAACCAATAAACAGCAGCATGTTGCCATTAAAGGTGTCGCCAGCTGGAGTTAGATAGTTGCTAATTTTCGGCAAGAGACTGGTATAAACAGGAAAAATCAACGCGCTGGTAATTATAGTCGCCAAAATACTGTAAATAATCGCCTCGACTATGAATGGTCCACGAATGTACCAGTTTGTCGCGCCGACAAAACGCATAATTTCTACTTCTTCTTTGCGGTTGTAAATTGTTAGAGTAATGGTGTTGAATATTACGAGAACAGCAATTGCCGAGAAAACACCAATTAAAATTATGCCGACAGTAATAATGAACTTCAGCAAGTTATTTAAGCGCGCTATCAAAGTGCGGTTATCTTCAAAGTTCACTTTTTCGATCGAAGCAGAGTACTTGTCGGAGTTAAGTAATTCGGCAACTGCCGGATAATCTTCTAAGTTTTTAGCTTTAATTTGCAATGTCGCAGGCAAAGGATTTTCGTTTAGTTCTCCAACTGACTCAAGTAGGAGTGGGTCATTACTGTGATTTTCTTTAAATTTAGCCAGGGCTTCGTCCGCAGAGACATAGCGGACTTCTTCTATACGACTATCATCTTCTAACTGACCTTTAATAGTCTGAATTTGACTCTCGGCTAAACCATTTTTAAAGTAAGCGCTAATATCAACTCGTTCTTTAATAGTTCTAACTGAAGAGTTAGTAATGACAAATAGCAAAGAAAGCACAGACAGAATAATTAACGTAATCGTCATAATCAAGGTCGATGCTCCAGCTAGCCACAAGTTGCGGCGAAAGTTAGAAAGACCCATGT
>CAZLAR010000028.1:0-7929 GCA_964557735.1 uncultured Candidatus Saccharibacteria bacterium
CTTTGGAACCTTCATCTTGAGTGTATTTGGTAGCGACTTCGTCAAAATTTTGACCAGAATCAAGCTTGCTTTTCAGATCTTTCGCTTTGTTATAAGCTTCTTTGTTTAATTCTTCATTTTTGGAGTACCAGAGAGTAAGTTTAGTTTGCTCCAATTGTTGGGTAATTACTTCAGATTTGAATTTTTCTGGACTCATTTTGTAAGAACTTTCTAGTTCTGTTTTAAATTTCTCGGCATCACCTTGAGCATATTGTTTGACGATATTATTATATTCTTCATCAATTTCTGCTTGAGTGATTGAAATTTTGTATTTTGAGGCAAGAGCAGATAGCTTTTTAGTTTCAATTAATTGATCGTAAATTTGCGAAGGGTCAATTTCTTCTCCCAGGCCTTGAGTTTCTGCTAATTCTTTTGCTAATCCAATTCTGTCTAAGGATTCTTTTGCAGACACAAGTTTCATATCTACAATAGCCGCCGGAAGTGGTAGTATTTTAAATACTCTTTCTTTGGCACCAGCCAATTGCCCAGTGTATAGCCAAGTTAACCCACCAAATACAATTAGAATTACCAAACCGATAATTCCCCCAATAATCCAAGGGTTAGTTTTTTTACTATTATGTTTGATGACTTCGTTATTGTTTTGTTCGTTTTGATTGTCCATAAATTTACTTTAGTTTATTTTAAATTGACTTGAATAGATATCGCCACCATTTTTGTAAGTTATTTTGTGGTGGCTCCGGAGCTTTGTCAGTCTCACTAGGGATTCCCCCTGTCGGAAAATTAATGACTAACTCCCCTTCCTTTTTTAGTCCCAATTGTTCCCTGGCTAGCTTTTCTTGATAGTTGTTAGAGGCAAAATATTGCAGAGATTGTTGCAATTCATTATTACGTTCTTCTAACGATGCTTGCTCATCAATTAAATGATTAATTTCATCATTGATTTTTCGTCTCTGCTGCCATTGCTGTAATTCTAACGTAAAAACACCAAGAAGTACAATAATCACTGCGCTTAAAAATAGTTTAGAGTAGAAAATTTTCGGTAGTTTCATTTTAGTTTTAGCTCAATTATAAGCGATTATTTTTTGTATAACCTACTTGTTCTTGCACGTGCGTAGCATCAGTTTCGCCAAATACAGCACCGGAATGAATCCGAGATTTGTCTTCAGAAATACGTTTATGCATTTCCCAAAGATAATCTTTGATGGGTAGCGGGTCGCTAAGATTTTTTAAAATAATTGGTTCCATTAGTCCAACAACTTGTACAATTACATCACCGTAGCCCACTACTCTGGAAATGAACCCTTCAGTTTTATAACTCACGTTCAACACGCGCTCGTGCGGAGTCTCTGTAACTGTTTGATCGAACAAACCTTTCTGTGCGTAATGAATTATACGTTGGTTGGTAATGACGTAAGTGTTTAATCTCCAGATGATGACTAAGCGAGCAGCGTAAGCCAACACCCCGGCTGCTAAAATTAATAGAGCGGAACGTAAGGCGCTGTTGCCGGCGGCGTATCTGAGTAATGCGTACAGTGGCAAGATTAAAACCACTGCTGAAATTAGCAACGGATGAATTAGTACAAACGGACTTTGTCTGTAGACCTGACGAATGTGTTCAAAATCTTTTAGCGCAATGTTCATAGCTACTTAGTTAGACTTTTAGCTTAAAGTGAAAACGCAAACATACCGCCAACCATAGAAACAACTATGAGCGCAGTAATGATTATTAGAATTGTATTGAGATGTTTTCTGTTTCGCATTTTATTTTGAAGTATTAAAATTTATTTTTTCAACACTGCCAGGAAAGCTTCTTGAGGGATATCGACTTTACCAATCTTCTTCATGCGCTTTTTTCCCTTTTTCTGCTTTTCGAGAACTTTCATTTTACGAGTGACGTCTCCACCGTACAGACCGGTAGTTACATCTTTTCGTAAAGCGGAAATACTTTCCCGCGCAATAATCTTCGCGCCAATTGCGGCTTGGATAGCAATTTCGAACTGCTGCTTAGGAATTAAAGTCTTCAGTTTAGCCACTAATTCGCGGCCGTCAGTTTCGGCGGTAGATTTGTGCATAATGGCGGCCAGAGCATCAACTTTCTCACCAGCGACCAATATATCGACTTTGACCAAATCCCCTGCTCTTAAGCCAATTAGCTCGTAATTCATGGACGCGTAGCCACTGGAGACACTCTTAAGTTTATCATAAAAATCAATGATAATATTCGCCAATGGCATCTCGAACGTCATTTCCACGCGCTCGTCACCAATGTATTTAATATCCTTACTAATTCCGCGGCGCTGAGTAACGATTTCCATAATCGAACCAATATATTTCGATGGCGTTAACAGCGCGACGTGAATCCACGGTTCTTGAATTTCCTTTATGGTAGAAGGGTCAGGAAATTGCGCTGGTGTATGCACTTTTGCCACTTCGCCTTTAGTGTTGATAATTTCATAAGCCACACTTGGTGCGGTAAGGACTAAGTCTAAGTTGTATTCGCGGGTAAGGCGTTCTTGCACAATGTCCATATGTAGCAAACCAAGAAAGCCAGTACGAAAACCAAACCCAATACTCGGAATGTTTTCTGGTTCAAATTCTAAAGCAGCGTCGTTCAGTTTTAGTTTTTCCATTGCATCACGGAGCATCGGATATTCGTCACCGCTGACTGGAAAAATACTGGCGTAGACCATTGGTACTACGTGTTTGTATCCTGGTAAGGCATCAGATTTTTCGCGCTCGCTAAACAAAGTAATTGTGTCGCCCACGCGAGCGTTACCAACTTCTCGTAAGCCAGTAACGATGTAACCCACTTCGCCAGTTTCAAGAGACTCGCTCTTTTCTTTTTGGGGTTTAAAGAATCCAACTTCAATACTTTCTGCGGTGGTCTTGCTGCCAAGTGCGTACAACTTCGTGCGGGACGGCAGTCGGCCGTCGATAACACGAACATAAGTAATCACCCCACGATGCATATCGTACATGGAGTCAAAAATTAGCGCGCGAGTCGGTGCGTTGGCATCGCCTTGTGGTGGTTCAATTCGTTCTATAATTGCTTCTAAAATTTCTGGAACACCTTCACCAGTTTTACCTGAGGCATACAAAATTTCTTCTTCCTTAAAACCAAATACAGCAATTAATTCCGCAGCAGTTTTTTCTCGATCAGAATTTGGCAGATCGATTTTATTTACAACCGGAATAATAGTCAGGCCATGCTCAACGGCCAAGTATGCGTTAGCCAAAGTTTGCGCTTCAATTCCCTGTGTACTGTCTACAACTAAGATTGCTCCCTCACACGCAGCGAGCGAACGAGAAACTTCGTAGCTGAAGTCAACGTGGCCTGGTGTATCAATTAAATTCAAAATAAAACGCTCGTGAGTGTCGGGCGCTTCGTAGTCCATTCGCACTGGCTGCAACTTAATGGTAATCCCGCGCTCGCGTTCAATGTCCATTTGGTCGAGCAGTTGCTCCTTCATTTCGCGCTTAGCTACCGTGTTTGTAACTTCGAGCAAACGGTCTGCCAAAGTAGATTTACCATGGTCAATGTGAGCGATAATACAAAAGTTGCGAATTTGTTTTTGGGTGTCTGAACTGGTCATATACGCTGTATTATAGCGAAAATGACCAGGAAAATCAATCCTAAATCTTCCCTCTCAAAAACCTCAACACTTTAAAGAATCCATTGGCAATGGCTTTGGACTCCATTACATCTAAGTAGCGAGTCACTGCTACGTAGGCAATTCCACCAAGCAACGTTGAAATTCCAGCCTGGGCAAAAATGCCAACCACAGTGTGAGTGTTTAGAATTGGATCAAGTAAATACAAAGAAGCATAACTAATAGCGCCAAGCAAAACACTGGCTAAAAGAATTTTCAAAGTTTGAGTCACAATAGTAGAGTTAAAAACTGTCAGAACTTTTTGTGTAGCAGGATCTGTAGTATTTAGATAACGATGTAAGAAAACAAATAACAAAATGCATTGCACGGTACTAGCTATTACAAACCCTAAGGCTACTCCCACAATCCCCAATCCTTGCGCTAGGAAGTATGAACTAAAACCAGTTATAACCATACACACTAAGCTAATTATCACAGGAGTCTTAGTATTTTGTCTGGCATAGAAAGCGCGGGCAAATAACGGAATTAAACTTTGTGCTACAAGACCTAAAGCTAGAACACCAAGTGTGTCGAACGTTGTCACAGTACAGGTCCAATCACATTCACCGTAGCCTAGTAATAGTCGGACAACGTGCGCACGCAATAGTAGCAAAATAATTGTTACGGGAATTACGAAATATAACACGCGAATAATAGTGTGTTGCAAAGTACTTACGAAACCTTTAGTGTCATCTTTAGCAAAGTACTCAGACAGCACTGGGAAAATTGCCACCGCACTCGATAGAGCAAAAATACCTAATGCCACGGCTTGAATGTTGTTGGCATAGTTAAACGCTGTAATAGAACCAGTCATTAAGGTAGAACCAATAATAGAAACCACTATTAAGTTTACATATGAGCTATCTAAACCCACTATGCGGGGCAAAAATAGGGCGGCAATTTTTTTAACGCCAGCATCTCCAAACTTTAAAACGGGTTTCCACCTAAATCCATGACGGTAAGCTTCCGGAATTTGAATACCAACGTGCAATAAAGCGCCTAAAATTACTCCGTAAGCTAAGCCAGCAATGCCGTATCTTGGGTATAGAAAAACAATTCCTAGAATAATTCCTAGGTTATACAACAATGGCGCGGTATTAACAATGATGAACTTCTTCATGCTAATTAGCACGCTGGAAAATACATTAGAAACAGTAAAAATGATTGGCGACAACATCATGATTCTAGTAACCATAGCAGTAGTCTCAATTTGTTCAGGCGAAAATCCAGGTGCAATAAGTTTGGTTAAAGGTAATGCAAACAAAAAGATCATTACACAAATTCCAAACATCCCCAATGCAGAAATGTTTAGCACCGTACTAGCAATATTATAGGCGCGCGGTTTATCTTTTAAATAGTATTGACTAAAGACAGGAATAAGTGCCACGCTCAATGTTCCTAAGATGAGCAAGTTGTAAACTGTGTCGGGAATACGGAACGCCGTAAAGTAAATATCAGAGTCAGCGCTGAGCCCAAGTTGACGAGCTAGTAAAATGTCTCTGCCGAACCCCGTAATACGCGATAGCAAAGTGAACGACGCAATAATTATAGTAGCTTGGCCAATATGAAATGTCGCTTCTAACTGTTTAAGTTTACTTATCATAATAAATTTCTGATTATTCTAAATTATTTAAGCCGGAATTATTTTTGTAAGACCAAACCAATAAAGCTATCTGCCAACAGACCTTGCGTGTGTTTGAGCTTCCCGTTTTCCATTTGGCTTGCTGATGAATTCCATAAACTCTTGCGTCCAGCAAAGTCAAGCTCGTAAGTAATTGAGTCAACTAGAGTACCGGGTTGTTTTTGGATTAATAGACTATGTCTATCAATATTCCCTATCTTGAAAGGTAAGGTATATGTAATTACGATGGTTTTTGTTTCCCCACCTTCAACTTCTACCCAATTTCCAAACCAGGTTTTGTTTGCTTCAATGCCTGTGTATGTCCCCGTGTTAATATCTTGAATAACATATTTTTGCCATTCTTGTACTTGACTGTCTAAGTTATATGACGCCGGGTCCAATCTTGGTAGTTGAATTTCGTTGTTAAATCCTTCTGAGGAAATTAAGTGGCTATCCTCTGGTACATAGACACGTAAAAAACTCTTATTGGAGAGTCCGGGATTCTTTGGCAAGGGGTTTGTTATGGTGTATTTTAAGGTATTAGTAATGGTCCCGTCATCGGCAATACTGGATTTTAATTCAGTAGCTCGCTGCATTGCTCTATCAGTTTTTGTACCGCCCAAGTTAGAGTTGATAATACTTAAATAATCTCTTTCGGTATCTTTTAGTTCACCACCCCAATTAAAATCAAGAATATTTTTTTGAATATTAGCATCCCGAGAGAAAAGAATAATTTGTTTTTTGTACAGGTTTTGTTGGAAAATTTCTAAGAAGGCCATAACTCCACCATTTTCTTTATTGCTGCCAAGTTTTTGCATTAACATTGGAAAAAAGTCTGCCAAGAATTGTTTTGGTTGATTTATTACTTTATCATAGGTTACTGATGTTGCTTCTTGAGTTTTTTCGATAAAGTTTTCTTTGGTGAGCGTGATATTATGTTGGGGTAATTCAATCGGTCCAGTTTTTTCTAACATATCTAAAATTACTTCTGGGGTCATCATAACAATTAAGTCGGGAGTTTCTCCGCCTTCTTTCTCGTATAGGGCGCTGATGCGAGACGCAGATTGGGGAAAGCTGGCAAACCAGTTACTATCTCTTAAGTACCAGCGGTCGTTAACCGAATATAACGGTTGGGGTGGAAGAATTTTATCTTTCAATTGGCCATCCCAGTCATAGACACTACGAATTGATAACGATTCAATGCTACCGTTAGTCAGCCTCGCATTACCTATTGTACCCATGAATCCACCACTAGCTCTTAACTCATTATTATTTTGGAATACTATTAGAACATTTTTAGATCCGAGTAATAGATCAAAAATTAACGAGCTTGCCTGTTTTAATGTTTCAGTATTTTGAAGAAATAATTGCGCCGCGTCTTTAGCTGTAATGAACGCCGGTCGGTATTCATCAGGAATGCTACTAATAGAGACATTATTAATTAACCCTGCGGAATTATTAGCTAAGTCAACACTATCTTTTAGTAAAGATTGAATTTGCTCAAGCGATTTTTGATTATTTTCAGAGCCAGTGAGACCGACTGCACTAAGCTTTAAATTCGCAGTCAGCTCTAACAATTGCGTACCCTTTATCCCAGCTTCGGTTAGTTGCTGTATTGCAGAAAGTAATTTATCAGCATCTCGTTTTTGAGGAACAACCGATAGTATTCCTTGCAAAGCAGCTCCAGTAGAATTTAAAGTCTCCTTACTATTTTGAAATTGGCTTAGAGCTTTGTTAAGATTGACTTGAGCACTCACAGTATTTTCAGATTCTAGTGCAATTTGAGCTTCTCGTAAAAAATCCAGACCTGATGTGCTTTCTCCAAGCACTTGTCCTTTGATGTTTTGCCCTGCAGCAATTAAATTTAAACCGTGAATAGTACTACTCGCCAAAATAGCTAGTACTGTAAAAACAGCCACAGCCTTTTGAAATTTTAGTGTTTTAAATTTAGCAGAAATTCTTAATACTAGTTGAGGGATCGCACTGATGTTTTTTAGTAATTTCCAAGGGATTAATATTAAGGTAACTAAAAGAAATCCTGCCCCATAGCAGGCACTGGCGATCACATACCAAATTACACCAAAAATCTTTTTTAGAAACCCCAAAAAACCTGTTCGCTTGTCGTACGTAATAGGTTCGTATTGTGCATGATGTAAATATAGTTTGATTTGCTTTTTCATGAAACTGTTATTGCTAGGAGCTAGCGAGATTGTCTCGAAATATTTAAAAGAATCCCACATCCCGCTAAAGTCATAATCATAGCGCTACTACCGTAACTAAAGAATGGTAATGGAATCCCAGTCAAAGGTAAAAGTCCGGTAATCGCACTAATGTTTACTACTGCGGCGGCGGCAATACTTCCGATAATGCCCACTGTTAACATCTTACCAAATAAATCTGGTGCCTTGTAACTAATTTGAATTCCTCTCACAATAAACCAGATAAATAAGAGCAAAATTATGATTACTCTGATAAAGCCTAGTTCTTCTGCCATAATGGCGAATATTGAATCGTTAATTGCCTCTGGTAAATATGAATATTTTTGGCGGGAATGACCATAGCCATAACCAAACCAACCCCCGCTCCCTATACCAATTAAGGCTTGGTTAATTTGATAACCAATTCCGAGTGGGTCGACAGAACGATTTAAAAATGCAG
>CAZLAR010000029.1:0-7311 GCA_964557735.1 uncultured Candidatus Saccharibacteria bacterium
CACCATCTTGACATTAGTCAACGATCTGCTATCATAATAATAAGTTGACAGCGATATGGGAAGTAATTCTTGCACCCAAATAAAAAACTCTCATTTCTGAGAGTTTTTTATTTTATCTATCGAGAAAGTAATTTAAATATCGTCAAAGTTGGCGCTAATTTCTTCGTCCGGTGTAGTAATAGAAACATCTGGTGTGCCAGTGTAATTGTACGGCATGGATTTAAAAAGATTTTGCGCGCGCTTGTTAATTAGCGAGTCAATTCGCTCGGCGTTACTCGCGTAGGCAACTGGTTCATCAATTAAAGGCTGCTCTGGCAAAACTACTTCTGGTATGGCAGCGTCCGCAGACGAAATCACCTCTTCTAATTGAGCCTGCAAAATTTCTCGGTTAACTTTCTCAGCCATATCTTCGGCACTGAGCTTTGGTTCCTGAGGCTTATTCCCGGCTATCTTTAAGTACTCGGCATATGGCAACAGCACACCCTTCACCTCCCCATCATCACCAACAATCACCACTTTTCCCTGTTCCCCAGCCATTTGTAAGTATTCTTTGATGTTCATACAGGCAGTATAATTCTATCCATGACCTTCCGCAAGAGTTGACTTTCAGTCCTCAAAATTTAATACTAACTTAAAGTCCAATGGTCAAATGGAGGAAACATGTTTACCTTTTTGATAAGATCAATCATAATAACCGCTTTGGTATTTTTTGCTGGTAATCTTGCTAGCGAATTAGCCTTACCATTTGTTACTACAATAAATCAGGCCTCTTGGGTGGAGCATATAACATACTCGTCCTTAGCGTTGCTTTTTGTGATGGTATTACTAATACTCCAAGAATTTATAATCCGGAGTATGTATTTTACAAGAAGATAAACAAAAAACTTAGGTCGAGAGCTTATTCAAGCTCTCGACCTTTTTTAAATCACAATATTTAATCTCGAGGCTAAGGATTTACGACTGTAGTTCTCATGCGAAAGCCATCACCTAAATCTAACTCGTAGACTTCCTTATTACCATCACTTAAATCCCGTTGTAGCTCACCAAAATTTCTTTGACTAAAACTCTTGTTGGCTACCTTAACTTTGTAAGCAACAGCTGATGATGATGGGTCATCTTCATGATTAGCATAAATATCTTTTAAGTTCACATAATCCATATGATCCGGCTGCTGTTGATTAATAATTCGATCATCGACGAACAAAGCTTCCATACAACTATGACTATCTGGATTATCACCTAATCTCCACCTAGCTCCAATAATATCCCCCATAAAAAAACATCCTATTTTATTTCGATATCTATCATTTCCCCAAGGGTTATTTGGATCTAAAAGATAATAATCATTCATAACAGACGTGGCAGCTACAAAATGGCCAGTATCATTCCAGTAAACTGTGCCACCGAATGCAATGCCTGCCTCACTATCATTAACACTACAAAAGTTAATTGTCTCAGGAATTAAGTATGCGCAATTATTAACATCATTGCCCTTCTTCTCTACCAGAGAAATAATGTCTGCCTTGTTCCAATTACCAACTATAGTTTTTAAATGACTAGTCCATGGATCTGAAGAGTTGTTAATAAAAGTGTGTTTAAACGGAATACCTTTATGTGCCCAATGAGGCTCTACCTCTTCATCCGCACTAGAACTTAACGGCTGAGGGGTATACGGACTGTAGTAACGGAGCCAGGCAGCGCCACCAGCAATCAACGCCAAAGCTAATACAGCTAAAATATTTAGCTTGTATTTTTTGGTCCAAGCAGTATAAGTGCTATTTGCCATAGATTTTTTATTATTGATAAACTTGCCTTAATTATAAGATTCTTCGATATTTAAGACAAACACTTATCCACAACAAAAAATACCCATACCAATTTTCGGTAGGGTATTTTTTTTGCCTAAAAGGTTATTGCTGTCCTTTACGAACGTTCATGCCAGCACGGGCTTCAACAATGCCTGCGGCAACATTCTTTGGAACTTCGGCATAATGGTCAAATTCCATAATAGAACTTGCTTGCCCTTGAGTCATAGAACGCAGTTGGGTTGCGTAACCAAACATTTCAGCAAGTGGTACATGAGCAGTAATGATCTTACGGTTTGTAATATCTTCCATATCTTGTACTTTTGCACGCTTAGAGTTTAAGTCACCAATTACATCTCCCATATTAACTTCGGGGGTAGTAACTACAACTTTCATAATTGGTTCTAGGAGAATAGGATCACCTTTGCGAACAGCTTCTTGAAGCGCTTTAGACGCGGCAATTTTGAAAGCCATTTCGGAAGAGTCAACTTCGTGATAGCTACCATCATAAACAGTAGCTTTAAAGTCTACCAATGGGTAACCAGCGATTACACCATTAGCAGCAGATTCTTGAATCCCCTTGTCGATCGGTTTAATGTATTCTTTTGGAATTACACCACCAACAATTGCATCAACGAATTCATAACCTTTACCAGCTTCCAAAGGTTCAACGCGAAGGTAAACGTGACCGTATTGACCACGACCACCGGACTGACGGATGAACTTGTGCTCAGCTTCAGCCATTTTCTTAAAGCTTTCCTTGTAAGCAACTTGTGGTTTACCAACATTGGCTTCTACTTTAAATTCACGCTTCATTCTGTCTACCAAAATTTCCAAATGAAGTTCACCCATACCAGCAATAATAGTTTCTTGAGTTTCGTTATCAGAACTAACTTTAAAGGTTGGGTCTTCTTCAGCAAGTTTTTGCATCGCAATACCCATTTTTTCTTGGTCAGCTTTAGTCTTCGGCTCAATCGCCATAGAAATAACTGGTTCAGCGAATTTGATTTTTTCTAATTCAATTGGAGAGCTTTCGGCACAAAGTGTATCGGCAGTAATAGTATCTTTTGGTCCTACCAAAGCACAAATGTCACCAGCAAAAACTTCTTTCACTTCATCGCGCTGGTCAGCACGCATACGTACAATACGACCAACACGTTCTTTGTTACCTGAGCGAGCGTTTAATACATAGCTACCTGCTTCAAGTTTACCAGAGTAAACACGGAAGAAAGCTAAACGTCCAACGAATGGGTCAGTAGCGATTTTAAAAGCTAAAGCTGTGAAAGGTTCGTCGTCGCTTGGATTACGAACAAGTTCTTCACCAGTTTTGGGATTATGACCTTTTACAGGACCTTTATCCAAAGGACTTGGAAGAAAGTTTGCCACAGCGTCTAGTAAAGTACGAACAATAATGCCACGACCATCGCCACCAAATACTGGATAGAATTCACCGCTGCGAGTTGCTTTACGAATAGCTTGTAAAACTTCTTCTTCTGTTAGAGCTTCACCGCCCAAATATTTTTCCATCAAAGTGTCATCGTATTCAACAACTTTTTCAATTAGTTCGTGGCGATACTTTTCTGCTTTTTCCTTCATGTCTGCAGGAATTTCACCAACTGTAAATTCTTTGTCTGTGTAATCTTTGTATGTGTAAGACTTCATCTCGATAAGGTCAACAACACCAACAATGTCTTTTTCAAAGCCAATTGGCAATTGTACTGGGAATGCATTTTTTGTTAAACGGGTGTGGATAGATTCCAAAGACTTGTAAAAGTCTCCACCAGTTTGGTTGATCTTGTTGATGAAACACGCGCGAGGCACACCGTACTTGTCGGCTTGACGCCACACAGTTTCGGACTGAGGTTCTACACCCATCTTACCGTCGAACACGGTAATAGCACCATCAAGCACACGCAAAGAACGTTCAACTTCTACTGTGAAGTCTACGTGACCAGGCGTGTCGATAATGTTGATCTTATATTTTTCTAAATTTTCATCGGCCATCTTGATATACTGGGGCTTCCAGTAACAAGTAACCGCCGCGGACGTAATGGTAATACCACGTTCGCGTTCTTGTTCCATCCAGTCGGTAACAGTTTCACCTTCGTGTACTGCACCAATGGTGTGGATCATACCGGTGTTGTACAAAATACCTTCGGTAGTTGTAGTTTTGCCGGCATCGATGTGAGCGATAATCCCAATGTTTCGGGTCGCTTCAATTGGATATTCTCTTGGCATAAATTAATATTCTTAATCTTTTATTTTCTCTTATTACCAAACCGTGCGAAGTGAGCAAACGCTTTGTTTGCTTCGGCCATACGGTGAGTATCTTCACGCTTCTTCACAGCAGCACCGATCTTGTTAAATGCATCAACAATTTCGTAAGCCAACTTTTCGCGCATCGGAGCACCTTTACGAGCACGCGCTGCGTTAATCATCCATTTCATTCCTAAAGCTGTGCGGCGTGGTTCTTGTACTTCCATTGGCACCTGATAGTTAGAGCCACCAATACGGCGACCTTTAATTTCCATCAATGGGGCAATGTTCTTTAAAGCGATATCAAAGATCTGACGGCTGTCAGATACATCTTGATCCTTCATTTTTTCAGCAACAATATCAAGTGCATCATAAAAGATTTTCTGAGATACAGTTTTCTTACCGCGTTCCATCAAATAGTTGATGAACTTGGAGTACTTAATACTAGAAAACTTTGGATCTGGATCTGGGAGGTGTTTTTCAAAACTTCTTGCTCTACGTGGCATATATTTATAGTCTTTCTAGGATTAAGCAGCGCTTGGCTTCTTAGTTCCGTATTTACTGCGAGAGCGTTTTCGACCGTCAACGCCTAATGTGTCCAACTTACCACGAACGATGTGATAACGAACACCCGGAAGATCTTTTACACGACCGCCGCGAATCATTACTACACTGTGTTCCTGCAAGTTATGACCAACACCTGGGATGTAAGCAAGAACTTCCATCTGGTTAGTCAATTTAATCTTGGCTACTTTTCGAAGCGCAGAGTTCGGCTTCTTAGGAGTAGTTGTGTATACCTTTAGACAAACACCGCGCATGAATGGAGATCCAGTCGGCATGGTGATTACCTTATTCTTTAGCAAGTTCACGCGACGTTGTAACGCCGGAGATTTGCTTTTGGCTTTCAAAGGCTTGCGACCTTTGCGAACCAATTGATTAATAGTTGGCATCTTTTAGATGTCCCTTTCTTATTTGGGTGACACTCGCGTTGCTTTTTTACTGCAACGCGACCCGTTAATAAATAATTTCCACATAAAAAACTGACCAGAGTCAGCTCTCGTGGTTTCGTGATTTGGTACTGCGACGAAGCCTTGCCGCTGACGCTCTAAATTGATAGGGCGATCTTCCCAAATGTACGAACAATGTGTCGGTAATTCCTTTGCCAATTAAGGCACTGATGGGGCTTCAATGAATTGTATGTGGATTATAGCGTATAGGCCTGATAAATGCAAGTTTAGGCGTTATTATGCAAACCTTGACAATACCACTGGTTTATGCTATAATCACAAGTTAATTTTATAGCTTTAATTTTTGGGTTATCCCAAGAGCAAGCTTGAGTTAACAGTACTTTGACAATCAAAAGTTATTTGAAGACTATTGATTCCCTTGCAAATCTAGTCTCGCTGGTAAATATTTATTTGGCCAACGCGAGATTGGATTTGCAAGGGAATCTTTTTCCTGAGCGAACCACTGAGGTGGTAATATCAAAAAACAATTGGCGGGAATAAAAGAAAATGAAAAATCAAACTAAGAAAACAACGCGGCCGTTCAACATCATTATTACAGCGGCACAATTTATGCTCCTCGTGCTTGCTGGCAAGCATGGCAAACATCTTCGTCTATGGGACGATCCATCTATCCCGCCGATCGAAGCAAAGAAAGTCGGGAAAGACATGATCCAGATCACGGCCGAAGACAGCACGGTGATGGCGAGAATTACGATCCCTACCGGAGACAAGTTGGCGGGCGATAAAGTTCGCTACAACATGGATCGGGAAGGAAAGGTAACTCTAACTCTCTTTTCAGCTCTGGAAAGTGAAAATCCGATGATGCAGGCGGTTTACGACGTCATTAATCGAACGGCGTTCAGAAGGGACCCGGATTTTATCCTCGTGGAAAACGGCGACGTTTCTCTCGACGGGTCCAAATGCAAGTTTATCGGTCCGAGATACGGTAAACTGGATAAGAACAACGGGATCGCTCGGGATGGCAACATTATTGCCTTGTACTACAAAAACGAAAGAGATGGAACCCGGATCACTCAGATCTATGTTCGGCCGGATTGTCCGAGGCAGGCGGTGCAAATGCTCGATATGGAGTTGGAGGAATTCTATGTTCACCCAACAAACGCTTTCGATCATTTGTTTCAGACTACTCAACCGGCTGCCAGTCCTATTAAGGCTGTTGCCGATCAGCAACCTCAACCTAAGGCTGCTCCAACGAAACCGGCGATCTGCGCAATTCGGGAACTGGGAGACGGTTCGGTTGTTAAACCGCTCGTCACCAGAACAACGCCCGTCGTTCTCGACCCTGTAGCTACTGCCCCCAAAGCAGCGCCTCAGAAAAAGGTGGCAAAACGCTTTCCTACCGAGGAAGTTGAAATGCCGATCACCATCGAAACGGTTTTCAAGAAAGGTCGACCTATGTACGACCCAAGAGTGCCAGTTCCGGTGTATCATGCAGGAGGTAAAGCTATGATCAACACACCTTTCTCCAACCTCAGCACATTGCTCAATGTCGCTACACAATAAATAACTTTTGACTTCAACCACTACCCCCGACTTTTCACAAGTCGGGGTTTTTATTTCTATTTTTATTTCAATCTAAATCTGCACACCAAAAATTCGGAAGAAAGTAACTACCACTGGGAGCAGAATTTTGTCTAGTAATCCTAAGTAAAGGAAAATGATGACAATGAAGAATCCATAACGTTCCATAGAGAGAATCCAGTACATCAAGTTGGTTGGAAGTGCAGAGGCAACAATTTTACTTCCGTCTAAAGGCGGAATTGGCAACAAGTTAAAAGTTCCCAGCACAATGTTTAGAACAACGGCCTTCAGCCAAATATCAGCCACTGGTCCTGGCGCAATTAAACCGAACACTAACGGCAAAATTAACAGCACCGCTAGGAAGAAGTTGCTTAAGGGACCAGCCAAAGAAACTAGCGCCATCCCTAACTTCATCGGGCGAAGGTTGTGAAAATTAACTGGCACTGGTTTAGCAGCCCCAAACACAATCGGACTGCCGACTAACAACAAAAACCCTGGTAACAAGATTGAACCAAACGGATCTATATGCGGAATCGGGTTTAAAGTGATGCGGCCTTCATCGCGCGCGGTACTATCCCCTAACTTTTCCGCCATCAGCCCGTGCGACACCTCGTGGACAATTGCCGAAAATACTAGAATAACTAATGTAACTAATGCGCCTACTGGATCTATATTCATAAATGTATTTTAGCATAAAATAA
>CAZLAR010000030.1:0-7172 GCA_964557735.1 uncultured Candidatus Saccharibacteria bacterium
TCGATGTCTGAGGTGGCGCGTTGTTGTCCAAGTGCTTGCGACCCTGCCAAAGCAATTCCCCGTACAAACGGAATGTGTTTGGTTGGTGTTAGATAGCGTTGAATTAGACGTTCACGTTTTAAGCCGTGTAAATAGTTACGCGCACGATCTTGAATAAGACTTTCCTTGCCGGGCAAAGCGTAAAAGCCATTACGAGCCACCACGTTACCTTCTCTAGTTAGTATGTGCAGTTGAGTCAAAATAGTATCATAGTGCACTGCTGGTGGCGCTGGGGAATTAGGTGAAAGCATTTCGTAACGAATATCTAACTTGTCCCGCAAGGCCGTGGAGTCGGCCACTAAATATTGATGTACTTCGTACGATGTCAGAGGTAGCCCCTGCAAATCGAAAAAGCGCAACGTAGACAGGATGCGTTCGGCTAACATGTTTCTAGCATTACAGTCCTAACGCTCCAGCAGTGACTTCTTGCCACTCGCCGTAATCATCTTCTTTGTACACTCTTAATTTGTGGGATAGTTCTGTGTCGGATAGTACGTATTCAGTGCGGGCAGTATCACCTTGCCTGTGAGAATAATGAAGTTTTTTATCTAAGACCACTGGGCGATTTTCACGTACAACTCTGTAACGATCTTCTATGCCGGCACCGGGTAAAGTGAACTCCATAACGTTTTGCGTACCAGTTTGAATTTCGTCGCCTCGGTCGTCTGACCAAGTTTCATCTTTTACGACTACATCTTTAAAACGAGTTTTTCCATCCTCCACAAATTGTTCCCATCGATCGTCTGTCATGGCTGTAAAATTATTTTGTGTATTGATTAATTAAGTCTTGAACTGAGTTGCTAGCTCCTTGCCCTGCAGTGCTTCCGGTTAAACTGTCTAAACCGTAAGAAGAGTAAACTGAGGTTAGAGACCTAAGCGCAATTGGAATCATAATTAAAGTGATGATGAGCGGAATTACAACAAGTCCGACAGTAATAATTAACTGCCACTTAATGTAATTTTTTGTCTTGCGAGAGTTGTCGTGAATTTCTTCTAGAAGTTCGTGGTCGGTTTTTTTAGGTTCGATTGATTGGGTTGTATTTTCCATTATCTCTGTTCCTTAGGGCAAAAACACGTGGTTCTGCCACCGAGTTTCTGACTTTTTATTATTGTACCACAGCCTAAGCAGGGCTGCTTTGCGCGACCATAAACGTAGTGATGTTTCCCCATACTCCCCCATTTTCCGTCTGTTCTGACAAAATCGCCTACGCTCGAGCCTTTGTATTTTATCCCCTGGAGCAACACAGGCTTAATTTGATTAAAAACGGCCTTCAGTTCTTTTGTGCTTAAGCTATCGACTTGGCGGTCGGGCGCCACGCGGGCGTGATACAAAATTTCATCACTATATATATTACCAATTCCCACAACAACTTTAGTATCCATGAGCGCGAGCTTAATAGGAATTTTTTTGCGATTTTTTAAAGAGTTTTGGAAAACTTCAAACGTAAAAGATGTTTCTAAGGGTTCGGGGCCGTAATTCTTAAACTCTGCAACCTTGTCTATGTCTTCGTCTTTTACAATGCGCAAATACCCAAACTGGCGCATGTCGTTGTAGAACAAAGTTGAGCCGTCGACGAAATGAAAAACCACATGGGTAAATTTACACGGCAGCTGTACAAGAGGCGCGGTGTCTCTATTTAAAATTTTATACTTCCCACCAGTCTTTTTGTGCTGCTCTTTATCTTCAAAAATAAATTGGCCGGTCATTTTTAAATGCACCAACATTGATAGCGGTCCGTCTACATCAAAGATAAGCATTTTACCCCTACGTTTTACAGACACGAATTTTCGACCAGTCAAAAGCCTCGCAAATTCATTCACGGTCTTCTGGGAAACGTCACGAATATTACTCACTGTCTGCGGACCAACACTAATGATCTTGGCCATATTCACAGTCACGCGTTTGATCTTGCGACCGGTCAGTCGCTTATTCAATTCACTAACAACAGTTTGTACTTCGGGTAGTTCAGGCATGTTTTTAGTATAGCATTGACATTAATCTTTAAAAATGGCATATTAATATATCAATTTTGATAATAGAATAGTGGAGGAATTAGCATGAATGAGAATGATAGGGACAAAGAAGTAAGAAGATTGTTCAAGAGACAGCAACAAGTCTTAGATGAAGCCGAGAAAAAGCTCGGCAGAGCAACAGTGCTCATGACCGAGGTTTTAAATGCCAAAAACGAAGCAAAAACTATTGCCAGGCAAATTGGTGATTTAACTGTTCCAGTTGAATCGACCTACGAAATACTTGGCAATAATTGGATCGCTTTTTATTTTGACAGGTGTATTTTTTTTGACACTAATATTAGTCTTGGTAAGACCGGGGAAGAATTGGAACAAGCAAGTATTTTTCTCAAGAAGAATTTAAATGCGATTAATGCTGTAAAAAGCCTTCGTTTTTCCGAAGGTAAAAAGATTAGTATAAATTTTCAAGTTACTAGAAAATCCGACCCAGTAGCTAATCTTGAGAACCTGATCGGCGAGCTCATTTTCTGCTTGGACAAAACTTTGATCAAACTAGGATACCTTAAACCAGTCTTCAATAGATACGCACCTGAGTCAGAAAAAAATTAGGGATGAAAAACACTTAGTCTTAGCCGAACTTATTAATAAGTTCGGTTTTTGTTTTACCCCAAAACCTCAACAAAACTAAGTATGTTAAACTAAGTATATGGCAGAGTTTTTTAAATCTATCCCCCATACTTTTACCGCAGTAGAAAAAGCGCTCATTCAAAAAGCGATAGATTTTGCTACGGCCGCGCATAAAGGGCAAAAACGTAAAAGCGGTGAAAACTTTGTAACTCACCCCATTGCGGCAGCCACTATTCTGGGGCAAATCTTTCCGGATGCTACCGCTATTACTGCCACTATACTGCACGATATTACCGAAGACACGGATACAACCGATGTTAACTTAGTAGAAAACTTTGGGGAAGAAATCGCGGCTCTAGTTGATGGCGTCACCAAACTTGGCCAGGTTCGCCTTCGCAACAGTAAAGATGAATACTACGTCGAGAACTTGCGCAAAATGTTCATCGCTACCAGCAAAGACATTCGCGTCATGTTAATTAAGCTGGCTGACCGCTTGCACAACATGCGCACCATTGGCGCGCTTTCCCCCGAGAAGCAAATCAAAATTTCCAGCGAAACCTTAGAAATGTACGCACCCATTGCTGGCCGGCTAGGTATTGGGGCGTGGAAAGATGAGCTCGAAGATCTATCATTTAAAATTGTTGACCCTAAGAATTACAAAAAAACAGAAGAACTGTTAAAGGAGCGCCTAGAGGCTCGCCAAAAAGGCACAAAAGAAATGCAAAAAGAGGTAGCCACTATTTTGCGGATAGAAGGCATTAAGTTCCGCGACATTTCTGGTCGCATCAAACGCATTTATTCCTTATACAAAAAACTGGAACGCTACGACGGCGACATCACTAAAATTTTTGATAAAATCGCTTTGCGGATTATTACCAAATCTACAGCCGATTGTTACGCTGCACTTGGCGCAATTCACAAACACTTCAATCCCCTCCCGGGTAGAGTAAAAGATTTCATAGCGATGCCAAAACCAAATGGCTATGAAAGTTTGCATACCACAGTTTTTGATAACGAAGGTCGAACTTTTGAAGTCCAAATTCGCACTGACTTAATGCACGAGACTGCTGAACGCGGAATTGCTGCCCATTGGTTTTATGAGGAGCAAGGCAAGGAAGATGCGCCTCGGTCTAAAGCTCAGCGTGGCGCTTCATGGTTCAACGAGCTACACGCTTGGCAAGAAGAAATGTCTACCAATCCAGACGAGTTTTTAGAAGGCTTAAAAATTGATTTCTTTAAAGATCGGATTTTCGTTCTCACTCCGAAAGGTGATGTAAAAGACTTGCCAGTGGGCGCTTCGGTTATAGATTTTGCTTTTTCTGTTCACACCGACTTAGGCTATCAAATGCTCGGAGCCAAGATTAATGGCAAGATGGCAAAAATTACAGATGAATTACATCAAGGTGATGTAGTTGAAATTTTAAAATCAAAGAAGCCTGCCACACCTTCTCGCGACTGGTTGGCGGCTGCCAAAACTAGCCATGCTCGCGCTTTAATCCGTAAATATTTGGCTGAGCACGACAAAAGCCTATTCTCACGAGTACGTGAGCTTAAACTGCAAGATATTTCTTCTCGCCTACCAGGCTTACCGACATTTTTCCGAAAGAAATAGCTAGCACACAAAGTCTTTATAAAATCTTGATCAAAACTTTAGAGTTTGATAAAATCAAAGCAGTCAACTTAGCGCTTGCAGAATTAACTGCACGGAGCTCTCACAAAAAACCACCCTCTCGGGTGGTTTTTTAATTTACAAACTATATAAATATTTTTAAGCCAAAGTGTGTTTTGTGTAAACTGGGTTATGGTCAATTAATTCATCTTCTGTAAACCACACAGCAATTTCTGTTTTAGCTTCTTCTACAGTGGCAGAACCGTGAATTAGATTGTACAGTTTGCCATTTGGTCCTGCATTAGCATGAGTGAATGAAACGTGTGCATAGTCCCCTCGAATAGTCCCTGGAGTTGCAGATTTCGGCTCAGTGTCACCAATCATTTTTCGAACTAATGCAACTGCCTCAATACCTTCCAATACGATTGCTACAACCGGGCCAGATGCGAGCATCTGTATCATACTGTTGCGGATAGCTTCACCGCGGCGAATCGCCAAATCTTCAGTATAATGCTTACCGGCATCTTCTTCGGATGGCTGCATCAACTTCATCCCAATAATCTTTAAACCCACACGTTCAAAACGCTGGAGGATCTCCCCGACTAAACCGCGCTCTAAGGTGTCTGGTTTTAACAAGACTAAACTTCGTTCGATTGTATCCATAAAATATTTTTAATATTTTAATTAATTAAATTCAAAAGATAAGTTATTTATCAGAAACAGTGGCTTTAGTAATAGTGATCTTAGTTACTGGAGTGCCGTCTGTTGGGCCCATTTGTGGATTAATTGGCGCTTGGCCAATTTTATCAACAACATCTTGACCAGAAATTACTTTACCAAAAATTGTGTAGTTATATGGCAAGGCGTTGTCAGCTAACATAATGAAGAACTGACTAGTGTTAGTGTTCGGGCCACGGTTAGCCATTGCTAGAACACCTTTTTTGTATCCAGCTTTTGCACTTGGGGTTTCTGGATTCAACTCGTCAGCAAATTCACCACCGAACGCAGAGTCACCACCACTACCTGTGCCTGTAGGATCGCCGCCTTGAACTACGAAACCTTTAGCAATACGATGAAAAGTTAAACAGTCGTAGTAACCGCTCGCAGAAAGTCGTAAAAAGTTTTCTACAGTCTTCGGAGCATCTTGGTCATATAATTCTACTTTGATGTCTCCATATCCTTCTACAGAAAGAGTAACAACTTTATTCTTGATATCAATTTTTTCTTGCATAACATTATTGTTTACTGTTCTTGTACACGGACCTGCTGACTTATCTGCAACCTGACTTGAGGTGTCGCTTGGTGGTGATGGTGGCTCAGAAGATTGCTGTTCAGAGGTTGTATTGCTGTCTTTAGTTTTATTGTCAACGCCATTACGGCTGCTGAGGAAGAAGATTGCACCAATTCCGACGACCACGACTACTGCGATCAACAAATAGATTTGCCATGTTTTCATAGTGTATTTGTAATTATTTTTTCAAGTTTATCATGTTTTGACCGTTTTTGCAATCTGTATTTTATATACAAAAGCAACAGTGAGTAATAGATGATGATAACCCACGGCGGTGCAAACAACTCTATGCTGGCGTATGGAATGGTCGCCAGATGTTCGGTGATGTACAACACCGCGGAAGTTAGTAGCTGCGCAGGCATTACAAACACGCCACCAATTACTGGAAGCAACGCTAGTGAGCCAAACAACATGATCCAAGTGACGAACGGTAGTACTAACAAATTCGCAAGTGGCGCAATGACGCTAAAGGTGTGAAAGTGTAAAACAATAATTGGTGCTGTAAAAAGAATGGCGCCAATAGTCGGGCGCATGGTTTCTGTAAAAAACGAATCCTTTTTTTCTGGGTCTTTAATTTGAAAAGCGGTTAACACGCCGTAAGTCGCCACCACGCTCAGTTGAAAACCAACATCCCAAACGACGATTCGCGGATTGAGAAAGACCATAATTGTCGACACAAGTAGTAACGCATAAAGACTAGTATATTGCCGACCAAATAACTGCGCAACGACCATAATAATAGCCATAATGGCGGCGCGCACCACGGCTGCACTCGCCCCAGTTACAACCACGAACGCCACCACGACCACGATTGTTAAAATATTTGTGGCGCGCCTACCAATGTACCACACTAATGCTCCGCAAGCCGTGGCAATAATTGTCATGTTAAACCCGGACACCGCCACAATATGCGTCAGCCCAGTAGTCTTAAAAGCCTGCGCCACTTCTTCTGGAATATTTTGTTTTTGCCCAATAAGCATGCCTATTATGAGGCTGCCTTCACGTTCGGGAAAAACTTGGCCTTGCTTTAAGACGAAGGCGCGAATGGCCAGCAATGGCGTTCGCCAATTTAGTGGCGCGCGCTTTAAAACAATCACGCGCGGCTTTTTTAATTGGACGTAGACTTGCCACCGTTGCAAATAGCCAATGTAATCAAAGTCGCTAAAGTTTTCGGGGAGCTCAAGCTGACCACGAATCCAAACCCGGTCACCCTTTTTTAGGCCGGGAATGGGTGTGTATAAAGAAGCACGGACATACTGAGTGTAACCATCGGGCAGCATTGTCACCTGCTGGTTGCGCCCGCTGAGAACCGGGTCCATCACGACGACTCCTTCAGTTTCTATAGACTGACCGATGTATTGCTCGTACTCGTTCTCGATAAACGACTTGCCGACGTAGCTGTAACCGACAACTAACCCGACAACGCCAAACAAAATCGCCAATCCAACCGTACGCGCTTTTTTTCGTGACAGCATTGCTATAATCATAGACAAAACTGCGCCACCAAGTAGCGCTGTCCAAACAATAGATTGCGGAATACTATATAACGAACCAGTAGTCACGCCGGCGATGAAGCAACAAAGTAATGTAGAAATATAAAAAGGCGCCATGCTGAAAGCTTAGCGCACTCTTGTT
>CAZLAR010000031.1:0-7016 GCA_964557735.1 uncultured Candidatus Saccharibacteria bacterium
CGACTTTGCAAAATAATTTGAATATGAAATTCAAGTGAATTTAAAAATCGTTGATACGCATAAATTAACGCGTTCTGTTCTTCTTCGCTCTTTAAATCGAAATTGGTGCTAGATACAGTTAAAACGGCGCGTAGGGTGCCGTCTTGCATAATTATGGTGTCATCACGGATCTCCGAAAGTTTTAAAAAGTTTTGAGTTGGATTTCCGATGAGCGGTTTTTTCTTGGTTTTTGTATCTGCCATTTTTAGTCTGTGAGCTTTGAGTTTTAAATGTTTACCTATGAAGCCTTAATTTGTTTGTTTTCGTTTATCCTAGCCAGTAAAGTATTTTCTTCGGAAGCCTGTTGCTGCAAAATATAATTTAGTTCTTTAATTTTCACCGCGGTAGCTTTCTTGTCTTTTGGAGCCTTCTCTTCTTTTACAGTAACTGGAATTTTCTGCTCTGCAACCGTTTGCGCCTGTTTATGAAACACATACATCTTGGCCCCAAATAAGAAGCGAATAAAGTTACCAGCGCTAGAATACAACGGCCTACCGTTCAATCGTCCAAACGTAAGTGCTAAGGCCGGTAGACCTAACACAGTGCCGGCCACAATAGTCGCGAACACACTTTTACTAACCGTATATACTGCAAAAGTTAAAATGGCTGCCACGAACACAATACCGAATTGTTTAAAGGTCAACGCGCCAATAATTCGGTCTTCAACGTCGGTAAATTGTGGAACTGGAAACTGCATCTATGTATTTATTATACCACACTACCAGCGATTAAACCGCATGTTACGCAGTAGGTCGGTCATGAATTCAAACTCTTCTTGGGTAAGCGTTGATTCTTGTGGAGACGCGTCTGATGTTTTAGGAACGACCACTCCCAAGCGTTGTTTACCAGCATTAATATAGCTAGCATATAGTGGACTAGCCTCTATTAATTGAAGTACTGCAAAGTATCCGTTAGTTTGAATGGCTTGGCGGATCGCATCAAAAATTGACTGAAGTGTATGCTCACGAATTGTTTCTACGGAAAGTTCCTGTAACTGCTCTATCTCTTGGAGAGTGTATGAGTTGTGAGGTGTGGGTGATTTGTGGGATTGAGGTGCTGTTGGTATTGGCGCGGGCTTCTCGGGGCTTGAAAGCGGTTCGTCTACTGACGTTGGTTCAATAACTGGTTGAGGGGAAAACCCTGAAACAGGCCTCACAACTTTTTGTTTGGGCTGGAATGTAGACAAATTAGGTGATGGTGTAGTTCTTGGTAGAGGTTTTTGTGCTACCGATGTAGAAGCTGGTACCGAGTGAGTCATAGTCACATCGGTAGGCATGTTGGCAATATGCGGAAGCGGTGGCATTTGTTGAACAAAATCTGGTTGCCGAGAAGATGGCGACGCTGACACCGCCTCCGATTGTGGAGTTTGCGCGGGGCGTGATACTTGAACATCACGCTGAGGTTGCGTTGGCTGTGATTGCGACGGCTGTGACTGCATTGCTTTAGCAACGTTCGGATCAGACGCCAAAATTTCTTCGAGCTCACCAAGTTGTTTATCGTTCATTAATTCGAGCAAGTTTAACCAGTCGCTTTTTTCGTGGTCGGAAAGAAGCGAGCTAATTTGAACATTTTTACGAATTGTTTCGATGCGTTTGGCGTTGAACATACTATTGGGTTTTGTTATTGCGGCTGCGTAGCTCGGCTAACTTGCGTTGAATATCTGCGACTTGCTTAGCGCGGGCGGTATTCAAGCGTTGTTGTTCTTCGTCGATTTTGACGTTAGTTGGGTCCATGGTGACGCCGCGCATGTTAGCTGGAGGAACGTGGTTAATGAAATCGCGGATTTTAGCAGAGTCGGATGCAGACATTCCGCCTATATTAGCACCAGGTGCACCAGTGTTGTAATTAACCGGCGTGTGCGGGGCACGTGTGATGTCTGCGACGGCTTGGCGTTGCGCGGGGGTTGGTTGGGGTTGAGGTTTGGGTTGTGGTGTTGACTGAGCTAATTGCTGAGGTTCTTCAACTGAGAGTTGGTCAATATTTGACTCAGATTCTATATCTTCAATCTCAGGTGCTACTTGCTGAACCTTGCCACCATTCCTCTTGAATTGAGCCTCTTCTTCTAAGTCATCTTCGAGACCTGGAATTAACTTATACAAATCATAATCTTTGTATAACTCTGCTTGTGACTTAGGAACTTCAATCGTATTCCATAGAGCAACATTTTGTACAGCGTGATCGTAAAGCTTAATGATATTTTTTAGAATTCCTCTCTCTTGTTCGGAAAGAACTTTAACACTCGCTGATTTATTCAGATATTCTATCTCAGCCAATGCATCTTTCTCGCGACCGCCAGAAGGAAAGCTACTAAAATCTTCTAGCCAATTTCCGATAGTTGGTTTAACTGGATTGTTTTTAATACTAATATTCTTACTCCCCAATACTTCTTCGGATGAATCCAATACTTTAAGTAAACCTTGAGAAAATTTAACTTCCTCTCCAACGTTGTCTAATTGTTCAAGATAATCCTTTATTCTAAAATCTAAATCAAAATCTGGAATAGAATATGCTGCTAAGATAGATTCGTGCATCAGCTCAAGCAATTGCTCAACTGATAGACTGTTCATTCGAACATAACGAAGCTGCAACAACACTTTAGGATCAATTCCCAAACTTGGATCTTTCTTAGCCATATTCAAAATCCGAATCGCCCCGGGCGAATCCCAAGTGTTTACTGAATATTCTATATCTTTTTGTAGTTGTGGTGTCATTATTAAGGGTTATGATTTTATACTTTAGCGATATCTTTTAGAACTTTTATTGCTTCGCCGTCAATCAAATTAGAATTTGTTGCGTCTAAAATCGCTTTAGCGGTTGGAGCCATATCACGTTGGTATTCACGAATATTCCTCTCATAAGTAGCAACTTGTTGATCATATTTCCTAGTAGCTACCGCTCCTGCACCTGCTGGCAATGGAGCTGGCTTCTTAATGGATTTAAACTGACTCAACATTTTTGCTGCGCCTGAATATAATTTCAAGCGACCGTCTGCTCCCTCTTCGCCAAACTCATTCTTCTTCATCTTCTTTGCTTCACTCATAGGCTTTTTCGCTAAAGCACTATTATGCTTGACCTTGTGTTCCTGTGGTGTAGCAAGTCGCATTTGACCAGTCTCCATATCAATCTTAGTAGCCCTAGATGCACCTCGATTACCATTTTTCTCATTCAAAGATCCAATTTCTGACATAATTTGCAATCTAACATTTGGCGCATACTTCTTAAAGCTTTCTCCAACAAATTCTTGCAAAGACTGCATATTGTTTCGATAACCATATTCTTTCAACAGATCTGAGAATGATCCTTCTGTAGCCATTTTTTTAGCAATTGCGGAGGCAAGTGGCAAGTTGTTTGTTGCCATAGCCTTCTTGTACTGTGCTATCAACTCATCCGCATCGTCTGTATCCTCAACCTTCTTTTTCTCCTCGTCTTCTCTCTCACGACGAATTTGTTTTGCTACTGAAGATTGAGGTGCAGATCTTTTCGCAGCAATTTCATTCAGCTCATTAGCTTGTTTTAACAATTTACGCCGATTCTCCAAAGTCATAGGACCTCCACCATGCTCTGCTAATCTCTTGTCATCTACACTCTTACGCTCTGCTAATGTTTTTATTTCCTTTACGAGATCTTTGATATCATTATCTAGGCGATCGGTAATATCTTCTTTAAGTTGATCATCCAAAGATAAATTCGCTGCCCCAGCTGCTACTGCAGCATTCACTACTGGTAATAATTCATCACGAGTTTTTTGAAGATCTTTTCGTTTCTTCATATACTCGGCCTGAACTCCCAATGCCTGGTTATCTTTAGCGTCTGCTGCATCAACATTACCACTCGCTCTTAAAGCGATTGCCTCTGCTTGCAAACCTGCAACTAACCCAGCCCCTTCGGTTCTTAAACGCATTTTCTCCGTACTAAGATGGGTTAATAAATCCTGACCCTCAGCTACTGATAACGGAGTATTCGCATTTAATTTACTTAAGGCCTCTTCTAGGGGCGCTAGGCGCGCAGATTCACCAGTGTGTTTATCATCCAAAGACTTTCTTTCATCTGCTGTTAAAATTTCTGATTTATCAATTAATTTTTCAGCTTCGCGAGCATTTGCTTGCGAACCAGCGCCTACTGCTTTATACATTAAGTACTTCAGAGTCTTTTTTGGATCTTCAAATAGACCTGCAGGAGAGAATTTATCAGCCTTGTTCAACATTCTGGTCGCATACTTGTCCTTTGTAGTGTCAGCAACCTTCTTTTTAAAAGCATCTCTATAAGCCAATGGGTCCAACATACCACCTTTGAAATTACGTTCCCACTGAGTTTTGGCTGCATCTTTAGCAACTCCACCGGCCCATTTGGCTGGTCTTTTAGTGACGTTATCAAACCCTTTCTTGGCGTAGTCAACAATTGCTTTAGAACCAATTCCTCCAAAGCTTAGTGCGAACTTCATGCCGGCGAAAAGGAAACCAATTACAATGAAGTGGGTGAGGATTGTTAAAGAACCAATTACTACGTCGCCACTTAACGAACCGTCTGGATTAAACTTATCAAACAGGTTATTCTTTCCAGCAGTTGAAAATGTTGTGGCCATCAGTGCCGCAATGTTCAAAAAGAAAACTAAGATTGGGGCAAGCATTGCTTGCTTAATGAATTCACTCCACCACTGCGAGGCATATTTCTTCGTCTCTTCCATTACAAAACCAACATAGGCAATCGGCGAGATCATATACAAAACCCACAGCACCACAAGTCGAATCATTAAGAATGCAGCGATTGCAACAAAAGAGAAGAATGCAGCTATAGATAGCACTAAGAGCACTATTGGCTTAACAGTATCAGATAAAGCTGCTTCAGAGTTTTCTGAATTAAAGACTCCCCCATCTTTCAAAGCCACTTCATCGCGCATGCTCTTTAAAGGTTCAACCATGAGTTTCTGACCGAGTGATTCAATAATTTTGGTATTAGCCGGCAAAAATTGCGACTGCACTGTGTCTGCAATACCAATAATTCCTTGGCTAATTACCAAGCTAAAGTTCACCAGCAAAGCCATAATCAGCAAGCGACGAATAAATCCTACGGCTGTTCCGGAAGCAGACAACTGGAATAGAATACGTAGGCCCACTACAAGTAAGCTAACAATGAAAAAGATATTAGCTAAATTACGTAAAATTAACCAGCCAGGATAAATCACATTCACAAACGCATCTTCATACGGTCTAACACGTAGTAATGCATTTAGAATCGGAACAACTATGAAAGCAAAAATTCTATAAATCCAACTTTGAAGGAGAATAATGATATCGGAAATAACCCGAGTAATGAAACCATATAAGGACTGGGCAGGGGTGGCGGCTTTAGTTTCACCAGATGACGTAGTTTGAGTTATCGTTTCTGCAAAACCATATTTTGCGAAACCCAAATCAGTATCACATTTTGATTTATCAGCTTCAGCAACACTAGGATCTGCCTTACATGCTGCTTTAATATCATCATCAGTTGCATACACCTCAACAGTAAAACTCTTAATATTACCAACCCCTGCGATCAATGTGACGGAATTAACATCAGCAAAAGTGCCAATGATTGCCCTAACAGCGTCAAATGTACTAAAAGTGAAAGAATTTGTGTATCCAAAAATTGCAGGTAATGCAACATACTCGACATGTCCCAGCTCTTTACCTCCATTACCACTTGTTTTCTGAACAGGGCTAGGTGTTGGAACCTTGTCCTGCCAAGATTTAGCCTTTAAGATTGGATTAAAATCAAAAGGTAGCACATCAGACGCATTCTTAGCGCCAGCTCCATATTTACTACTATCAGTCTCACGAAAAACTACTCCAGTACAATCGGTACCTGTATAAGTGCCCTTACACGCTGGGACCTTTATTTTTTTTGCATCTTCGGCGTAATTAAAAAATACAGAAGTTGCAACATACCGAGGATCTAAAGTGTACCCCCATGGATTATCTTTAGCCGGTAAAGTAAACTTTTGTTTAAACGTTATTTTATTACTTTGATCTGCCCATTCGACATGAACATTATCTAATCCGACAACCGCACTAGAACCGAAAGCCAAGTCTACATCATCCCACCTCACTCGGTACTTGGCTCGCAATCCTTTCTTAGATTGATCACCAGTAATTTTAATTTGTACCTTAGTATAATCAATTGGAGTTTCTAAATCGGTAAATCCAGTAGCCTTAATCTGAGGCAATTCTCTTACTGGTGGTTTACTACCAGTACTTAAATCTGCGGTAATTCTTGCTATCTCGATATAGTTTGAGTTTGTAAATTGATATGTCGATACATTTGATTTATAAAAATATCCCTTCAAGTCAAAAGTAACAGACGTGCCGGCATTAAGGCGAGCTTGGACAAAATCCTTTGTGATACCAAAGTTTTTAGCCAAAGTTAATGGTTGTGATAGAGCCTCAAATCGGTATTCTTTTGTTTCATCATTTTTATAGAACGACCCAGTAATACCCGGTGCTGTTGTTCTGGTATTGATTGCCCCGCCATTAGACCCTGAAAGGTAAGAGTAAAGTTCGAATCGGTATTGATTGTTGGCCGTTGCACATACTTTACCTATACTTTCAGGCAATTCTACATTCATGTACAAATTAAATGGCTCATCGACATTGACGACATCTTTATCTGATATTACATGACCAATAATTTGATAACTACTGGCCATCGCATTTAAATTAGACCAAGTAATATCACAATTTTCGGTTATAGCATCTGCTTTAGCCGTAGGAGAAATAACAAAATTCCCTAAAAGGATAGTAGCTAAAATAGGGAAAATTAACAGAGTTTTAAATAATTTTTGTATTTGTTTCTTGATCACGAATATGTGGGTCAAAAGTAGTTCAAAATGTGAATTTCTTATGATAATTATACCACATATACCCTTCAATATCCAAACTATTTTCTTGAATTCTAACTTGAAGTGCAACAATACCCATACACCGCACAAGGGGTACGCC
>CAZLAR010000032.1:0-5284 GCA_964557735.1 uncultured Candidatus Saccharibacteria bacterium
ATCCACTGCTCAGAAGTCAGTCTATTGAATGCCACTAATAATATGTCCGGCTTCGCTGAGTTCACATCTTCTATAATAGACAGATCGCCAACCTCTTTATTAGAGGTACCAACTATTTTTAAATTAGGAAATTTGCTTTGAAATTTTTGGGCTACGGTTTGTGCAACATCACCACGAGCGCCAAGCAAATATACAGAGAAGTTGTTTTGTTCAGCCAGCTTTGCAAGATCCCACACTAAATCTGCGCCGACTATCTTCTCAGGAATGTCTTTGTAAAGTGAGTTTGGATTTAGTAGTACAGAGGCGCCGGTCCACGCAACCTGCCACCATAGTTCTAAAATTTTAAAATAGTAATTTTTGAACACTAATGGTTGCGACATAAACAAATGTGCCCAAAAAATCCCCACTCCATCGGCAACAGCAAAATCCGCGCTATTGAGAAGCTCTCTAACTTCTTTACTTCGCAAACTGGCATACAAAAATTCCGAATAGGGCGTTACCACAAGAGTTTTTTCGTGTTTGCCTACGCGCTCGACAATTTGAGCCAGTAATTCTGCCTTAGTGATCGCATCAATTTTTAAGCCAGCAACATCAATTTTCTTTATACTGCTCATTACGTGTTTGTCTCCAGACACTGGTTAAATTCATTAACGGCTGCATTGTAGTCTGAAACCAAGTCTTGAGTCTGATCGGCCAACCTATTTGTTTGCTCGACCAAAGCGTTATATTTTACTACCGCGGCATTGTATTCTTCCTCGCTCTTAAACCGATTAGCGTTTAAAGCCGCTTTTTGTTGCTGCAACTGAGCTTGATTTTCAGCCAATTGGCTCCTATTAGAATCAATTTTCGACTTTAAACTGGTATTGTATGTTGGACAAGTCGAAAGTGGCGCTCCGAATTCTTGAACTGCCAACCAAACTTCTTTGCCTTCAAACAATCCTTTTTTTGCAGCCGTACCAATTTCTAAATATTTACTATTTAAAATATTAGCTCGGTGGCCTGGACTATCCATCCAAGCTTGCACGAGCACTTCATCATTTGTAAAGTTTCCTAACGCTAAATTCTCCCCTACCACTAAATAGGTATAGCCAGTGTAACTAATAACATCAGCTGGTGATTTTCCATCAGGCGATTCATGTTCAAAATATTGTTGAGCAAACATGTCATCAATTTTTGCTTCGGCCGCTTTGCGCAACTGTTCGCTTTCATGCAAAGCCACTAGTCCTTGAGCTTCTCGTTGAGTGTTGGTCCAACCAATAATTCCAGATGGCGTTAGCTGGCTATTTGTGAAATCGTCTAATGGTCCTCTTAACAAACCAGATAGATTCTGTTCCGTAATTCCATAGTCTAACATTTTTGCACCCAACTTAGTGTGGCCAAACCAATCGTATGCTTTTTGAGGAACACCCTCAAAAACCGCGATGGTAATTCCTAATACCAATAAAACTGTAGCTAATAATTTAGTAGTCATATTATGGTTATTATAGCTTTTTTCGCCTTTTTAGCCTAGTTTCGGTATAATAAAGCTGGGTCAGTCAATGCGACCCAGAAAAATATGCCAATTTAGAGACAGATTGAGTATGGATTCAATGAAAGATGTTGCCGGTAGGCACAAAATCGTTAGGAAAAAAGATCCAAAGCTACATTCTGCAGCTCATCTTTTAGCTGATGAATTAAGTCAACAAATGAATGATCGTGCCCATTTTGGATTATATTTAAAAATGGCAGTGACCTATTCACCAGATTTACTCCGTAAAATTGCTGGAGAAATTTTAGAAAATCCAAAAGTACAGCATCGGGGTCGATTGTTTTCTTACTTAATTAAGAAACATAATGAATCCGTAAAGAATAAAGAAGATTAGATATATTGCAGACAAATGATTTTACCAATCGCTAAACTACCAGCAAAAATTTTGCGCACCCCTGTAGAGGATTTATCTTTTCCACTAAAAAAAGATGTAGTGCGTTTAATTAAAAATATGCTTGATACCGTGATCTCCGCGCAAGGAGTAGGACTGGCGGCACCACAAGTCAGTAAAAATTTAAATATGGCTTTAATTTATTTGGATGAAGTCGATATTCCCCCCTTCCCTATTATTAATCCGAAAATTACCTACCGGTCTAAGGAGACCACAGTCATGGAAGAAGGATGTTTGTCTATGCCTGGAGTGTTTGGACAAGTCCGCCGGCCCAAAAAAATTACCATGGAGGCCTATGATATTGATGGTAAAAAATTTAATATTACAGACGACACATTTCTAGCTCGAGTACTGCAACACGAGATCGATCATCTCGACAATACTTTAATTTTTGATAAACTCGAAGTCATTACCAAAGGTGAAGACATTCTACCCACTTACGCGTCCAAACAGTAGCCTCGAATAATTATTTCCGTTTATGAAATTCATTAAAGATATCCTGCTTTTTCAAATTGAGACTACCGGTCCAAATATCGACCGTGATTCTATTATTCAATTATCAGCTGTACTTTTAGACAAAGATAACCAATTAGAAAAAAACTTTTTTAACTCTTTTGTAAAAGTAAGTTTTCTCGATAACACTATTACTCAACACGCAGAAATATTGCAGGTGCCATTTGAGACATTGCAAAAGAGCCCTAAGCTATACGAGGTAATCAAGTCCTTTTCCACAAAATTTGGAGATACTCCACTTCTTGCTACCCATTCGGTAGCCAATGCTCAATTCCTGCGCCAAGCCTTTAAAAAAACATTCTTACCGTATAACTATGATTCCCACGTTTTAGATTTATGGTCACTCGGGTACGTCTACACTTTACACTATGGCCTAAAGAAGATGCCGACCATGCAAACTCTCTTCCAGCACTTTAACTTAAAACAAACTAATCCGCGTGACGCGTTAGAGAAAGCTCGTCTTTCTGCTGAAGTGTTTCGTAAAATTATCAATGGTTAACTTGTAAACGATTGGAAAGTTAAGCTCAGTAAAGCGCGAGTTAAATTTTATCAACTATATTCTTAATGCTATGTTCAACAAAGACCTATTAATGCTCGATATCGAATGTACTGGAATTGATGTCACTAAACATGAGATTATTCAAATTGCGGGAGTTGTGTTAGATAAAAAAACTTTAAAAGAGAAGCAATCGTTTGTTTCGTACGTTAAGCCGACCAATTGGAAAGCGCGTGACCCCGAAGCCATGGCAATTTGTAAAATCGAGTGGAAAGACGTCAAAGATGCACCTAGCTTAAAAACAGTTCTACAAAAATTTAACAAAACTTTCGGGCACGATGTCATACCAACAACTTACGGCGGTAACTTGGATATTATTTTTCTACCGGCCGCGTATCGTAAGTCTGGTATGAAGTATCCGTTCGAGTACCACAGTTTCAATATGTGGCCACTTTGCTATACCTACATGGGTAAACGTAACCAACTAAAGAATAAAAAGCGCTATGTTGGGTTTAGCTTAGAGGATCTAGGCGATTACCTAGGAGTGGGTCGCATGGCCGGCCGCCATGACGCCATGGGTGATTGTCTTTACCAAGCCGCCATTCTTCGCGCTCTATTGAAGGTTGTTACAGCTGAAGCTCCTGCGAATAAATTAGTAAAACGAAACCGATAATGCGTATTGTATTTTTTGGCACATCTGACGTTGGCTTGCCTGTGCTTCAAGCGTTAGCCACAGCTAAGGAACATGAAGTTGTCCAAGTGGTCACAAGTCCAGACGCGTTTGTTGGACGTAAACAAGAATTGCAAGTCACCCCTATTGCTGAATTAGCAGAGTCCTTGCATCTTCCTCTGCAAAAACCGGAGCAAGTGAAAACCAATCCGGAATTTTTAGACTTCCTTAAAACTTTAAAAGCAGATGTTTTTATTGTGGTTTCCTACGGAAAAATTTTACCGGCTGAACTCCTTAATATTCCCCCACTCAAAACACTAAATGTGCATTTTTCTTTGTTGCCGAAGTATCGCGGTGCATCACCCATTCAATACGCATTACTCAACGGAGAAACTATAACCGGCACCACTATTTTTATTCTCGATGAATTAATTGATCACGGTCCAATTTTGGCTCAACAGGAAATAGTAATTGACCCAGAAGATACCTTCCCAACTCTAGCCACTAAACTCTCGCAACTTTCTACTAACTTACTTATTGATTTACTTCCTCAGTATGAGGCTGGAACAATAACAGCACGAGAACAAAATCACGAACAAGCCACTGTGACCAAGTTAATAAAAAAAGACCATGGCCGCATCGATTGGTCTACGCAAACGTCCCAACAAATAGTTAATATGCTACGCGCTTATACTCCATGGCCAGGAATTTGGACAACGTGGAAAGGACAAGATAATTTTAAAATTCTAAAAGCTGCAGTCACCAAGCAAGAAGAACTTGCAGATAACGGCACTTCTCAAGATGTCATTCCTTGCGCCGACAATACTTTTCTTAAGCTGCTAGAAGTCCAGCCATCAGGAAAAAAGCCCATGAATATGAGAGATTTTTTGAATGGGCAAAAAGATTTTCAACCACAAGATTTAATATAGACGTCTGACCATCTAGCTATTTCTTACTACGATGTTCCTCAAAGGTACGGCTAAAATCGACTTGGCCTGACGGTTGTTTATGTAAAAAATAATAGTAGTCACTTTTTGCTGGCTCAAGTGCTGCTTTAATACTCCCTAACGACGGATTGCAAATTGGTCCTGGTGGCAGTCCTGCATACTTATATGTGTTGTACGGAGAATTTACTTCTAAATCTTTTAAGCTTGCTCCAGGAGAAGACTTGCCGGTTGCATAATTAACAGTGGCATCACTTTCCAGTGCTTGCCCAATAGCCATTCTATTATAAAACACACTGGCGACTAAATTGCGCTCATCTTGTAGGGACAATTCACCAGTTGTCGCTCCCTCTCCCCCACTTTCTTTTTCAATTATCGATGCTAATGTAATAATTTCTGCTAAGGATAGGCCGTTATACTTAGTTTTAGAATCTGTTACATCAAGAGAACTTAACCGTGAGGAAAAGTTAGCCAGCATTTTAGAAATAACTTCTTCTGGAGTTGAATTTTTGGTAAATCGATAGGTGTCGGGGAACAAATATCCCTCTAAGGATTTCGAGTTGACTGGAGTTACTAGAGGGAATTCGGAAATATCAAATTCCTGAGTAGCTTTGATAAAATCGTTTTTTGGAAACAAACCGATTTTTTCGTAATAGGCGGCGATCTCCGCAACTGACCAACCTTCTATGACCGTGGCTGAAGTCTCGGCAACTTGTTGGGCTTGCCGCGCCCGGCGTTCGGC
>CAZLAR010000032.1:5384-6806 GCA_964557735.1 uncultured Candidatus Saccharibacteria bacterium
CCACCAAGACCAAAAGCCAAACCACCGGCAATAGCGAACATCACTACTACGCCCATGAATAAGTAATTCAAGAAGCTTTCTGCAATTTGCAATTCAGAAAGAGCTGCAATAATTGCAAAAATAGTAATTGCCCAGCGAGCGATGGAACCAAGCATTCGAGAGCTTTCAAAGCCACCAGCCTTCACTGTGCCTTCGACTAAACTGCTAAAGAAATTGGCAGCAAGTAGACCGAGCAACAAAATAGCAGTGGCAATTACTACGTGTCCGGCATAGCCTAGGACATCAGAGTAGAAGAAATTACTAACTGTTGTTAGCCCAAGAATATCAGCAGCAGCAATAATACTAGCTAAGATGAAGAACCACTTAATGATCCACTGAACAATAGCAGAAATTCGGATTGAGTGGCCACTGCGTTCAGCTAGTCGTTTTAAACCAAGCTGATCACCAAGTCCATCAATTCCAATAGACTGCAAACCTTTTTTAATGATATTTCCCAAGAACAAACCAATAGCCCAACCAACAAGCAACACAATTAGAGCTGCGATAAGGTTTGGCAAAAACTGAATTACCTGATCATAAAGATTGGTAATTGAACTTTGTACAACGTCTGGATAATCGCTGTAATAATCACTGATCATAAGATCCCTTTCAAGGCTGAAGCTTGCGCCAAAAATTATTTTTAAGCAACGCGCCCGCGCCTTATTTTAGTTTGGTTCCGGTATCGACCCAGCCGGATTATAAAATAATAAAAAGAGGCAAAAAGCCTCTTACATGCCGATTATTATGTTGAAGTTCATGAATCCAGAATTACTAGCAAAGTTGCTTCGTGTGTTTGAGCAACTTGCAAAGCCCCTTGGAGCGCCACCTGTTAAGGCGACAGACAAACCACGATCACGACTACTAGAGTCCAGAGCGTTCGATGTCTCCATATTCTCCCGCGCTTTTTTAAAAGCCAGATTCATACACCAATATTATATCATATTTTAGGGGTGCAACCGGGTTATCCACAGTTTACTTAATAGCCCCTGCTTCACTCCCCGGCTCAGCTAGATCCACCGTTGTTGCGTGCACTGTGCTCTTTATAGGCAGGCTAAAGCAAAAGGTGGCGCCTTTGCCCACGCCGTCGCTTTCGGCCCAAATTTTGCCGTTATGCTGCTCGACAATTACTTTGGCCACATACATACCTAGGCCCAGGCCAGTGGCGTGAGTAACAGAATCATGACCGCGAGTGTACTTGTTAAACAACATGCCGAGCTCGTCTTTAGAAATCCCTTTGCCTGTATCTTTTACTTTCACAACTAAGTCTTCCGCTTCTTGCTTGAGCGTTACGACTATCGCACCTTCTTTAGAATACTTAATGGCATTGTCGATCATGTTGTTTAACACCTGGCGGACTTTTTCTTTGTCCATCATGATGTTCGG
>CAZLAR010000033.1:0-1506 GCA_964557735.1 uncultured Candidatus Saccharibacteria bacterium
ACTATTATTCTGGGGTACGTTTAGCAGGCAACTCCGGCACAGCGTTGATTAGTGTCGGCAAGCCCGCTATAATACATGAATGAAATCTGTAACCATTTTAGCAATCGAAACCAGTTGTGATGAAACCGCCGCTAGTGTGTTGCGTGGTGAAGTTGCTGACAAACCTAAATTTAAATTTCTGTCCTCAGTTGTGAAGTCTCAAATCGCTATTCACAAACAGTCCGGAGGCGTTGTGCCAGAAGTTGCAGCACGAGCACACATGACTAACATTTTACCGGTTACCGAAAAAGCATTACGTGACGCTGACCTAAAACTAGCCGAAATAGACTATATTGCGGTCACTAGTGGCCCAGGATTAGTAGTGGCTTTAATTGTTGGTACAGAGTTTGCAAAGGGTTTAGCCTTGGCAACTAACATTCCCCTTCTACCAACCAATCACATGGAAGGGCACTTATATTCTGCGTTTGCTAAGAAACCAGAAAGTGTACAATTCCCTGTTTTGTCTATTATAGTAAGTGGTGGTCACACCATGTTTGTTTTGTTGAAGGACTACAAAACTTACAAAGTTATTGGTAATACTGTTGATGATGCCGCTGGCGAAGCATTCGACAAGGTGGCGCGGCTACTCAGCCTTCCCTACCCTGGTGGGCCCGAAATTTCTAAACTAGCTTCGCACGGAAAAAATGATATTAAATTTCCCCGACCGATGTTGGGCGAACCAAACTTTAATTTTTCTTTCTCCGGCCTCAAAACTGCTGTGCTGTATTACATCGACAAAGTCAAAGGCACTCAACACGGCAAAGCACTCTCCCCACAAGTCAAAGCAGATATTGCCATGTCTTTTGAAATCGCTGTTGCAGACGTAATTACTAAAAAGGCAGCCAAAGCAGTGGCTAAATACAAGTGCAATACTGTGGCTTTGTCTGGTGGGGTAGCCGCCAACAGAAAGCTCCGTGCTGAATTAGCGGCTATGTGTAAAGACAATGGTATAAATTTTACTGTGCCAGACTTTGAGCTTTGTACCGACAATGCTCAAATGATCGCCCTCGCCGCCTACTTTAATCTGCGTGCTGGCAAAAAACCAGTCCCAGCTGGCAAAGTTAAAGCTGACCCCGCTTGGGAATTACGATAGCTCTAAAAACGCGAAGTTGATATACTAAAATTAATAATCAACTCAAAAATGGCTCAAATTGAAGAGGGTTTAGATTTTAGTAAGTCTATGAAACCCGTACAGACACCCACTCCTAAACGGGCACTGTCGAACCAAAACCTCATTACTAACAAATATAAATATCTTTTAGTGATGTTTGTTTTTCTTCTAATTCTACAAATACTACTATTAGTTTATTGGAACAGAAAGCCGACGGCCGTTATTCCAGATGGATATTATTTGGTTACCCCGCAAGATCAACCTGCTTATATAGCTCCAAATAAATAAACCTTAATGCAGCAGTCATCTCAATCAGGTTTTACCTTAATAGAAATTCTAGTGGTAATAGCAATTAT
>CAZLAR010000033.1:1606-3922 GCA_964557735.1 uncultured Candidatus Saccharibacteria bacterium
CCCTCTACCGATGTTTGTTCAGGATATAATTATCGATCCGATGGGGTAAATTATAAGTTAATTAGCAACGCGGTTAGCGGGACTGGTGGCCCTGAAACATTTCCTACTGCCAGTGATACTTTTTATGACGCGGCAAGGCCAACCACTGCTTGGATGGTTACTAATAATCCTGCCGCTACAAACACCTGTCCGTCTGATACAACTTGTTGGTAACACCTATATCCTTTCCTTTACATTGAGCAGAATATTAAATATAATCTATGTATCAAGCCAAGACTGTGGCTGTCACCACAGTGGTACAAGAAGAACCCTTTGCTTAAGCTATAAGCTTAAGCAAAGCCAGTAGAACTTGTCGGTGCCCCCGAAAACAGGCCAAACTAAGTAATAAATCTAGATGGTACCGCGCTTTATAGTCTGCCGACTTGGTAGATGCAGCGCTCTAGACACCGCCAACAACTGGTAGAGGTGTTTTATTTTTATTAATTTTACCAAATTAGCCAAAACGGTAACCATAATACAACATTATAATAATATGACAGAACTCGATAAATCTTACGACGCTTCTAAATACGAAGCAGACATCTACAAACTCTGGATGGATTCTGGTTATTTTAACCCAGACAACTTACCAGCCCTTGCCGACGGTAGAGAACGCGAGCCTTTTACTATTGTCTTACCACCACCAAACGTCACAGGAACATTACACCTTGGACACGCATTTGAAGATACAATTCAAGACATTCTCATTCGATTCCGTCGCATGCAAGGTCGTAAAACCTTATGGCTACCAGGCACTGACCATGCCGCCATTGCTACTCAAAACAAAGTTGAAAAAATCTTGGAGAAGGAGGGGACACGCAAAACCGACCTGAGTCGTGAAGATTTTTTAAATCGTGTAGAACAGTTTGCTCAAGACAGTCACGACACTATTGTTGGTCAACTTAAAGCAATGGGTGCCTCGGTCGACTGGAGTCGTGAAGCCTACACTCTCGACGACACCCGCAGCTTAGCAGTTCGCACTGCCTTCAAAGCTATGTTCGACGACGGCTTAATCTATCGTGGTCACAAAGTAATTAACTGGGATCCAAAAGGGCAGACAGTTATTTCTGACGAGGAAATAGTTCATCAAGAACGCGACTCTATTCTCTATACTTTTAAGTACTCAGCAGATTTCCCTATCGCTATTTCTACCACGCGTCCTGAAACAAAAGTTGGCGATACTGCTGTGGCTGTACATCCAGATGACAGTCGCTATGCTGAATTTGTTGGGAAAGAATATGACTTAGAATTTGCTGGTGTTCCACTACATATTAAGATTGTTGCCGACGAAAGTGTTGAAAAAGATTTTGGTACAGGAGCCTTAGGAGTAACACCTGCGCACAGTCTAATTGATGCAGAAATTGCCGAACGGCATGGTTTACCAATTAAACCGGTCATAAATGAATTTGCTAAAATGACCGTTGGAGAAAACAAAGCTGGACTAGAACTTGACGGTAAAAAAGTCACTGAGGCGCGTGAAATAATAGTTAACTGGTTAAAATCACAAAATTTAATTACAGCAGAAGAGCCAATTAAACAGAACGTGGCTACTGCCGAACGATCCGGTGGCACAATAGAACCACTACCTAAATTACAGTGGTTTTTAGCCGTAAATAAGCCATTTTCTATAAAAAATTCGCAAATCGACGGCATAAAAACTGGTCAAGAAATTACTCTCAAACAGTTAATGAAACACGTCATAGAGCAGAAACAAATCGCCATTATTCCAGAGCACTTTTCTAAAACCTATTTCAACTGGATCGATAATTTACGCGACTGGTGCATTTCCCGCCAGCTGTGGTTTGGGCATCGTATTCCAGTCTGGTACAAAGGCTCGGCTGTTTCCCCTACTGAAGTCTATTGTGGTGTTACGGCTCCAGACGGAGATGGTTGGCAACAAGATGAAGATACGCTCGACACCTGGTTCTCGGCTGGGCTGTGGACTTTTGCAACCATGGGCTGGCCTGCAGAAACAAGCGATTTAAAAACATTCCACCCTACTTCGGTCATTGCTCCTGGATACGAAATTCTGTTTTTTTGGGTAGCGCGCATGATCCTAATGACCGGCTATCATTTAGGGACAATTCCCTTTCAACAAATCTATTTGCACGGCATTGTCCGAGACAAAGACGGTAAAAAATTTAGTAAGTCTCAGGGTAATGGTATTGATCCAATTGCCATGGCAGAAAAGTATGGCACTGATGCACTGCGTTTTGCCCTAGTATTTAACGCCGCACCTGGTAACGACACCCTTTTCGATGAGCAAAAAGTCAAAGG
>CAZLAR010000033.1:4022-6585 GCA_964557735.1 uncultured Candidatus Saccharibacteria bacterium
ATTACTACTGCGCTCGAAAATTTTCAAATTCATATTGCCGCGCAAGCTCTATACGACTTTGTTTGGCGAGATTTTGCAGACGTCTACATTGAATCCAGTAAATTGCAACTCCTAACTACGGAGCAAACAGAAAACACGCAAGCTATTTTATTGCATGTTCTTATTAAATGTTTAATTTTACTACACCCATTTATGCCATTTTTAACAGAGGTGTTGTGGCAACAGTTAGTTGCGGCAAACTTAGTTAATGGCAAACTGTTACTAGTGGCACACTGGTAACTCTAACTATCCTGGGGCATAGCCGGTAAATGTTCAAATGTATGAAGATCCAAAGACTCTTTACCTACTAATTCCTCTATATTTTTTAGATCGTCTCTTAATTGCTGAGCTCGTACGTTCGCTTCACCGGCCAACTCCGCTCCTAAATTAGCACGGTGCATCAGTGCTAATTCGGCTTCCATATCTCGGCGCAACGACATAAACCCATGGCGTAACCCTTGCTCAGTAAGATTAATAGTCTGAGCAAATTGCTTCTTGCGGCGATGAGCTAGTACCCAGGCAATAATGATAAACACTATCAAAGCAACTACTACTACAAATAAAACTATAATAGCTACTAAGTAAATACTTTGGTAAGTGACCCTGGAGTTACCCCAATTAATGGCAATTGGCTTCACATCCAATTCTACTTGAGGGCTTGGGGCAGAAAGTTGACTACCGTCCTTAACGTGTGCCCAAAGAATATATTTACCTCCAATTAATGCGCTAGTATGACGATACGACCAATCACCTCGTCTATCCGAATTAGTCGTGAAATCATACGTTGACCCATCGACTAAGCTTTGTAAATGTACCACAACGATACTATTTGGTTCGGTGGTCCGCCCAGAAACGTAAAATAGTTCATCATCTTTAATATTACTAGACACTGAACTAATAATTGGAGACTCCAACACTTTGCTTTGTGAATTACTTTCTGAATTAACTGGTTCTACCTTGGGCACCCCAGCCTGCTCTGTTGTTTGCTCAGTAGTATCAATAAAAGCCTGTTCTTGAGCTCTGACTAAGGCAACATGTTGACTACTAAACCAAACAGAGAAGAACGCAAAAGCTACTATTGCTACAATTTTGCCGTAGCGAGATTGATATTTTTTAAGTTCCTCTAATTGCGTTTGTATGGTAGAAGGTAACACATTCTGGGTCACTATATGGTGGTGTCGTTTGTAGTAACGGTAAATAAAGTATGCTAGTGCCAAAAGAATAATTATGAACGCAAGTGAAGGGATAGTAACAGTTTTCCATTTTACCTGACCAATGAACGGTAGGACTATACCATCTTGACCAACAAACCAGAAAAATGAATCAGTAATTTCAAATTTTTGAGTCTGTTCACGAATATTCCCAGCTTTATCATACGCTCTAACTATTACCTGGTATGTTCCGTACAAGAGTTCTGGGGTAACATATGGACTCGAGGAATCAATAAATAACTGATCGGAACCAACTGATTTATTTCGTCCAGTAATTTTTAAAGGAACAATTTTAATTTCAAAATGATCCAGACCAGATAGATTGTCTGAAGAAGCAAACTGGAAAATTGGTTTTATTACCGTAGTCCTTGTAGATGGAATCACCTCAATAGCAAAATCTGCTGGTTCAGATTGGTCAATTCGTAAAGAATAGCGACTGACCCCACCCCAACGACCATCACGAAAAGCCTTAATATGAAAATATTGCACTCCATCTGGAACCTGTTTATAAGCCACAGTAGTGTCTGTAGAATCTGGAGTGTCATCTGGCACATCTGTTGGATTATCGGAAATCATATAACTATAGCCATTAGCAACAGGTAAACCAACATCCCACTTTAAACTGACATTACTATTCTTGTACCAAGATTCTTGATCGGGATGAGTTTCGGAAATAACTAATGGTCCTTGTTGAGGGGGTAATTCCAACTTTAAGACAGAACCATTTGTGCTTTCCAATACATTGGTACCGCGACCATCATTGAGTAACACTTGAGAGTCTCCGCTGAATCTTAATCCTGCAGTCCCAATCCCTTTTACTCGAAAAGTTAACTTAGAAATTAACCCGCTAGAGACATTAATTCCATTTGGGATACCACCCACAATTTCTACTCGGCCAATGTTGTTATCATATTTTGGGGGTGTGGTATATATACCAATAATTGAATTTCCAGTTGATGGAGATACTAATTGCAATTTATCTGGTGGGAACGAGAGCTGAACGTTAACAGCATTTACACTTTGGCTTTGAGTATCTAGCAACACTGACACCTCGAAAGTACTACCTACTGCATAAGTTCCACTCGCTGGCGACACAGAAAAACTTGCAGCATTAGTAACGCTGGCAGTTAAGAACCATGCCAACATTACCAAGCCGAATCCAAAAATAGCTATTGCAAGCTTAAGTACTAAATTATATTTAATATGAAAGTGAAAGTCAGTAAACATATTTATATTTTTGGTAAATCAAATTTATTCTTCTGTCTGCGACGATAAAAGTAAACTGCAGTGGCTAAGGTTAACAGTCCAACAAT
>CAZLAR010000034.1:0-6500 GCA_964557735.1 uncultured Candidatus Saccharibacteria bacterium
ACAATTAATACCCTGGTAACAGGGCGGAGCAAAATTTATGAACATCACCATCAAGGCTACGAACACTACTTTGACCGATGCGATTAAGTCTACTATTAATGACAAATTGAGCTCCATCGAAGGTTTTTTAAAGCCAGAAGATAAGATCCATGTAGAAGTTGAGGAAGATACACGTCACAAAACTGGATTGTTCAGCCGAGTAGAAGTGCAAATTTCTCCCCACGGATACTACGCCGAAGCGAATGGCAATGATTTTTACGAAGCAATGGATTTAGTAATACCAAAGATCAAGCAACAAATGACAAAGACTAAAGAGAAGCGACTAACGCTTCGTCGTCGAGTAGGTAATTTGTTTAAACGAAATCGAGAATAGTGGCTCAGTTTGATGTTTGGGAAAAAGAATATCGGAATCCGCAACTAATTACTAACTCCGACGAGCCGCAGTTGGATTTTAAACACTATATTAAGTGGTTGCGCAAAACGGAACACGTGGACCTAGATGGTTTGCGTGTTTTGGATTTAGGAAGCGGTACAGGTAAGAACAGTTTATTCCTCGCAGAGCGAGGAAGTGATATAACAGGAATCGAACTTTCTACCACGGCGGTAAAAATTGCTGAGCAACGTGCGGAAGAGCGCGGCATGTTCGCAGAGTTCATTGAAGGTAGTTTTGGTAACAAATTTAATTTTAAAGATGATGAGTTCGATTTAATTATCGATGTTGTTTCATCTATGTCGCTTTCAGACAAAGAACGCGCACGTTATGTTTCGGAGTGCGTGCGGGTTTTGAAGCCAGGTGGCCATATGTTCGTAAAAACTTTATGCAAAGATGGTGATAAAAATGCTGAATATCTTTTGGAACATTTTCCAGGGCAAGAAAAAAACACGTACGTAATGCCAGGGACTGGCATCGTTGAACGTGTTTTTAGTAAAGAAGATATCGAATCGCTGTATAGCGAGTTCAACATTCAAAAACTAGAGCGCAAGCATAGTTATACTCAAATGGATGGGAAGTCCTACAAAAGATTTTTCTGGTTAGCCTATTGCCGTGCAGAATAATCTTTCATCGAGCAATTCCAACCACTGGCTTTAAATTCTTCTAAAAGATATTGTCCATTTTCTGGGCTAACATAGTCATGCTTTAGAAGTATGTAACAATCGTATTCAGGATTTCCTACCTGATTCCGGATTTGATCAATCTCGAACGCCTCAAAGATCAGTTCACCCTGAGGGTTATAAAATTCAAAAAGATCTCCCACGCTCGGATAACCATCTGGAGTGTCCAGTACAATACTGGCTTCCAGAGATTTCTCAGTATTAACATTTAGGTCACTCTGTACAACCCGTGTGTTTGCAGTTTCTTCGTTTAGTATATAGATCTGCGCGCAAAACATTACTTTCATTTGTATTTCCTCCAATCTAAACTGATATGATTAAATCACAAAAGTAACCTATTGTCAATAGGTTTCGCATGGAATTAGTGCTATAATTAATCGAAATCCCAGTAAATGCTTGGGTTTTTATTACTCTAATTATTCTAAATTTACATGTCTTTCATTACCAATATGTTTCGCGCCGCTAAAGGCGACCCTCTTGCTAAATACGCTTCTGAAATTGCTAAGATCAACAGTTACGCAGACGAGATCGCTGCGCTATCTGACGAGCAAATTAAGGAAGAAATTCAAGGCTACAAAGCCGAGCTAACTGAAATCAAAGATCAAGATAAAATATTTAAAAAACTTGCCGAGCTTCGTCCTCGCGTCTTCGCCTTAACCCGCGAAGCCGCTAAACGTGCTATTGGCCAATTCCATTACGACGTGCAACTTGCCGGTGGAATTGCTCTAGCAGACGGTAAAATTGCCGAAATGAAAACTGGTGAAGGTAAAACTTTAACCGCGACTCTACCGATCGCGTTGTTTGCTTTGGCTGGCCGTGGTGCTCACTTGGTAACAGTGAACGATTACTTGGCTCGTTGGCACGCAAGTATTATGGGAAAAGTATACAATCAACTTGGCTTAACCACAGCGAGTATTCAGCACGAAGCATCTTTTAAATATGACACTAGCTTCCAACCAGAACAAGAAGAAATTGATGCCATTGAAGGACAAATTCAAGGCTTAGTTTTAGATGTTAAGCACATGCGTCCTGTTCCTCGCCAAGAGGCTTACGCGGCAGACATTACATACGGTACAAACAACGAGTACGGTTTTGATTATTTGCGCGATAACATGGTGCAGCAGCTTAATCAACTTCGTCAACGCGAACTGTTCTTTGTAATTGTAGACGAAGTCGACAGTATTTTAATTGATGAAGCTCGCACCCCGTTAATTATTTCTCAACCAGATACAGACCCGACAGACAAATACGTCGAATTTTCAAAAATGGTAGACCGCCTGCAAGAGAACGAAGATTACAATGTAGATGAAAAACACAAAGCCGCCACTTTGTCCGACGATGGTATAGACAAGATTCAAAAAATTCTCAACATCGAAAATATTTACGACACTAGCAAAGGTGTTATTACTTTGCATCACATTGAGCAAGCCTTACGTGCCAAGACTTTATATTTAAAAGATCGCGACTATGTAGTGCGCGACGGCGAGATTATTATTGTAGACGAATTCACTGGTCGCTTAATGTTCGGTCGTCGTTATTCTGAAGGTTTACATCAAGCCATTGAAGCTAAAGAAGGTGTAAAGATCCAACAAGAAAGCAAAACTCTCGCGACCATTACTTTCCAAAACCTGTTCCGTCTTTACGGCCGTTTAGCTGGTATGACTGGTACTGCGAAGACTGAGGAAGAAGAGTTTTTCAAGATCTATCAATTAGAAGTTATTCAAATTCCAACCAATAACCCAATGGTTCGAACGGATTTGCCCGACTTAATTTACAAAAATGAAAACGGTAAATTCATGGCCATTGCGAAAGATGTAAAAGAGCGTCACAAGAATGGCCAGCCGGTTTTAATTGGTACAGTTAGTATTGCGAAAAACGAGCTATTAGCTGAGCATCTTAAAAAAGAGGGCGTGCCGTTTGAACTGTTGAACGCAAAAAACCACGAACGTGAAGCCCAGATTATTGCCCAAGCGGGTAAATATGGCGCTGTAACATTGGCGACCAACATTGCCGGTCGTGGTGTAGACATTTTGCTTGGTGGTAATCCAATCGACAAAGATGAAGCCGCGAAAGTGCGCGAAGCCGGTGGTTTAGCTGTAATTGGTACAGAACGCCATGAATCTCGCCGTATTGATAACCAACTTCGTGGTCGTGCTGGCCGTCAGGGTGACCCTGGTAGCTCACAGTTCTATGTTTCGATGGGTGATGACCTCATGCGTTTATTCGGCGGCGAACGTATGCAAAGCATGATGACCACCTTGCGTATTCCTGATGATCAACCCGTAGAAGCCAAGCTAGTTTCTCGTTCTATTGAATCCGCGCAGAAGAAAATTGAAGGTTTGAACTTTGACACTCGTAAGCACGTGTTGGAATTCGATGACGTGTTAAATAATCAACGCACAGTAGTTTACAAGCGTCGTCGTAAATATCTTGCTGGGCAAACAGAAAAAACAGATGTTAAATCTGAAGTTCTAGAAATGCTTCGTGATGAAATTGAATTTATTGTAGAAAGCAATTTTGAAGCCCACGAGAATGAAGCAGCAGCACTAAAAGAAATTTTTGAAACTGTTAACACTATTTTCCCAGTAGGTGACTCTGTTCGCACAGTGGCTGAAGAAGCCATGGCGAATGCTGCTAACCGTGAGTTCGTGCTAATAGACGAGCTCTATAACGAAGCGGTAAAGGCTCTAGAAGCCAAGGAAGCTGAAATTGGTGCAGAGCGATATCAAGAAATTATGGGTTACATAAGTTTGCAGGCCATCGATACTTTGTGGATGGAGCACTTAGACACTATGGACCATTTACGTGATTCAGTTCGTTTGCGTGGTTATGGCCAACGAGATCCATTGGTAGAATACAAACGTGAAGGTTTCGAATTGTTCCAACGTCTACTTGCCGAAATCGACAAGCAAGTAATTTACTCTATCTTAAAAGTTCATACTCACGAAGATCCTAATCAGCAGCACCAAGCTCCAGCAAACATTGTCTTGTCTGGTAGCGACGCTGCGGCTAGTGCTTTAGGTGGTGAGTCAAACACACCAGCGCTACAGCAACAAGTTGTAGATGCAAACGCCGACACCGACCCGCGTGCTGCGGGCATGGGCCGGAATGACAAATGTTACTGTGGCTCAGGCGCCAAGTATAAAAAATGTGGCTTGGTCAACAGCGCCGAGCATCAGAAAAATTTAGCTGGCGGTTCTTCTACGAAGCACGCTATAACAGGAGGGTAAGTGATCACTCCTGAACGTCTTCAACAACTTTTACCTGCTTTTGCCGAAGAAGCTAAGCTGTTTTTCTATTCATACGGTCTAGCTGATTTAGTTATTGATTTGCATATAGACCACGTGGCAATTAAAGCGTTAGACCGGAAAGTGTATGATGAATACATTCAAATTTTCAAACCGTTGTCTAAGAAAGTGTCGTCAGCTGTCGTGGATGACCGCGAGTTAACCACAACAGAACTTTACGAACCTTTAGACGCAGGTACTTTCGGTAAAGTTAGTATACTAGTGATTATGGAACCAAAGCCTAGCGCAATTGCCACAACTCATGATCTTATTGACCACATAGAGTTGCTTGTTCCTAGCCTTGACGATGTTAAGACAGCTATGGCAAACAAAGACGTATTATTTAGTGAACAAAGCAACGAGCACCGTAAAACTCTAATTGTAGAAATAAATGAGTGGGGACAAGAAGTAAAGTTTACCGAATTAAGCTCAGCATCTTCTGCAAACAAAAAAATCGCATAACTATTATGACCAAGAAGGAACAATTAGCAAAAGTCGTTGCAGAAATTTTATCTTGTAGGGTTTGCAACCGTCTAAAGAAAGGGTTGCTTGTTCCTGGAGAGGGAAGTGCTAAAGCAGAAATTATATTTGTAGGTGAAGCTCCAGGTAAAGAGGAAATACTTACTGGCCAGCCATTCATTGGTAGAGCAGGTAAAATTTTACGGGAGTTAATAGCTAGCGCGGGACTAGAAGCTAAAGACGTGTATATTTCCAGCGCCGTAAAATATCTACCAAAGACATACATTACACCCAAACCAGCAGACATAACGCACGGCCGAAAGCACTTACAAAAACAACTAGATGTAATCAAACCCAAAGTCATTGTTGTTTTAGGAAACACCGCTGCTAACTCTCTTCTAAACGAAAAGTTTTCCATTAGCCAAAAGCACGGGACTACTTTAATTCGCGAAGGACTAACATATTTTCTAAGCTATCATCCAGCTGCACCGTTGTATTCACCTAAGTTACGCGAAGTAATCTTTAAAGACTTTAAGACACTCAAACGTTTAATTGCCAAACCTAAACTCAAAAAATAGCTTATGCCGAAACCACAAGTGCGCTTATCAAAATTAATTAGACCAACAAAATACAAGCTCCAAATCCAACCGGATATGGAAGCTTTTACATTTGTAGGCAACGAAGTTATCGACATCACTTTAGAAAAAAGTGTTGGGGAACTTACTTTACATAGTAAAGATTTAGAAATTACTGAAGGTTGGTGGCAAGTTGGAAGATCCAAAGTAGACATAGCCAAAATTAGCTACGACGTTAAAAAAGAAACAGCAACTTTTGCTTTTACAAAATCTCTCCCAAAAGGTAAAGGCAAATTAAATCTACATTTCCGAGGAATAATTTCTGAGTCTTTAAGCGGCTTCTATCGAAGCCAGTATGAATACAAAGGTAAAACTATGCGTATTGCTACGACTCAATTTGAATCAACAGATGCCCGCCGCGCTTTCCCTTGTTTTGACGAACCTGCTCACAAAGCCGTCTTCGAAGTGTCGTTGGTAATCCCTAAGCATCTTACTGCCATTTCAAACACCGTTGAAACGCTAGACCCCGCCACCCCACATGTCGTAGAGCATGATCCAGGTGTAAAAGTTATTAACTTTGCACCGACACCAAAAATGTCGACATATTTATTAGCCTACGTAATCGGCGAGTTTGAATACATAGAAACTAAAACTAAAGGAAAAAATAGCGTAACTATAAGGGTTTTTACTACCCCAGGTAAAAAACACCAAGCTAAATTTTCTTTGGAGGTTGCCAAGAGAAGTTTGGAGTTCTTAAATGACTACTTTAAAATCCCGTACCCACTTTCTACACTCGACCTGATTACTATTCCAGATTTTTCTTCTGCTGCCATGGAAAATTGGGGTGCCATAACTTTCCGAGAGACTGCGCTTCTACTAGACGAAAAGCACACCGCTTTTAGTAACAGACAACGCATTGCTGAAACAGTGGCTCATGAATTAGTTCATCAGTGGTTTGGTAATTTAGTAACCATGGAATGGTGGACACATTTATGGTTGAACGAAAGTTTTGCTGCTTTAATGTCGTACGTTGTGTTAGACGACCTTTTTCCAGAATGGAAAATTT
>CAZLAR010000035.1:0-6240 GCA_964557735.1 uncultured Candidatus Saccharibacteria bacterium
CTTCTTTGGGGTTAGCAAAAGGTGGTTCTTTAGAAACAATCATTCCTGGCCAAACAGGTGAGCTTTTGGATTTAGTTGATACCAATACTTTAATTAGTGCATTAACTAATTGGAATGCAGATAAATATAAAGTTGAAGTTTTAACTGCTCATGCCCAAAAATTTAGTAAGCAAGAATTTCAAAAAAAACTTGCTGAGTTAATTTGTAAACTGATGAAAACTAACGGCCATGCCTGAAGTGATGACAAAAATAAACAATAGTCCGCAACAAAAATTGATTGCTGTGGATTTACGAAGCTTACACTCTTCTGAGTTTAGTGGTGTAGAAAGCTTCACTGTTAATGTCTTAGAGCAGTTGCTCAGCGATGATAGAGATAACACCTATCGTTTGTTTTATAATGGATTTAGCCCAAAACAGTTTGAATATTTTCACTTTATTAATACACAGTATAAACAAACTCGGATTCCTAATAGACTTTTAAATTTAGCTTTAAAGTTTTTTAATTGGCCGAGAATTGAATCTTTAACTGGTGAATGCTATGTCTTGTTTATGCCAAACTGGAATATGCTCGCGGCTTCAAATCTAACTAAAGTGGTTTTAACTGTTCATGATTTGTCACCAGTCGCAGTGCCTCAATTTTACAATTTAAAAGCCCGTATTTGGCATTGGTTTATCAATATCCCAAAGTTATTAAACAGAGCTAATAAGTTAATTGCAGTGTCAGAGTTTACGAAGATTTCGATGGTGGAGAAGTTGCACATCCCAGCAGAAAAAATTACGATTGCACCGTTAGGAGTCGATCATGATAATTACCGTCCAAATTTAAGTGTAGACAAGTTGCGAGAAGTACGAAATCGTTATGGGTTACCAGGTGATTTTGTATTATTTTTGGGGACAGTAGAGCCACGAAAAAACCTTTCTCGACTTATTTCAGCCTTAGAACAAATAAACGAACCATTACATTTAGTGATTGCAGGTCGTTTAGGTTGGAAATACTCTGCCTTGCTAAAGCAAATCGAACGCAGTCCTAAAAAACGATTTATTAAGCTGTTAGGTTACATACCCGAATCTGATAAACCATACATCATGAAATTAGCACGGATTTTTGCTTATCCAAGTATGTATGAAGGGTTTGGGCTGCCAGTGTTGGAAGCCATGGCAGTTGGTACTCCGGTATTGACTTCGAATGTCACTAGTTTGCCAGAAGTAGCGGGGGATGCTGCAATCCTTGTAAACCCTTATAACGTTAGTGATATCACTGATGCTTTATTGCGTCTACATTTAGATTCTCAGCTTCGTGAACATTACACCTCAAAAGGGATAGAACGAAGTCGAAAATTTACTTGGGAAAAGTGTGCGGCAATAGTAAAATCTGCAATTAATTAACTCGTCATTATGAAAATTGGTTTTGATTTTAGAATGGGAGGGAGTATAAATGCAGGTATTGGCCGGTATGCTTTTGAGCTACTTACAGCTATGATTCGCCAAGAGCAGGATAATCAATATTTTGTTTTCTACAATAAAAAATCAAGTAACCCGGGTGATATTTCTGAAATAAAAAAACTAGGCGTAACCTTAGTGCAAGCAAACATCCGACATTATTCATTTAGTGAGCAACTGCAATTCCCACGCATATTAAATCGATATGATCTAGATTTAATGCACTTTCCAAATTTTAACGCTCCATTGTTTTATAAGAAGCCGTTCGTTATTACAATTCATGATATGGTTCATCATAAAATTAGTGGTCATAAAAAATCACGTATCTGGAAATTTTATGCTTATCAATATTTAATTCAAAAAATCTCAGAAAAAGCTAAGGCTATTTTAACAGTGACAGAAGCAGCTAAATCCGAAATCATTAAATATTTAAATGTGCCGGCACAAAAAATTTTTGTGACATACGAAGCCCCAGCAACGCAAAATATTTCTCCGACATCGGTTGAACAAATTAAACAAAAATTTTTATTGAGTCGCCCTTATTTTCTTTTTGTAGGAACAATGGAGAGAAAAAAGAATTTGCCTATGCTTGCTAAGGCCTTTGATTTATTCCTAACAAAATATAAATTCGACATGGATCTTGTAATTGCCGGCAAGGTTGATATTCATTATCCAGAGGTTAAAGATCAAGTTTTAGATATTACTCATTCCGACCGGTTAGTTCTAACAGGATTTGTCGAAGAGAAAGACCAGGTAGCATTATATCAAGGGGCGTATGCGTTTGTTACTGCCTCACTACATGAGGGGTTTGGTTTACCTGGCTTAGAAGCCATGCGTTATGGCTTACCAGTCTTAGCTTCGAATACCGCAGTTTTTAACGAAGTCTATGACAACGGCGCTATCTATTTTGATCCATTAGATCCAGAGGATATTGCTAAGCATATGCAATTAGTTGCGCAAGATACTCAGTTCCATGCGCAAATGCAAGAAAAAAGTGTCGCTCGAGTCCAACATTTTTCTTGGACAGAAACGGCCAAACAAACGTTATTGGTGTATCATAAAGTAGTCGGTCGTAACAATAATAATTTTCAACCAGAAGATGAAAGCTAAGGATCAAAATTTATGTGCAGTATTTGTAGGTGGCGAAACTGCTGGACCAGTGATGCCTCTTTTGGCATTGGCTGATGCTTGGGTAAAAACTAACCCTGATTTGAAACCAGTGTTCCTAGATTCTCGTCGGTCGGTTGGTGCTCGTATTGTGCCCAGTCATGGCTATATGTTTAAAAGTATAGTTGCAGGTAAATTCCGCCGCTATTGGTCTATCAAAAACTTTTTTTCTCCTTTCCTAACTTTGTTTGGTTTACTCCAAGCACTAATAATACTCGTACGACTTCGTCCGGTTGTTGTCATTGGGGCTGGTGGTTACGTACAAGTCCCCGTAATAGTAGCGGCGTGGTTGTTGCATATTCCAAGGTTAATTCATCAGCAAGATATTATTCCATCATTTTCAAATCGAATTTCTACACCATTCGCAAATAAAATAACGACGACTTTTGAAAAATCAGTAAAAGACTTCCCTCAAGGACTTGGGTTTGCTAAAAGTTACTCACACTACACTAAAGTAGTGTGGACCGGAAATCCGACAAGTCTAAATTTAGAATCTGTAACTTTGGAGAAAAAACAAAGAGCATACAAACTTTTTAATCTCGAACCAGATTGGCCTACTGTTTTAGTCATTGGTGGAGGCAGTGGCGCTCAAGGTTTAAATACAGCGGTAAACCACAGCTTGCCAGAACTGTTAAAAATTGCTCAAGTGATTCATAGTACTGGCGTCGGTAAACGAGTGCGGCCGAACGTAGATATTGCCCATGGGCATGACCGTTATCATCAATATGAATTTATTGACCAAGTGGATCAAGCCTACCTTGCTGCTGATGTAGTAATTTGTCGGGCTGGGATTGGGACAATTACCGCCTTGTCGGCTTTGTCTAAACTGAGTATTGTTGTGCCTATGCCAGATAGCCATCAAGAATGGAATGCACGATATTTGTATGATCATAAGGCAGCTATTATTTTAGATGAAACTGATATAACCCCAGATACTTTGGCAAAAACTGTTCGTAAAATATTGTTTGATGTTAATTTGCAAAAGGAAATGCAAAAAAATATTCATGCCATAATGCCTAACAAAGGTACCGAAAATATTTTAGAAATTATACACAAATTAATACATGGAAACTAAAGATAACTTATCAAAAACCAACTCTTCAAAAGTAACTCCAACAGTGGGTTTTGCTTTTAGTGGAGCGTCTTCGCGCTCCGTATTTTATATTGGATTTTTGGAAGTATTACAAGAAAATGATTTCCCAGTGGATTATATTGCTGCCATGTCCGGTGGGGCAGTAGTGGCCTCTAGCTTTGCTTGTGGAACTATGTCAGCTCTAAAAGAGCTAGCACTTGGGATGGACAAAGAATTAGTTTTTAACTTAATTGAACGCAGTAAAGGTCGTGGGGGAATATATGCTTTACCCAAAGTTGAAGCAGTGTTACGAGTATATTCAAAAAATCAAAAGTTCGAAGATGTAAAACCGCGTCTAGGGTTTGTAACAACTGATATTTCTGCTCAACATCCTGACGACAGCGAGGTTGTTTTACAAGTCGGGGATATTGCAAAAGCCGTTTGTGCTTCTTGTACTTTACCTGGGGTTTTTGAACCTCTAGAATGGGGAAACAAACAGTTGTTGGACGGAGGGATAGTTAATATTGTCCCAGGAAATGTGGCAAGAGCAGCAAATATGGATGTTGTCATTGGAATTGATATGCGCGCAACCCGTCACATTTTTAGCTCATGGCAAATTATGTTAAAAAAGACTATAGATTTTGTAAAGCAAATTTTATGGCCTAGTCAGCTAGATCAGCTATGGCGAAAGTTTAAAGTCGTGTTAAATTATGAAGATTCGTTAGGTGCTTATCATACAGTCGATAAGCTACAAGATAAAGCACTGTACCCTGGAATATTCAGCGTGTTAGACAAAGCAATTGGTTTAGCGATTGAAGCACAAAAAAATGAAAAGTCTGATTCTAACTATGAATGTGATATTATCATCTCACCAGATGTTGCGCCGCCCTCTTTCTGGAAGCGCTATTTATACCTCCATTTTACGGACTTCAGTAGCACCCAAGAATATTACAAAGCCGGGCGGCGTGTTGCCCAACAAAAACTACCAGAACTTTGGCAGTTACTTGCCGACAAAGAAATCGAATTAGTCGCTCGTGAACTACAAGTTAAAAATTTATTAGAAGTTAACGATCATGCTTAATTTAGAAAATGTAAAAACAATATATTTCATTGGTATTGGTGGTGTGGGTATGTCGGCGGCAGCCGGGATTGCTGCCCAACTTGGCTACGAAGTTCGTGGTAGCGACAGTAAGGCAATTTACGATCCAGCTAAGAGCGTCCTCGACTCTAACAGCATTGAATATTCTGTCGGCTACGCTACTGAAAACGTGCAGGAGAACCCCGCCGATTTGTACATTGCTTCGTCTGGCGAAGGCTTAGAAAACCCCGAAGTTGCATACTTAGCAGAGCAAGACTTGCCCTTACATTCCTTAAGCGAATTACTTGGCGCCTTAGCAGCTGAGAAACTACGAATTGTAGTGGCAGGCACTCATGGCAAATCAACTACAGCTGGAATGCTTGGGAAAACTTTACAAGAAATCGATGACTCATCTTTTATGACTGGTGCAGTCTTGCAACACGAAAATACTAATTTCCATGTTGGTGATGGCCACTATTTTGTTTTTGAAGGCGACGAGTACAAAGCTTTGCACGACGATCCGATTCCAAAAATGCATCAATACAAAGCCGACATTTTGTTACTAACGAATTTAGAGTTCGATCACCCAGATATTTTTGCTTCGTTAGAGGAAATGCAAGATGAATTCCGCCAACTCATTGCCGCTTTACCAACCGACGGCCTTGCTGTTTACAACGCGGATGATGTTTCGCTGGCAATGCTTATGCACGAAACCAATATTGGCCAAGTCAGTTTTGGTTTACATAACCCAGCAGACTTCCGAGCAACAAATTTGAGTGCCGGTGAAGCCGGAACTACTTTTGACGTGGTTTGGACTAAGCAAGGCCGCGCAGAGCCACTAACAGAAACTTATAACATTCATTTGTTTGGCGAGATTAATGTATATAACGCACTGGGTGTAATCGCTTTACTTCGCACATTAGGTTTCAGTGAAGAACAAATCCAAGATGGTCTCTCTTCTTACTACGGAGTGAAGCGCCGCTTTGAATTAATTGGCGAAAAAAATGGAGTAATTGTGTACGATGACTATGCTCATCATCCAACTGCGGTTTCAGAAACTTTAAAAGCGGCACGCACTAAATATCCTGATAAGAAAATTTGGGCAGTGTTTGAGCCTCATACTTACTCGCGAACCGAAGCGACTTTGCCAGAACTAGCCATCGCATTCAATTCAGCCGACGAAGTGCTGTTAGCTGAAATTTATCCGGCTAGAGAGAAGAAAACTGAGCACAGTATTACTGGGGAGCAAGTGGTGGAGGAAATCGGCAAACATCACGAGCATGTGCGCTTAGTTGCGGACAAAGAAGCAGCTTTGGGCTTACTTAAGGCAGAATTAAAACCAGGTGACGTAGTAATTGTAATGGCTGTGGGCAACTTTAATCTTCTTGCTCAAGAGCTGGTGGTATAATATATATGTAGGAGCGAAGCACAATTAATACCCTGGTAACAGGGCGGAGCAAAATTTATGAACATCACCATCAAG
>CAZLAR010000036.1:0-2341 GCA_964557735.1 uncultured Candidatus Saccharibacteria bacterium
TTTGGAAACCTAAACATAAAACCGCTTTGTTCCTTGCCAAACAAGTCGCCAAACCCTCGTTCTTCCAAATCTAATTCGGCTAGTTTGAACCCGTCGTTAATTTTTGCCAATGCGGTGAGTCGTTTGGTATCTTGTTGACTATCTTCAGTAGTGAATAGGAAACAACGACAGTCAAAATTATTCCGACCAATTCGTCCACGGAGTTGATGCAGTTGGGCTAAGCCAAATCGCTCGCTACCTTCAATGATCATCGCGGTGGCGTTAGGAATGTCTATGCCAATTTCAATTACCGAGGTAGTTACTAAGACGTCTAATTTACCTGATGCAAAATCGGCCATTACAGTTTCTTTTTCTACACCCTTCATTTTTCCGAATAGCAAGCCAAGTCGTAGGTTAGAAAATACTTCTTCTTGTAATCGTGCAAACTCTTTTTTGACTGAGCGTACTTCACTGGTAGTAGTGTCTTCCACGCGCGGCGTCACAACGAAGGCTTGATGCCCGGCGCCCGCTTCCTGTCGAATGTAGTCGTACGCATTTTCTCTGTCGGCTTCTGTCACCACAGTCGTATTAACTGGTTTGCGACCAGTTGGAACGTGGCTCAAAGTGGAAACTGCTAAGTCGGCGTAAAGCGACATTGCTAACGTACGCGGAATTGGTGTGGCGGACATGGAGAGTAGGTGCGGTCGAGTTTTTGTTGCGCGCTTCTTGCCCCGCTCGTCGCCACCGCCAGTCTTAACTAACAATCCACGCTGGCTTACACCAAAGCGGTGCTGTTCATCAATTATAACTAATCCTAGTTTGTGAAATTCAGAATTGCCTTGCAACAAAGCGTGCGTGCCAATGCAGATTTTAATTGCGCCTGACTTAAGTTGTTGCAGTAATTCATCTTTTGTAATTTCGTTTCCGTTGGTGTTAGTAAAAGTCCGAGTGAACAGTGCAACACCTTCGCCAGAGCCAAGCACAGAGCGAAAAGTATCGTAGTGTTGTTTTGCTAAAATTTCAGTTGGCGCCAAAACAATGGTCTGCATCCCAGAGCCAGCAGTTTGTAGCGCAGCGAGAATAGCCACAATAGTTTTCCCGCTACCTACGTCGCCTTGCAATAACCTGTTCATAGGTGCGCCAGTTTCCATATCCTGGAAAATATCCCAGGCCGCTCGTTTTTGTGAAGCTGTTAAAGAAAATGGTAATGTGCTAAGAAAAGTTTTCACTTGAGGAATGTTGGTTTTCACAATTAAGCCTTGTTCGCCAGCTTTTAAGTCTTTACGCAGTAACACGGCTAATTGTTGTGGTAAAACGTCATCGACTGCAATACGGAACCGAGCGGCGTCTATTTCCTCATCAGTTTCAGGAAAGTGTAACGCTCGCACGGCCTGCGCCAGGGGAATGAGCTTCTTGGTTTTTCCAAGTTTTGACGGCACAAAATCTTCTAGATCATCGGCAGCTGGTAAACACATTCGTACTAATTTTCGTAGGGTCCGTAAGGGAATGAGGTCGCTTCGACGGTAAATTGGCACGAGTCGCCCAGTGTGCAGACCAGCGTCGGTCGTCGCCAAGTCTGGGGCCGCAGAGTCAGGATTAATTAATTCATACGCCGGGTTTGTAAATTGCAAGGTTTTGTAAAAGGAAACCTTGCCGGAAAGAATTATTTCGTCGCCAACTTTTAAACTTTTTGCGACCCAGGTTTGATTAAACCAGACGGCTTTAATTTTACCAGTTCCATCTTCTATTACGATTTCTGAATAGGCCATGCGCGCTCTGAAGCCTAAATTTGCTCGCACCGTTTTGATTCGGCCGACGATGGTAATGGTTTCGCCTTCAATGGCGGCGGCAATGTTTACTTTCTTGCGATAGTCCATGTACCGAGTAGGAAAGTTGTACAACAAATCTGCGACAGCGCTAATACCTAAAGTAGTGAAAGCTTTTGTTATACTTTCACCAACTGTTGGTAAGTCTCGCACAGAAGTTTGTAGAGAAATCTGTAATTCTTTTTTAATCGGCTCAATTGGCATATTAACCCAGTTTAGCTTGTTTTTAAAAAATCCCGCGCAGGGCGGGATTTGACTGCGATCAATTAAAATTTTAACTTGTGAGCAATTCGCTGGGCAACTGTTTCTTGTTGACCTTCGTTCTCTGGTAACAGTTCAGCTAAGATTTCATGGACTTCATCAGCATCTTGATCATTCAGTTCAATGTGTAATTGATTGTTCAGATACGCGGTAGTTTCGATATTTAAAGTTTTATGATGCTCGGTGTCAACTATCCAAAACTGTTTGATGTTATTAAAAGGAATGTTAGTATCATCAATGTGTATTCCCAAAGTGGTAATTTTGATGGTAATAAT
>CAZLAR010000036.1:2441-5869 GCA_964557735.1 uncultured Candidatus Saccharibacteria bacterium
ATAAATTCTCTGGCGGAGAGGAAGGGATTCGAACCCTTGGAGGAGTTTACCCTCAGTGGTTTTCAAGACCACCGCACTAGACCACTATGCGACCTCTCCACGTCGCACATAACGTATTATACCATCTTCTGCTGGTAAAAACAAAAACAGACCATACTCTAGATAAGGTCTGTTTTTTTGTAATTTCTGTTTCTGCTAGTACTATCGTTTCGGAGCAAGGGACCACAAGCCTTGCGGTTTAGTGGTCAAATGTCCCAAAGCGAGAATGTGTTAGATGAAATATGTGAGTTAAGGAGCGTATTGCTCACCGCTAGGTTCAGTGATGTAACTCCCAGTAGCTTTAGTCGGAGTAGCTGGGGTGGTAGGTGCTGGTTCAGCTGGTACAATTTGATCTGCTGGTTTAGTTATTGGTTTGGTATAAGTAGTGGTTGTGTCGCCCTTTACTTCACCATCTTGGTCGCCAGCTATATCTGTAGCTAGTAATAAGATTTGCTTAGCAATTAAAACATCATTTTCCATTCGAGTGCCAATTATGGTAACGCGACCAGAAATAGTTTTTAAGTCAGCGCTGATGTTAGTAATGTTTTGACCATCTATACCCGTAATAGTAGTGCGGTCATTTATGGTAAAGATATTCTTTTCGACTGTAATTTTGTTATAAGTGTAATAAGTGATGTTACCAGTCACGGAAACTTTGTTTGGCATGTCGGCCATAGCTTGGTCGTTAACAGTAGCGATCATTCTAGCTAAAGTTACATCGTTTTTCTTGTTGTCTTCTAAAGCAGAAATAGCCACTGTTTTAGCAGTATCGCTTTCCCCAGTTTCGCTTAGCTCTTCTAATACGTCTTTTTGTTGTTTGTTAACTGCGACCAGTGTGTCTAACAGGGTGGAGTCTTGTTTAGAAATAGCGTTGGCAGTGGCAACAGGACCAGCCTCTGCAAAGGTTTTATCCGTTTGAGTTTTTAGTTCAGCAATCGCTAAAGTTTCGGTCTCTTCGTTACCCTCGTTTGCGGCCTGTTTTACTTCGTTTATGCGGTTTTGCATGAACTCAACGTGTAGGCTAGCGACTTTGTCTTGGTCGCGGGTTAAGGTAAGACGAGCGTTTTCAGTAGCACGTTTTAAGGAGTACAAGTTGTCGCCTGGTAAGCTGCCCTTTGTTGCGTCGGCCAGTTTGCCACCACCCACAAGCACTATTACTAAAGCAATTGGGATAGCCGCTATACGAAAATATGCGAACCATTCACTAAAGACGCTCGAAGTAGCAACCGAGTCGGCAAAACGATAGGCTTTGTATGGAGTAGGGGGAGTAAGCTTTGGTATTTGCATTCCAGCTTGAGCAACAAAAAGCAGACCTTCCAACTCGTGTTGGTATTCTGCAAAATCAGCCGCGATGGCTTTTGGAGATTGGCCTTGTGCTAAGCGGCTTAGCGCTTGTGCAAAGACTTCATCTGGGATTTGATTTGTAGAGTTAATTTTGTTCATGGTTGTTGCTAGGGTTGGAATTTAGAATCAGCCGCGTCGGTAATTGCTTCAATGAGTTCTCTGAGTTTGGCAATTGCTCGGTGTTGAATTACGCGAATGGCTCCTTCTGTCTTGTTCATCATTTCCGCAATGATGTCGTTGTCTATATCTTCTAGGAATTTCAGTTTAATAACTTGCTGCTGTTCCGGTGTTAGTTCTTTGAGTAACTTGATGAATACGACTTGCTCAGTTTTTAGATTAACGATGTCGACGATGTTCGTCTCGTACTCTAAAGTATTTTCTACTTCTTCGAGCGGCACTGTTTGTTTTTTACGGCGGTAGTAGTCGATGACTTGGTTCCGCGCAATTTGGAATAACCAACCTTCGAACGCGCCGAGTTGTTCTAGGCCGCGGAGCTTCTTAAACAACTTGACGAATACATCCTCGGTCAGATCTTCGGCAGTTTCTTTGTGAGAAACTCGATAGTAAATGAACCGATAGATTCGCTCGAAGTAGATGTTATAGAGTTCAGTTAAAGCAGTTTGCGATCCGGCTTGCGCCTGGCGCAGGATTTGCTCTAGTATTTCGTTGGAATGAGCTTGGTCATTCATATAGACGGAAGGTTTCTGGCTTTGTTACAATGGTTTTTAAATAAAATCAGGCCCCGCTGTTACTCAGAAACAGGCCTAAAGTCCTTATATTGTAGCATATTCGAGTTGCTCAAATTTAGCTATTTGAGCTTTTTTATTTTAGGCTTCTTATGATTTTCACTATCTCAGGAAACTCTGTGATCTGAAAATGACCGTTTTTACTTTTGTAGATGATGATGTTTGCTTTGGGGAGTTTGCTGCGATATTTTTCTGCGTGAGCTACCGGCACTACTTCATCGTCTTCAGAAAACATTAAGTAAAGATTTTTAGTGTTTTTTTGCAGCAGGGATAGGTCGGATTTTAATTTAAAACCACCGACTAAGTCTTCGCCGTCTAACGTGTTGTCGAATGGTGGGCAAACAAGAAATACACTTTTAATCTTTTTGGGAAATTTGTGTTCAGAAAGATACTTCGCTAAAAAGATTCCACCGAGTGAATTGCCAATTAAAGTTACGCCGTTTTTAAGAAGGGGAATGAATCTTTCAAAATGAATTTTCCATTCTTTGTATTTTGAATCCTCACTGCGTGGCATGCGTGGTCTAATGATGTCGTGGGTTTTGCCTAGTTTGTTGTCTAGGTACGTATTATGCCAGGACGACTTTTTCTCTAAAGAGACTTTTCGGTTTCGTAAGTACTTAAAATAATCCTTTTCGTTTTTAAAGGTCTCGCCACCGTGGATTATGAAAATTTGTTTCTTAGGTTCCATATCAGTTTGTATAGTACCAATGAACAAGTAACATTACATGGTAATATTAATTCTTCTCTGGCGGAGAGGGAGGGATTCGAACCCTCGGTACGGCTTTACAACCGTACAGCGGTTTAGCAAACCGCCGCACTAGGCCACTATGCGACCTCTCCATAACTCATCTATTTTAACGAAAAAATGGGCTTAGGTCAATCTTAAAAGTAATTTAAGATTAATCTTTTGCGACGGTAATGCAAATAACAGTTTGTGCGCCGTTTTGTTTAAGAACTTTTGTGGCTTCTATTAACGTTTGGCCTGTGGTGCAGACATCATCAATTAGAATGACTTTCTCAGGAATTTCTTGTTTGGGCACAAAAGCGTTGGCCATGTTGAGTTTGCGCTGTGTGGCATTTAAGTCCTTTTGAGTTTTTGTATTCTTTTTCCTGGTGAGTAAATCGATGGCGGGCAAATTAAGACAGTGTTCGAACGCACTGGCCAGAATTTCTGCCTGATTAAATCCACGCCATCGTTTACGACTTGCATGTAGTGGTAATGGGCAAATAACGAAGTCATTGAAAGTGGCGGTACCGTAGCTGCTTTTAATTTGCTCGGCGGCCAACAAACCTAGTAAC
>CAZLAR010000037.1:0-2809 GCA_964557735.1 uncultured Candidatus Saccharibacteria bacterium
TAATAGAACTCGTCATTACAATCGCCATTAGTACTATTTTGCTTGGGGCAATGTTTGGTCTTTTCGAATGGCATCAAAAAGTGTATTTAAGGGAAGCAGCTAGTGTAATGGCAACTAGTGCAGTGCGCCAAACAATGCAAAATATTACTAAGAATATTGCTCAAGCCACAAATATAGAAGCGTCGCATTCATTTGGAGGTACTACATATACTACTAGTGGCAGTACTATCGTCCTTAAATTACCATCAGTTGATGCAACAGATAATATTATCGCTTCTACATATGATTATGTAGCTGTCTATTTACACAACGGTGCAGTGTATCAACTAATTGAGCCTGGGTCAGGTAGTGTGAGATTGGCTGGTACAAGACAGTTAGCTGACAATGTCACAACCTTTGCTTTAACATATAATAATGGCGTTCCTGCTTCGGCATCTGAAGCCACATTGGACATACAAGTATCTGTTTCCACCCGCAATGGCAATCTTTCCACTCGTGTTATTGATACAGTATTCTTAAGGAATCAATAAAATGAACAAAAACCAATCAACACAACAATCTGGATATATATTGATTTTAGGTATCGTCGTTATGGCGATCTTAATTACTATGTCTGGCGCGCTTTGGGGTTATACTGCGCTTCAAATTAAAGGTAGTAGTCAGGCCATTTCCAAAACTCAGGCATGGCATATTGCTGAAGCGGGTATAGATAAGGCTTTGTCCGAACTTAATACAGGCTCGTCTTTTAGTGGAGAATCCGATGTCGCGCTAAATGAGGGAACTTATACTACGACAATTACTAGTATTGATTCGAATAATAAACAAATTATTTCTACTGGTTATATTCCGAATAGCACAAATCCTATTGCAGAAGTGACGGTAAAAGTGAATGTAAGTATTGATCTTTCCGCGGTCGCCTTTAATTTTGGTGTACAAATAGGAGAGGGCGGATTAACAATGGCAAATAATTCGACCATTACTGGTAATCTATATTCCAATGGAAATGTTTCTGGTACTGGTACTATTACTGGGGATGCAACGGTCGCAGGTGGTGGATCGCCGACTTTGGATCAGCAGTGTACTACGAATAGCGGTGCGTTCGCATTTAACCCAAGTGGTCGGAATGATGCTGGGCAGAAATTTACCCCAGCGATTAGCGGTAGTTTAACCAAAATAAGTTTGTACATTAAGAAAAATGGTAGTCCGAGTAACGCTACTGTCAGGATTTTAACTGATAACAGTGGCACCCCTTCGAGAACACAAGTAGGGGGCAGCGGTACAATTACTAGTTCCACAGTTTCTGGGAGTTATAGTTGGCTTGACGTTACTTTCGCTACTAACCCAAGTTTAACTTCTGGGACAGCATATTGGTTATTAGTAGATAGCGCAGGCAGTACCACAAACTATTATTCCATTGGCGTGGATGCTGATGATAGTTGTAGTAATGGTACAAGTAAATACTCCACCAACTGGAATGCGAGTCCTCCAGTGTACACTGCTTTTAACAAAGATTTTAATTTCAAAACTTACATGGGTGGGGCGACCACAAGCCTTAGCGGTCTAACTATAAATGGTAATGCCCGGGCAAACTCTTTACTGACTTGTTCCATTGGGGGAGATGCTTACTATGCGAGCACTAATACTTGTTCAGTTGGTGGCACTTCGAATTCTGGTGTTGCCGATTCCCCTCAGCAGGCCATGCCTATCTCGCAAGCTCAAATAGACGATTGGGAGACTACTGCGGAATCTGGTGGAACCATAGCTGGTTATACAATGACTGGTACCACTACGTTAGGTCCTAAAAAAATTACTGGAAACCTAACCATTAGCGGAACTTTGTATTTAACTGGCCCAATATGGGTAACTGGTAATATTACTATGACCAACAACGCTGTGGTATATGTGCATAGTTCTTTGGGGAATACAGGGACAGTATTAATCGCAGATGACCCTTCTGATCCAGCAGGTGGCAAAGTGTCCATGTCTAATAATGTAATTATTGCCGGAAATGGAAATCCAGATAGCTTCCCACTAGTTTTAGCAAATAGTAACGCTAACGACGCCATGACTATTAGTAATAATGTCGCTGGGGCCATATTTTATGTGCCCAATGGTCGAGCCGATGTTTCTAATAATGGGGGAGGTAACCAGATTACTGCGTATGCTCTACATTTAAACAATAATGCATCAGTAAATTATGTGACTGGATTGGCAGATACTACCTTCTCCAACGGTCCAGGAGGAGCTTGGGCAATTGTAGCTGGTACTTATATGATATTAGATTAATATGGAAAACGATCAAGTAATACAAAGGACTATCGAAGACGAGTCTTCGATTCAAGTGAATGAGAGCGTCCCAGTCTCTGAGGCGCAGACTAACCATATGGTTTTTTTTGGGATAGCAGCTATTTTGTTATTGATCATCGCCATAGGCGCTATGGCGATGTTTTGGCGGAGTCATTCGGATCAAAAAATCGACCCAAAGAGTTAACTTAACAACACTTAACATATCGTATCTACATCTCAAGTAGATACGATTTTTTTATGCCCAACTTATGAGCAACTTATCCACATAAATTCCCCGCACTTATAAAAAGTACCTCAATCTCAAGAAAAAATAAATTTTGCTCAAACCCCACATGTAGCGGTATAATTAGTAGGCAGATACTACATTTAGTGTTTACTGAAATATAAAGAAAATCTAACAAAAGCCTATGAATTGTCCTAAATGTCTGAATGTCGACACAAAAGTAGTCGATTCCAGGCCAGTTGAGGAACTTGCCGCTATTCGCAGACGCCGCGAATGTGA
>CAZLAR010000037.1:2909-5759 GCA_964557735.1 uncultured Candidatus Saccharibacteria bacterium
TCGATTCCAGGCCAGTTGAGGAACTTGCCGCTATTCGCAGACGCCGCGAATGTGAAAAATGTGAGTTCAGATTTTCGACCTATGAACAGATTGAAATTCTTGATCTAAAGGTATTAAAACGTGATGGTAGCCGCCAGCTTTATACCAGAGAAAAACTGGAGCGAGGCCTTAGAAGAGCGTTCGAGAAGCGAGAGCACACCGACCAAACTTTTAAGAAAATTATTTCAAGCGTGGAGCAAGAAATTCAAAAAAAAGCAGTGGGCGGAGAAATTACTAGCACGACAATTGGCGAACTAGTCATGAAGGCCATCCGTAAAGTCGATAAGGTCGCATATATCCGTTTCGCCAGTGTGTACAGACAGTTCGAGGATATTGAAGAGTTTAAAGAAGCTATCCTCAAGTTATAACAACATCAATTTAATTTAAAACTATTACAACCATGGAAATAAAAAAACGTAGCGGAGAAATTGTACCGTTCGACCATTCAAAAATTAAGCTCGCTATTAGTAAAGCCTACGTAGACGTTCACTACAAAGCAAACGACCCTTTAACTGAACAGATTGCCCTAGCGGTAATTACAGAAATTGAAACTTTATTCGCTGACCGTGTGCCTGGCGTAGAAGACGTTCAAAACATAGTCGAACGTAAATTAATGGAGAGCAACCTTTTTGACGTGGCTAAAAGTTATATTATTTATCGCTACGAACACACTAAAGTTCGAGAAGAAAAGAAAGCAGAAGTTTTAGAAAAAATTGATAAAGCCGAAGTGATGGTGCAAAAGCGTAACGGCACCACTGAACCGTTTTCTTTGCAAAAGGTTCAACTAAGTCTTGAGAAAATTTTAGGTGATCAAGCTAAGGACATAGACGTATCCATGGTAATCAACCAGCTGCGCCAAGAAATTTATGAAGACATTAAGACTTCAGAAATCGAGCACGCGTTAATTATGGTCATTCGTTCTTTCATCGAGAAAGATCCAGCATATTCCACAGTGGCTGCTCGTGCGCTTTCTAACAAACTATATAAAGAAGTTATTGGGCAGGACAAAGTTGACTTTAGAATTATTAACGAGCAGTTGCGAGAAGCATTTGTCCGTTGTATTAATACTGGTGTTTCCGCTCGCCGTTTAGATCCTCGTATGCTGACTTTTAATTTGGAATATATTGCCTCTGAATTAGATAATCAGCGCGACAGCCTCCTGTCTTATTTAGCTGTTCAAACTTTAAATGACCGTTACTTTACTCGAGTTCCAGAGACCAAAGAACTCTTAGAAACCCCCCAAATGTTTTGGATGCGCGTAGCTATGGGCTTGGCTTTAGATGAACAGAATAAAGAGGCAAAGGCAGTGGAATTTTACCGCATTATTTCGACACTACATTTCGTGCCGTCTTCTCCGACGTTGTTTAATTCTGGTATGGTTCACTCGCAGCTATCATCTTGTTACTTAACTACAATCGAAGACGATTTAGATAACATTTTCAAATCGTTAGGTGATAACGCCCAACTTTCTAAATGGTCAGGTGGATTAGGAAATGACTGGAGTAAATTGCGTGGCACCGGCTCTTTAATTAAACGTAATGGAATTGAGAGCCAAGGGGTAGTCCCATTCTTAAAAATTGCTAACGATGTTACTGTCGCTATTTCTCGCAGTGGCCGTAAGCGTGGGGCGACTTGTGCTTACTTAGAAACTTGGCACTACGATATTGAAGACTTTTTAGAATTGCGTAAAAATACTGGTGATGAACGTCGTCGTACTCACGACATGAATACCTCAAACTGGATCCCTGACTTGTTTATGCAAAGAGTTAAGGCCGACGGTATGTGGTCCTTGTTTAGTCCAGATGAAACCCCAGAACTTCACGAAACTTACGGACGAGAGTTCAAGCGTCTATACGAGCGTTATGAACAAAAAGGTTTAAATGGAGAATTGCGTTTGTTCAAGCAAATGAAAGCTAAGGATTTGTGGAAGAAGATGCTGACTATGTTGTTTGAAACTGGCCATCCATGGATTACCTTTAAAGACCCGAGTAATATTCGTAGTCCTCAAGATCACGTTGGGGTAGTCCATAGCTCTAACTTGTGCACCGAAATTACTTTGAACACTTCCAAAGAAGAAACTGCCGTTTGTAATTTAGGTTCAATTAACCTGGCCCGCCATATTCGCCAAGGGCAGTTAGATTTGGAGAAATTACAGTACACAGCTACCACAGCTATGCGTATGCTCGACAATGTTATCGACTTAAACTTCTACCCGACTGTCGAAGCCAAGAATTCTAACTTAAAGCACCGCCCGGTTGGTTTGGGAATTATGGGTTTCCACGACGCTTTGTATCAATTAGGAATTAATTTTGACTCAGAAGCGATGGTTGAATTTGCTGATTACAGCATGGAAGCTGTTTCGTATCATGCAATTCTAGCTTCTAGTATGTTAGCTAAAGAACGAGGAGCATATTCATCTTTCCGTGGTAGTAAATGGGATCGTGGTATTTTCCCGGTAGATACTATTGCACTCTTAGAAGAAGAACGCGGTGAACAAATTCCTGTCTCTCGTACTGGTCGTTTGGATTGGACTCCTGTTCGCGAAGCAGTGCGTGAATATGGTATGCGTAACTCAAACACTATGGCTATCGCTCCGACCGCAACTATCTCGAACATCTCCGGCGCCATTCCTTCCATTGAACCGATTTACAAAAATATTTATGTAAAAGCAAATATATCTGGTGACTTTGTAATTATCAATCAATATTTAATTGAGGATCTTAAGGCTCTTGGAATGTGGAATGAAGATATGCTTTCTCAATTAAAGTATAACGATGGTCGCATTGGTGAAATTGCTGGCATCCCTCAAGC
>CAZLAR010000038.1:0-3304 GCA_964557735.1 uncultured Candidatus Saccharibacteria bacterium
TTAACTTTATTTCGACGGGGTTTTGGTACCTGGCCATGCAAAACATGCAGAAAATAATTGTCGCCTCGAGACTCAATTAAGAACAATTTAAACTCCACTTCTTCATTGAAGTGGATCCTTTCACGAAGCCGTCGCACAGCCAAACACACTTCATCCCTCCGAATACAGAGCGCTGATTTCCGAATCTGTTTAGGTTGCAGAATGCGCCGATTGTGAACCGAAGCGCAGCTGGCACAAACAATCACGAAAACTCGCTTGAGATTTGATTGGCTAGCGACCTCTTTGATCTTGCGGGTCACTTGCTCTTTTGCTGCAGAATCACGAGATTCCTTAACAAAGATATCAAGTGTGGCGCAAGCCAAAAGAAAGTTTGAATAGTTACTAAACTCTAAATCCAGATGGTTAAATAGTGCCGGAAACTTATACACATCAGGTGAGCATAAGCAACTTAGCACCATAGCTTCGGAAGTTGTCGAAGGAAAATTACTACCCAAATTAACCAATCCTCCAAAAGACATTTTTTTCAATATTTTATCCTCCTAAACAGATAAGATTATGCCAACAAAATTTTAGCAACAGATTTTACTTTACTACTTTTTAAACTCTTTGTCAATCCATGCTAAAATGTAAATGAATCAGTTCAAAAATAACCAGTAGGTCTATGAAAAATAAACTTATTATAATTGTTGCAATTGTATTAGCACTAACTGGAACGGTTATTTTTTGGCAAGACAGATTAAAAAATAATTCAGGACGACCGCAAAATGGAGATGATTCTAGCTTACAACTTCCAGCGATTAACGGTGTACTCGTCCCAGAAAACATCGCCAAGACTAGACCGATTGCAATTGTAGTGGAGAACCATACAGACGCCCGTCCCCAATCTGGCTTAAACAGTGCCGACATAGTGTACGAAACACTGGCTGAGGGGGGCATTACTCGCTTTCTTGCTCTATATCAGACTCAAAATGCTAAAGAAATTGGCCCAATTCGTTCAGCCAGGCCTTACTTTAATTTTATTGCTAACCAATGGGGTGCCGCCTATGCTCACGTTGGTGGGAGTGATATGGCTCTGGATCAACTGAATGCAGGCGTCTATAAACAATTAGAGGACATTAATCAATTTTACTTTGGTGATTATTTTTACCGAAGCAAAGATCGGTTTGCTCCCCACAACGCTTACACAACCATAGACTTACTTAGAGCGTTAATGGAAAAAAAGGAGTGGGCCGATTGGAGTCCAGTTAAGCTAGGCGAATACGAAGCAATTCCTACCGGGCAACTACAAACAACTGTCACTAAAATTTCTGCAAAATTCTTTGACCCATCGTACACAGCCACTTTCACTTTTGATCCTGCTTTTGGTTTATACGCTCGGTCTCATGGTACTAAACCAGCTATAGACAAAAATACCGATCAACAAGCCTATGTTCGAAATGTACTCATTCAATATGTGGATGACTACATAGTACCTATGGAAAAAGTAAACGGTGTAGGGTTAAAGCTTGATGAAGACGGCCGCGCTGTTCTCTTTACCGGCGGCAAAGTCACCGATGGCACCTGGAAATATTCCGACGGTCAGAATGAATTCTTAGATAGCAACGGCGCCACTATGAAATTCCAACCTGGCCAGACCTGGATCATTTTAATGCCAAAGAGTTTATCAAATAATGTAAAATGGGAATAACTATTAAGACCAAATATTATGGCAACTGAAGTAAAACTTAAAATCGGCTCAACGGCTCCAGCAATTAACTTGCCCGACCAAGACGGCAACAAACACAAACTGTCTGACTACAAAGGTCAGTGGGTGTTAATATATTTCTATCCAAAAGATGATACTTCCGGGTGCACCACCGAAGCTTGCGGTATTCGCGACGCCTTCCCACGCTTTACCAAATTAAAAGCAAAAGTGTTCGGTATTAGCGCGGACTCGGTTGCTAGTCACAAAAAGTTCGCGACTAAATACAAGCTTCCTTTTACTCTGTTGGCCGACGAAGACAAAGTAGCCGTGCAAAAGTACGGCGTGTACGGAGAAAAGAGTATGTACGGCCGCAAGTACTTTGGTATTAACCGTACCTCTTTCTTAGTTGACCCCAATGGCAAAATTGTGCGAATATACGAGAAGGTCAAACCCGCAGAGCATTCCGCTCAAGTATTAGCTGACCTAGAAGAATTGCGAAAATAACCCCTAAAGTCAGAATATGAAAAAACACGTTAACATCACTGTCACCGGCAACGTCCAAAAAGTCGGCTTTAGATTTGCCGCCATCGCCGAAGCTTTAGAACTAGGCCTAGTTGGAGTAATTCAAAACTACGAAAATAACCAGGTGAAGATTCAAGCCGAAGGAGAAATAGATCAACTCAAACTATTTCTACGATGGTGCCACATAGGCCCCAAAGATGCCAAAGTCGAAAAGGTCGACTATGAATCACTTGATGAACTCCAAAACTACGAGACATTCAGCGCTGAGTACTAGCCTAGCTACCTCAGCGTTTTTGTTACCAACAAAATGGCAGCGTGACACCCAATTGACATTTCCCTCAAACAAGTGCAATATTGTCTTAATAGGAGGAATTTTCAATGGATACCAATTCAAACACAAGCCCTTCAAAGGTTTGGAGCATCACATCCTTTTTTCTATTAGGGGTTATCATGCTACTCTTGATGCTGGCTTCTTTAGCTGCCTTCACTCTCTTCTCACTCACTTTGGTAATTTGGCCGCGGACTGCTTTCGGGGGAAACTCAATTCTGTACAACTTCATCAGTTTTATAACTCTGATTATTACTACTGTCGGAGCGCTGCTGTCTTTCCAAAAAGCAGATCGGATCGATCAAGAGTAATGGCGATGCAAAACCAAAAAGGCTTCGAAGTGTCTCTCGACATATCCGAAGCCTTCTTTTTTTACAATTTTTGTTGCACCAGGTTCGATAGTCTCCCTAATAATCTCTTAACTTGTGAATGTCACCATGTTCTTTGATTCGTTCCAAAGCTTTGGCTTCAATCTGGCGAATACGTTCGCGAGTAACGCCGAACTCTTCGCCTACTTCTTCCAATGTGTGAGTGACACCATCTTCCAAACCAAACCGCATCTTTAGAATCTTTTGCTCACGTGGGTCCAAGTCTTTCAAAATATTTTGCACATACTCTTTTAACAACTGGCGTCCAGCTTGCTCAGTTGGTTTTGGTCGATCTTCATCTTCAATAAAGTCCTGCAAGTACGAACCCTCAGCATCTTCACCATCATCACCAACTGGAGCATCAATAGAAACTGTTTCTTGAGAAATCTTTTTTAAATGATA
>CAZLAR010000038.1:3404-4499 GCA_964557735.1 uncultured Candidatus Saccharibacteria bacterium
GTTTGCTTCTGTTAAGCGTTTGCGTGCGCCTTCATCACCTTTTAGAATTCGCTTGGCCAATTCAATTTCTTCATTGGCTTTCAACAAAGGCACCTTACCAATTTCACGAAGATACATCTGAATAGAGTCATCGTAAATGTCGCCAAGGTCAAACCCTTCGAGCAATTCATCTTTCTTTTTCTTACCACCACCAACCGCTTCATTACCGACTTCTGGTTTAGCTTGCTCCCAAACACTGGCCACCTCTTGATCAACTAACTCAACGCCGATTGCCTCCAAGGCGTCCATGACTTTTTCGATTTGAACGATGTCGTTTTCTAAATTCGGGAAAACGTGCAAAATTTCTGCTTCAGTAACAAAACCACGCGCCTTGCCTTTATGCATCAACTCGCTTAACTGAGCTTCAACTTTTGCTTCTAATGCAGCATCACTTAAAATAGGCGGGGCTTTTACAGCTGGCTTTTTAACTACGGATGCTTTTACTTTGGACTTCTCTGAAGACTTAACCACGGTCTTTTTTTGAGAGGTTTGCTTCTTTGCTACCGGTTTTTTTACTACTGTCTTTTTTGAAGCTACTAATTTCTTTACTGACTTAGTAGTTGCCTTCGCAGATGTTTTTTTTACTGCAGGTTTCTTCGCCGCAATAGGCTTCTTCGCTATGTTCTTTTTAACTTTAGTTGCCATTATATAAAATGCTTAATGAGATTGGTCTCTAATGAGATGGTCGTCAAGACAAAACAACAAACCCGTAGGTGTTGCCTATCTCGCGGAAAATATTTTAATGATTTTTATCTTTGATTTCTAACTCTCAAGCTTTTGCTCAAGGGCATAACGCTGGGCACTCAACTCGGCGAAGAGCTCACTATGGCTTTTTATTGCGGAGTTGTCGTGGAGCGATTCAGCTTTTTTGATGGCAGTCGTGGCATCCTGTAAAAGTTTTTTAATGCCGGCCAATTTAAACAAATAAAAGCTTTTCTTTAACTCGCGCATCAGCGCCAGTTCATTGTTCGCTAGGTTTTCTAAGTTAGATTCTACCATAAACTGGGCCTCATTGGCAAGTGACTGTAACTCTGGTGTTTTTGATGCTTCAGGGGT
>CAZLAR010000038.1:4599-5758 GCA_964557735.1 uncultured Candidatus Saccharibacteria bacterium
TTTCGCTCATTAGACGAACATAGTGACCCTGTTCCAAAGGATTAACAACGTACTTCAACAATGGAATAACTTCTTCAACTAAATATTGTTTTTGTTCTAAACTACCAAACTCATACTGCTTTTCCGCTGAATCTATATAGTAGTCGGTAAACCAAACCGCATCATGAACGGCCTGTTTCCATTTACCGGGTGAATTCAAGATTAGTTCATCAGGATCTTTCGCATCTGTTAACTCAATAACTTTAATACGAAATCCCATAGATAGAGCGAGCTCACCAGCGCGGCGAAGTGCTTGCATTCCGGCCGCATCTGAGTCGAAACAAAATTTTAAGTTTTTTGTTAAGCGACCTATTAAGCGTAAGTGATCTTCAGTCATCGCCGTGCCACTAGTTGCCACCGTGTTGTCGAAACCAGCCTGATGGGCAGAAATTGTATCCATCTGTCCTTCTACTATTACGGCCTCATCTGCTTTTCTAATAGCCGCTTTCGCTTGGAAAAGTCCAAACAAGATTTTACTTTTACTATAAATGGCAGTCTCTGGACTATTGATGTATTTCGCCGTGTCATCTTTTGCGCCAGGCATAACCCTCGCAGAAAAACCAACTACGTCTCCAAAATAATTATGGATTGGGAATGTGATGCGATCACGAAACCTGTCAAAAATATTGCCACGATCATTTTTTGCAACTACGCCGGCCGCCAAAGCGTTTACAGAAGTGACTTGCTTGGCTTGCAACGCTTTAATGAGCGTGTCAAAACCGTCTGGTGCGTAACCAATTTCCCAATTCTCAATAGTCTTATTATTCAAGCCACGATCTGTTAAATATTTTAATGCACTAGCACCCGCCAAACTTTTAGAAAGCAACTGGGCGTGATAAAACTTCGAAGCAAAATTACTTATGCGCACTAAATCTTCCGAGACTTTTTTGTCCTGGCCGGCTTGAGGTGAACGCTCTGGTAAAACCACGCCAGCTTTTTGAGCAAGTTGTTGTAAGGCTTCACGGAATTCTAAATTTTCGTAACGCATTACAAACCCAAAAATATCGCCACCTTCGCCGCACCCAAAACAATGCCAAATTTGTTTTTGCGGGGAGATCATTAAGCTAGCAGTTTTTTCGTTATGAAAAGGGCACGACGCTTTGTAGTTGGCACCGCTTTT
>CAZLAR010000039.1:0-5465 GCA_964557735.1 uncultured Candidatus Saccharibacteria bacterium
TAAACCCGAAGCCTGGCCGAATGACAGTTTTATTATCTCTAAAGAAGTTACTAGCAAACACGCGAATCGCGTCGCTAGAAAGAACACTAGTGCCGTCCCACATCCCTACTAAACGGCCATCTAAATTAAAAACTGCGTGGCCTGGGGTAAGCGGTCCTGGTGTTTGCAAACTCACACTACGCTGAGCGCGATCGCTAGAAAAAATTTGTCCGGAAACATTGTTTATACCAGTACGAATATGGCTCTCTAAGTATGTTGTCTGGTTCGGCGTCGGCGCGTTAACTATTAGTAACATCTTTTCGGCCGGTCGCAACTCTTTACTCTCGACCGGCTCAACTGTAGCTTGACCCTTAGCATCAGTGGCCAATATTACCAAAGAAGAAGCAGTGTCTACAAAAGTCTGTTTAATTGGAAAAATGTCACCGTTGTTTAAAACAACAGCATAAGTTTTATTCGTCACTGCCAAGGCAGCAGTTGTTGTAACAAAATATCCATCGGAAGTCCAATTAATTGCTCCACCAGAAACTACCACTCGAGCATCTGCTCCCGTACCGTCATAGTAAACCACTAAAGCGAGTTTAGACTTTAAGCTGTTAGTAGTTTCCACGGCATCATTAGCATCACTCACGCGGACGGTTTCCTTGTTTGTGACCACAATCGGTGCACGTGGATTATACAAATCTAAATTGCGAACAAACGGCAACGTCGCTAACCGAGCCGAAATGAAATTCCCAAACAACACTTGTACAGCTAAAGCGATTAAAGCAGCAGTGACAATAATAATAACAATTTTATATTTCTTCATATGGTTCGTTTAGTTACAATTGATTATTTACAATTTAAGATTGAATACTCCACGGCGTAGACATCAGCATTACTAATGCCAAAATGAATGCTAACACCAAATGAAATTGAACTTGCTTGCGTGTCAGTGTTCTATATAAGTAATGATAGTAGATAATCCATAGCACGTACAGAACATTAAACGCAAAAATTGCTAACGCCGAATAGTGTAACGGCAAAAAGCTAATCGCCCAAAACAGTTCCGTCGCAAACAGTCCTAGGGCTAACGATGCTACCCATTTTACCACCGGCTCGTGTGGCACTAACTCCAAAGATGATCGCACCACAACAGACACCGATAAGAAAACAATTAATAAATACAGCACTCCAGGCAATTGGAAATAATAACTAAAGCCAAACAAAGACAGCATTAACGCAGCGATTGTCAGCAAAAATTCGTTCCAACCAATTTGTTGACCAGTGTTACCAAGTAAAGATTCGAAAAAGAAAATGATTGGCAGACTAACCAACAGAAACATACCGCGGCCAATCCCTGACGGCACTAGAAAAAACAAACCGAACCAAGTGCAAAGAAACAATGGTAAACGTAACCACACCCACACGTTAAGCTTTGTTTCACCTTGCGTTAAGTACCAACGATTATAGACAGCAACGACTAAAACATAAATTAAAAAGCTTGGCACCAAAAATCGAAACACCGGTAATGGCGATGCAAAAATTTGTGTGATAACCAAAAACAGGATAGCAACAACCGCACTAATTATTAGATGAACTTTGTTTGTCATAAAATTTTAAGTATCCTAGCTTATTCATTATCACTACTGCCAGTATAGCCAGTATAGCTGCAACAACAGCATTCACACGAATACCACCATAAACAATGCTCCCGGCACGCAAGAATTCTAGGAAAAACCTCATCACATTATACAACAAAAGCCAGGTTAAGAAAAGCATGCCAATACGCATCTTAAGCTTTAAAACTAGGACTAAAATAATAACGCTGCCAGCCGCTTCGTATAAGAATAATGGATGAAAAAATTGATTAAGCTCATATGGGGGCAGTCGAAACATTTGTGGCACAAACATCTTCCACGGCAAAGCAGTCGGATAACCATAAAGCTCGTAATTAACAAAATTACCGAACCGACCAATGATCTGCCCAACAATAACGCTTGGAGTGAGCCAATCCAGTAAATTTAAAAAAGTCGTTTCATTTTTTTCAAGAACATAGTTCCAATAAAAGTAAATCGCCAGAATCGAACCGATCGCTGCACCAAATATACTTAACCCACCATTCCACACAGCAATAATCTGAGCCGGATGTTGTAAATAAAAACCAACCTCAGAGACAACATGATAAATCCGCGCTCCCAAAAATCCACCAACAATGGCAACGAAAATAATACTATCAGCTTTATCAGTAGAGATTCGATAAACTTCCCGACGACGCATTGCCAACCAATATCCGGCAAGGGCTCCAAGCGATAACAGTATCCCGTAAAATTTTATTTGAAATTTTCCAAACCCAAATGATTGCGGGATAGTAACATCACCAGAAAAGAATAAACTCAGCGCCCAAGCAACAACAAAAAACCCCAGCACTCCAATGGCAACTGCGGTTAAAACTGTGTGTAAATTTTTTTTTTGATCTGTGTTGGTCATGAATTTAATCAAAACAAGACTTCTTGGCGAAGCACGCCAGCGCGACTAACCGGCTCTTTGCAAACAACTGGTAACTCGCGAATATTAAAATAATCACGGTACAAAAGTTTTTGATTTTTTAGCGCATAGTCATATACTTCTTTGGTCACACGCACATCGTCTAAACAATATTTTTTTAATAAATCCATACGACCATTTCTGAAATAGAGTAAAGCTTCTAAGCCATTACCCGACTTACCACTTCCAATAGTTCCTTGCGCAACTGATTCCAACTTTACCCTGTGGCCAATGACGCGTTCAATTTCTTCAAGAATGTCGAAATATGAAAGCGTATCCACGTTAAAGTTCATATACGGTTGCAAAACGGCAAAGTCAAAATTTTTAATGTTAAAGCCAATAATCTGATCCGCCGTCTGTAAGACCGAAGCTAACCTCGGCAACTCGTGCTCCTCGTAAATTGAATACTGATTTGTACTATAATCATAGATCCCACAAACAGACACTTTGAGAAGATGATTCTTACCACGACCACCAACTTCTTCGAAGGATTTTTGTGTTTCCAAGTCTAAGACTATCTTTTTAAGCATTTTTGTTTTTGTTTCTAGTTAAGTTGTCTTTGTATATATTATACCCCAAGATGGAATTTCCTTAAAATTTTCATATTTTTCTCGCTTATTTAAGCTAAAAATTGACTAATTTTGTTAATTCTCTGCGTAAATTTCTTGACAGGAATGCCTTTTCATGGTATTATTTTCTTAATCTGTCGTCACCAGTAAGACAGAAGACCAATGACACGCCGCACGCTAGCTAGCGGCCGAAAATAAACTGGTAAAGTCGGACCATCGGAATGGAGACAATCCATTCAACCGATAGGCTAATGCCACCGGTTTCGAGAAGTCCGACAGATCGAGGACTCGGTTCAACCAAGTCCAAATTGCTGGGGGCGAGACTCGTTCCCGCCTCCCAGCAGATTTCATGGGGTAAAATACAAAATACAGGAGACAATATGCAAAGCAAAAAAAACTTTGAAACAAGCAACCACGCACCGCCGGTCAGGAATCACGCAAGTAAAACCTTTTTGACTATCTCGACCGGCTCCGACTAACCGGCCGCGGCGACCCCGATCAGTAGATCGGCACTCGCAGCATCCGAAAGACTCAAATCAGCAATGGTTTGGGTCTCTTTTTTATCTCTTTACAATCCCCTCAAATTATGATAATGTTCTATTACTTTGTTTGATTCTTTGATTCCTCCCGGAAACTACGACAGACAAGTGGCCCGTAAAAACATCTGGTAGTGTTCGTCCTTCTCGCGAACCGTAAAACAATTCGCGAAAACGCATATCTGCCAACATGTGGGTCCAATGGGAGAGAAGTGGTGAATTTGCACCAAAGCAATTCATTTGAATGCCATTTCTTTGACTGATCTCCCATCACAAATTTTTAGAAGGGTCTAAATACACAGCGCAATTTTGCGCTCCAAGTGGTGCGGGTTTAGGAAAGGCGCGCACTAAAAACTGGAAAAATGACGAGGTTTGGTTCTCCTTTTGCTCATCTATTTCCCAGTTTTTTCATGTCTAAATTTGCTTAATCCACTGGTTTTGATATAATTAAAGAAAGCGATGAAGCCTTAACACGGCGGAGCTGAACAAAATATTCGAGGCTATACCGCTCTGTTTTCTGAGCAATATAGCGAAGTAAGGTGGCACCGCGCACCTCCAATCTATTAGATTGAGCGCCCTTACAAATTACTCAACTCATTTGGGTAATTTGTAAGGGTTTTTAATTTCATTTCTAAAGTCACAAATATGCAAAGAACACTAACAAAATATACAATCGACCAAATTGGCCAAGAGGTCATGCTTAAAGGTTGGGTCAACAACACTCGCGATCATGGTGGATTAGTTTTCATTGATCTGCGCGACCACAGCGGCCTGGTTCAGCTCACAGTTCACCCAGAACAAGCAGAGGCATTTGCTATTGCATCCAGCATTCGCGACGAGTTCGTTCTACAAGTGGTTGGTAAAGTCATAGATCGCGAAGCTGGCCTAGTAAACGACAACATTCCGACTGGTAGTGTGGAAGTTATAGTCTCTGAAATAATAGTGCTGAACAAATCTGAAGTACTTCCCTTCCCTGTCTCTCACGGCACTGAAGAAGTAAACGAAGAGTTGCGATTAAAGTACCGCTTCTTAGATTTGCGTCGTACAAAAATGCAAGATCGCCTAAAGCGCCGCGACAACTTTAACATTGCCATTCGCAAATTCATGCACGAAGCAGATTTTACCGAAGTCACTACACCGATTCTAACCTCTTCTAGTCCAGAAGGCGCGCGTGACTATTTAGTGCCTTCACGCTTGCATCCGGGGCAATTTTACGCTCTCCCTCAAGCACCGCAGCAATTTAAACAACTATTAATGGTTGGTGGTTTGCCTCGCTATTTCCAAATTGCTCCTTGTTTCCGAGATGAAGACCCTCGCGCTGACCGCCATCCGGGCGAATTCTATCAACTAGACTTAGAGATGGCTTTTGTGGAAAAAGGTGAAGATGTTCTCCAAACTATTGAGCCGTTAATTAAATCTTTGGTTACCGATTTTGCTGGCAAAGAGTTAGTTGCAAAAGAAGTGCCGCGCATTTCCTACAACGACGCTATGGACAAGTATGGATCTGACAAACCAGATTTGCGTTTTGATATGCAAGTTACTGACTTAACTGCCGACCTCACTAATACCGAATTCACTGTATTTGCTGGCGCCATTAAAAATGGCGGTGTGGTAAAGGCAGTTGTCGGTCCAGGTGGTGCCAACTTAACTCGCAGCCAAATCGACGAGCTAACCGAACTTGCCAAGCAAAGTGGTGCTGGTGGTTTGGCTTACATCCAAATAGCAGAAGATGGACCAAAATCTCCGATCATCAAATTCCTATCTGAAACTGAACTAGCAACAATTGTAGAAAAAACTGGTGCGAAGACTGGCGACATTATTTTCTTTGGAGCTGACG
>CAZLAR010000040.1:0-4779 GCA_964557735.1 uncultured Candidatus Saccharibacteria bacterium
AAAAAGCCGTTGCATTCTACAACGGCCGCTTGTCCGGGGTTTCCTCTTAGACAATAAAACCCCTCAACCATTTATCTGCGAACTTAGCTTCGCCTGCGCCAGCCGGTGGCTTGGCTCAGATGCGTTCGCATGATAAAGGTTGAGGGGTTTTTACTAGAATTTTAAATTTTGAGTCTATTGAACTGGGATGTAATAAAGCGCGTTGTCTTGAGCGTTACGGAAGAACAGCACAGTTTCTTCGGAATTCAAGAATAGGTCTTGGGCATCAACGGCTATACCTGGAGCAAACTCCTCTGATTGACCATTGCTAACAGTAATCTTTTGAATTGTATCTTGAGTTAAGCCTTGGCCAGCAATTCCTGTAGTCGGCACACCTGCGTAAACCATAGTACCATCTTTAGACCAAATCGCTTTTGTTGTTGAAGTGTAAACTCCTAAATTACGAATCTCGCCAGTACCAATGTCTGCGACCCACAAACTAAACTTTTGTGTCCCACTGTCTCGCTTGGTAAACAAAAACTTTTTACTATCTGGACTCCATTGTACGCCGGTGTTGTATCCGTCTTTCACCACAGATGTGAAAGTTTTCCCATCTGCCGAAACCATGTTAATAGTATTCTTAGTGCTGTCGGTAGTTTGTGTGCGATAGAATAAAACATTAGCGCCATCAGGTGAAACACTAATGATGTTATCCGGTTCATACAAATCCGTTAGCATCTGATAGCCAGTAGTGTCGGGGTTAGAAATATTTAAAGTTGCTTTACCGTTAGCGTCTACCCATACGAACATGATTTTGTCGCCACTTGGCATCCAGTCTAAGCTATAAACTTGGGAAGGAATATCGATGTAGCTAGCGGTTGAGCTATCGTAATAACTCCAACTTGGGTTACTAGCTGTGCCAAACTGAGCCATAAAACTGTTGCCAGCACGTGGCCAAATAATTTTAGAAATGTTTGGTTTTAGAGCAATCGAAAGTTCGCGCTTGTTGCTTAATAACGCCGTTGTTCCATCAATTTGTAAATCTGTTTGAAACAGTTGCCCAGAACTAGCAAAGTAGGAAATCCCTACGCCAGTGTAAAACAAAATTGGGGAAATAATCGAGTCATCGGTTAAGCGCACGGCCTGAGTCGATGGAGCTTCCGGTTCTACTGGCTCCACCGGAGTTTCTTCAATAATTGGCTCTTCAATTACTTCAGCTACCGGCTCATTGTTTGATTTACTGCGGGAATAGATTAAAAATCCTAAAGCACCTACTATTAGGATGAAAATTGCGCCCAGTATTGCAATGGCTCGTTTATTCACTTCTTTTTCTTTTAATTTCAATTAGAATGACACTTCAGAAGGTGCCTTGTCTTTTATATAGTATACCATATTTCAGCACTGCAACTCAATTTACAAGCCTTTACAGAAGCCTTGCAGCTCACTAAATAGCGAAGTTCCGTACCAAACATCAGCTACAGTTGTCCCCACTACCCCAACATTATTAATCGGATAACAAATAATAGTCATAATGAATCCGAACAAAGCCAGCATGGCTATGAACCAAATCAGATCGATAATAACAATAAGATAGATTTCAACAGCATTCAGTTTAATGTCAACTTTCCCCAGGCCTGCCGTGTCTACAGTCTTAACCACTTCTCCGACTGCAGGAATAAATACTAATATCCAAACCGTGATCTTGTACACAGCCTTCGGCCAAATTAATAACAAGTTAAGCATGAGTAGGCCTAGAATGCCAGGTACAATAAATGCTATTGATAGAACCACGGTAAAGTTCAACCACACCATAAACATCACATCGCCAACTCGACGACCTATACCAACGTAATCAAGTGCATGCATAGCAAGTTTGCGAGGATCCTTCGCTGCCACATCTTTTAGACCACCGCCATTTTTGTCGTCACCGCCTTTACCGAACAAATTTTTTAATTTACTAATGCCAGTTTTGGCACCGCCTTCTTTTTCGTCACCTGCTCCTCCTTTTGAGGAATCTTTCTTTTTGTCTTTGTCAGATTTGGCTGAGTCACTACCAGGAGCCAAAAAATCTTTTTTCTTATCAGATTTTTTATTACGATTAAAAAATGACCGGCGTGGTGTAGCTTCTTTTGAAGCTTTATCGTTATCGCTGGCCTTGTCTTTAGATCGGTCTTTACTTTGAATTCCCTCTTTTGCTTTCTCAATTCGACTTTGGCGTTCTGGTGAATTTCGTTCAGTCGGTTTATTAGCAGCGTCTGAGTCGTCAGTATAATTAGCACCTTCGTAACTAGCAGCTGTGTCATCACTAAAAAGCTGGTCATCTGTTGCAGCGATTGGATCATAGTTCTGACCAGCGTCTGAGCCACGATTCGAAGTGTCGTCTAAAAAGGCGCGCAACATAGCTAACTCGCTAATTCATCTATGCTCTGCTGGATTTCGAGCAATTGTTTTGGATCGGTCGTAATAATTTGATCTTCCACGTAGGAAGCATAAATTTTAATTGCCGCGTGCTTAAGACCTGCGAAGAAGATCCCTTCGCCCACATCGCTTTCGAGAAGTAAATATTTTTCGCCTTCGGTTAAGAAAAAGGTTTCCGCCACAATATTAATGGCCGCTGGGCTTTGTTTTAAGAGTAATTGAATCGATGAGTTAGTCACAATTGGTTTACCATACGGACTAGCCATAAAGTCGGCAACGTCCTGGGTAATGGTAGTTAGGCCTAAATAGTACTTGCGGGCGCGCTTAGCAATACCAAACACAAAACGAGCAGAATCTTCGTGCTGCATCATAATCCAGGCTTCGTCTAGCACCAAAATGCGCTTCTTTAGTTCGCTACGCACCAAGTTCCAAATGTGCCCAAGAATAATGTACATGGCAATTGGACGAAGTTGATCCTCAAGATCGCGAATGGAAAATACTAATAGCTCGTTGTTAAGCTGTACGTTGGTTGGTTGGTTAAGCAAGCCTGCAAAAGTTCCACTGGTAAACTTCTCTAGGCGCTGTGCCAAGCTTTCTGCACCAACAATACCGCCTAACACTTCTATAAGGTCAGCCATAACCGGCATTTCGGCCGTGCGGAAGTCAGTAGTTTCGGAAATATCTTTTTTAGCGTACGTTGCCCAAATTGCTTTGTCTAAAAAGGCTTCTTCGGTTGGATCTAAATCTCCAAGAATTAATCCCATTAGGCCGAGCAAATTAATTACGGCGCTACGCAAAATGTCGGCCGGGTCTTCGTCTGCAACACTTGTTGGTAAATCGAACGGATTAATACGGAAGTCTGAGTTCAAAGAAATATTTAAGTAAGTGCCGCCAACGGCTTCTGCCAAATGTTGATACTCGTTTTCTGGGTCAACAACAATAACTTCTATACCAACCATGAGTGAACGTAAAATCTCCAACTTTACGGCGTACGACTTTCCTGCACCAGACTTAGCAAACACCACGTAGTTGGCATTTTCCATTTGGAAACGATCGAACAAAATTAAACTGTTGTTGTGTCGGTTAACGCCATACAAAATTCCGTCGTTACCGGTTAAGTCGGAAGACACAAACGGAAAAGTACTAGACAGCGGACTAGTATTTAAATTGTTAGCAATGTTTAATTCGTCCAAGCCAAGAGGCAGCGTGGAGTTAAAACCTGGCTCAGTAGCTAACATGGCGCGCTTAGTCACAACCAACTTTGCGCCTAACGCACTTTCTAAAATACCAGAGTTTTTATCTAGTTCTTCTAAGGTGTCGGAGTACAAAGTAAAGTACAAGGCGAAGCGGAAATACTTTTCGGTGCCCTGTTGTAAATTATCACGGAGTTCTTCCACGTCATGGTAGGCAGTTTCAAGTAGCGGGTTTCGTACCAAGCCCTTTTCCTGTTCTACCATAATTTGTGAGCCAATTTCCCCTACTTTGGACTTTAATTTCTTCAACACAATCCCCGAGTCAACAGGATAAATGAACATGGAAACATCCAAAGCACTTTCGGAGTTAATTATGAAAGATAGCCAGTTCGACGAAAGAAACCGAGGGTAAGCCAAGGCAAAAAAGGTGCGGGCAAACTTGCCGTTAATCTCGAAGTGAGAGTTGGTGAACATTAAGCTAGAAGGCGCCAATAGGTCTTTTAAGGTAGTTAACCCTTCGCTAATTTCCTTTTCGACCTCAGCTAACTTAGTGTCAGCGGAAATCTGGCCTTTAAGGTGTTCTAACTCCTCGCGTTTCTTTTCGAGTTCTGATTTTTTAAAAGTGAATAATCCCATTATCTTGTTTAAGTTGATGTTAGTTCGCAGGCTTACTTTTTCTATTACTTCTCTTCGTCCGCCGTTATAGTGACATTTGGCAATTGACTGGCATCTATGGCTGGTCCAGCTCCAAAGTTGTAAGAGTTGTAAACGAGTTCAATTAACTGATCGGTGTTCAAACGCACTACGCGAAGTCCTGAACTGCCCAAGTTTGAAGCAACGGTATTAGCACGTTCATCTAGCTGCTTGCGGTATTCCAAATAGTTTTTCTCTCGTGAACTAATTGCTTGGGTTTTTCCAGTGCCAAAAAACTTACTAAAAATTCCACCGCTGACCGGTTTAACGCTCATGTCGTACGGTACGACCACGTAAAAGTTTTTACTCATTACGTTGGCGGACTCTACCAAGCGATTAATAAACTCGATGTACTCGCCAGTTTGCATGCGTAGTAATTCATTCGTCTGACGCTCCATTAAACCCTTTAACTTGCCAGTATACTCGGCAATATCCATTTTACGACTTTGCAAAATAATTTGAATATGAAATTCAAGTGAATTTAAAAATCGTTGAT
>CAZLAR010000041.1:0-4681 GCA_964557735.1 uncultured Candidatus Saccharibacteria bacterium
CGTCTCCAGCAAGCCATTTCGATTTTATAGCCTAAATGTGCTATAATATTGTTAATGTTGACCACTCAATACGAAACAAAAACACTTTATAAAATCATCATTTCAGCCGCGTTAATTGGCTTAATTAGCGTTGGTTTTTTTGTCTTTCTTGCATTGCATCTGGCCAACCCAGCCAAAGCAATTACCAACCCCCGAGACGATCTAAATAATAAGCTTCAAAAACTCCAACAACAAATTAGTTCATATCAACAGTCAATTGCTTCAACTCGTAAACAAGGAGCAAGTTTGCAAAATGAAATTAGCATTTACGATAACCAAATTGCTTCTCTCGAATTGCAAATTCAAGCAAACCAAACTCAAACAGAAGACACAAATTTACAAATTAAAGAACTGCAAACCCAAATAGATCGACGCATGGTTGAGATTGAAGAAAATAAAAAAATCTTGGGCCAGCTCGTCGTGCAATTAGCTGAACTCGATGACAAATCTTTTTTAAACATCGGCTTAGGCACAGACAATTTTTCTGCATTCTTAGATCAAATCCAGTACAATCGAAGCATTACTCAACAGGTATATACTTTGGTTTCAAAAATTAAAGAGATTAAAACAAAATTAGAACTCCAGCAAGAGGATTTAAAAAAGTCTTTACAGAAGTTAAAAGAACTCTCAGCTCAACTCGATATTGCCTATGAAGCACTAGATGAGGACCGCTCCTCCAAAGCCGGTTTGTTGGCACAAACTAAAGGCACCGAGGCAAACTATCAGAAACTTCTTAAAACTAGTAATGCCGAAGAAGATAAAATTCAAAAAGAACTATATGACTTAGATAATGCAGCCCGTGGGCGTGCCGGCAATCCAACTATTTCTGCAAAGAAGGGTGTTTTGGCGTGGCCAATGGATGGTGTTCTGACCCAAGGCTACGGTAATACTGGATTTACATCTTTAGGGTATAACTTCCACAATGGGATCGACTTAGCAGCACCAGCAGGTAAACCAATTTATGCAGCGGCCGACGGCACAGTGGCACATTGTAATTCTAGCCAGGCTGCGTATGGAAATTGGTGTACTATTTATCATACGGTAGAAACTAACAGCGGTGCGCGCGACATTGTGACTTTGTATGCGCACATGCGTTCTGTAGTGGTTTCGCCAGGTGCCGCAGTAAAAATGGGAGACTTAGTTGGTTATGAAGGCAACACTGGTAATACCACGCGCTTACTTTATGGCCCTGACCGTGGCTATCACTTACACTTTACTGTGTTCGACCGCAAAGGCTATACCGTTACTAAAGGTGCTTACGGTAATTACATGATCCCTTCAGGGGCACCGTATAATCCTCTCAGTTTCCTTGGAAAATAATCGTTAAAGGATGATAAAAACAAAATTACTTCGTGAACGTGGTCGGATCTGGATTGCAGGTTTTTTGGTAGTCCAAGTTTTGTTCGGCTACAGTAGTTTTGCGCAGGTAAATTTTGCACAGGCACAACCGATTATTCCAGATGCGATTAAATCTGACCAAAATGCTAGTACAGGTATTGCAGTTCCAGAGTATAAAGGGGTGGATAAAAGTATTAAGGACTATTTATGTGTGCCAGATGAAAGTAATTTAGGCACTGCGTTGTATGACTGTATTGGCAAGATCTACCGGTTTGGAATTGCCTTCGGAGCAATTGCGTTAGTGTTCTTTATTGTTTTCGCCGGATATTTGTACATGGCAGGAGGGGAGACTGGCAAGCAAAAAGGCAAGACAATTTTTACCACCGCGCTTACCGGTATGGCGATTATTCTTTCTAGCTTTGTGTTGTTGAATTTCATCAATCCAGATTTAGTAAAGATCAAACCCATTCAACCACCAATTTTTTCTGCCAGTAGTTTACCAAAGTGTGTAGATGTTGGTTTTGGCGAGAATTGTGTATTACCGAATGGGCAGGTGCAGGTTGGTGCAGGAGTGGCAGGTTCTCCAACTGAAGCACAGTACAAAGATTTGATAGTTAAATATACAAAACAGTATGCAACAGCTGAAAATAAGATGGATTATTGTTCACTCTCCGCACTGATGCAAAAAGAGTCGACATTTAATTATTTATCGGTATCAAATGGTCCGCCAAAGTTAGTTGACGTTAATAGCGCCAACAAGCAGACTTATAATATTACAGATTTCGACAGTAAGTATCACGCTATTGGTCTTACTCAAGTAACTATTTACGAAAAGCGCCGTGGCTTAACAACAGGATGGACTAATGGGGTTCCAGCACGGGGCGGGAAGGAATTTGGCGTTAATAAACCTTTATATGTGACCGATTTAATTAACCCTGAATTTAGCATTCAAGTGGGCGCATATTTTTGGGCAGCCAAAATGAAGCAGGCAAAAGGAGACCCGTACGAAGCTTATCGTTTTTATCAAGGTCTAGGGTCTGAAACTTCAACCTTGAATAGGTATTTGGAAATGTATACATCATGTAAACGAAGAAACTAAATGTTTGATTATATAGAACAACATAAAAGAATATTTTTAATTGGCGCCATAGTTGTTATTGTCGGTATGTTAATCGTGTTATTGTTAGTAAACAATAAACAAACCACCCCGTCAGGCCCTGATACTGGTCCAAACGAACTTAACTATTCGTTCCTCCAAGATGATATTCCTGAAGAAGACCAATACTTGATGCTTCAAGGGAAAATATTAACAGAAGGTTATGGTACGTATTCTGCTGTAGATACTCGCGGTTTGCAAGATGTGCAAAATCAGGCCACTGACTCGTTTAAAGCGGAAGTACAGGACATGATTGATTCATTTTCTTCGTCGGTGGATATTTCTTCTATGGTTGACCCTGACTCTATCAAACTTGAGCGAAATGATAATGGCGTTGTTGTGGTGACAATGGATGTGACCACAGTGAACAACGAAACTCAACAGGAGACCACTGGTGAAAGTTCCGTTACTTTACTTAAACAAGGTCAGTATTGGCTGACAAGCAGGATCGTTATTGAATACAAATAAAAAATTTTTATAAACTCAAAGTGCAAAAATTAAAACAAATATTATTCACCGCTATCCTTGGGATAACATTCATGAACCCGGCTTTGGCTTTGGCGCAAGGCTCAACCGGTACTGCGAACGATACTTCCACAAAGGGCGGTATTGGCGTAACTGAATACAGTGGCGTTCAAGACAGTCTGACGAGGTTCTTGTGTACGCCTAGCGAATCAGGAACAGACAGCCGTGCTCTGGAGAAATGTATCAACAAGATGTACCGGTTTGGAATTTCATTTGGGGCAATTGCGCTGGTGTTTTTTGTAGTTTTCGCTGGATATTTGTATATGACAGGAGGGGAGACAGGCAAACAAAAAGCCAAGGGCATAATCCAGAATGCTTTAATCGGTATGGGGCTCTTGCTGGGTAGCTATGTTATTTTAAGTTTTATTAATCCAAATTTAGTAATTATCAAGCCAATTCAGCCGCCGATTTTTGATGCGGCTGGTTTCCCTAGTTGTGAAGATATTGGATTCAGTGGCACTTGTACTTTGGCCGATGGGGGTATTGCCTTTGGTGGCGATGAAGATTGTGCTATGCCAATTGCTGCCACTGCTGTTAAAAGTTATAACAATACAGTTCATAATCCTTGGGATACCAATCCCGACACTCCAGATAAGCACAGAACAGTTAGAGTTCCTCCGAACGGCCCTCCAGGCGAGGGTGCGGTTGACTTAGCTGTAGGACAAGTCGCTCATCCGGTATATGCACCAATTAGTGGCAAGGTTACTGTTCGAAAAGATAATGCATTAGGTGGCACGGGTGCGTATATTAGTATTTCTTCAAACACGACGGTCGGTAGTGCTAATTGTGATAGTGCCAATGCGTGTGCTAACCTAGCGCATATTACTCCGACAGTTAATGCTGGTGATACTGTTCAGGCTGGTCAACAAATTGGAAAGATCTTTTTATATTCCGGGGCTCTAGGTCCTCATCTTCACTTTGAGCTTAGAGTAGCTGGAAAGTGGATCGTAGGCGATGGTAAAGCAGGTACTTGGAAAAACATGCAAGCTGCTATTTCACAGTGTATGACTAAAAAGGCTAATGGTGGCGGTGGAAGTGTGCCAAGTGGTTACGTAGATGCTTCGACAGTAGTTCCAGAACTTCAAGTAGAAATGAAATATGCGACTACTGATAACTTCATGAAAGAGAAACTGTATACTGATACTAGATGTTTGCTGTTAGCCTCAACTGCTGAAAAATTAAAGATAGCGCAAGAAGCACTAAAGAAAACAAATAAAAACTATCGATTAAAAGTCTGGGATTGTTATAGACCCAAAGAAGTACAAACAAAAATGAGAGAATGGGGTGATAAACAAAAACCACGAATTGATAATCAATATATTGCTTCTGTTGCTGGTGGTGATCATCCCCAAGGTCGAGCGATTGACTTAACAATTTACGATGTATCAACACAAAAAGATTTGGCTATGCCTACTCCCTTTGATGAGTTTTCACCAAGAGCTGGTCAATGGGATTCTTTCCCAAATTCTAAAATATTAAGAAACGTCATGGTGGATAAAGCTAAGTTTGTTCCTGCGAGTAAGGAATGGTGGCACTTCGCCAATAAGGATTAGTGCTTTCAAAGATTCTTTAGTTTATATTTTAAATAATTTAACTTTCTCCTTCCGAGAAAGTTTTTTTATT
>CAZLAR010000042.1:0-4420 GCA_964557735.1 uncultured Candidatus Saccharibacteria bacterium
ATCAACGATTTTTAAATTCACTTGAATTTCATATTCAAATTATTTTGCAAAGTCGCAAAATGGATATTGCCGAGTATACCGGCAAGTTAAAGGGTTTAATGGAGCGTCAGACGAATGAATTACTGCGCATGCAAACTGGCGAGTACATCGAGTTTATTAACCGCTTAGTAGAGTCCGCCAATGTAATGAGCAAAAATTTTTACGTGGTTGTACCGTACGACATGAGCGTTAAACCGGTCAGCGGGGGAATTTTTAGTAAGTTTTTTGGCACTGGAAAAACTCAAGCGATTAGTTCTAGAGAGAAAAACTATTTAGAATACCGCAAGCAATTAGATGAACGTGCCAACACCGTTGCTTCTAACTTAGGCAGTTCAGGACTTCGCGTAGTGCGTTTGAACACTGATCAATTAATTGAACTCGTTTACAATTCTTACAACTTTGGAGCTGGGCCAGCCATAGATGCCAGTCAACTGCCAAACGTCACCATAACGGCGGACGAAGAAAAATAATAGAAAAAGTAAGTCTGCGAAGTAGCAACATCAACTTAAACAAGATAATGGGATTATTCACTTTTAAAAAATCAGAACTCGAGAAGAAGCGCGAGGAGTTAGAACACCTTAAGGGTCAGATTTCCGCTGATACTAAGTTAGCTGAGGTCGAAAAGGAAATTAGCGAAGGACTAACTACCTTAAAAGATTTGTTGGCGCCTTCTAGCTTAATGTTCACCAATTCGCACTTCGAGATTAACGGCAAGTTTGCTCGAACTTTTTTCGCCTTGGCTTACCCTCGGTTTCTTTCGTCAAACTGGCTATCTTTCATAATTAACTCCGAAAGCGCCCTGGACGTTTCTATGTTTATTTATCCAGTTGACTCTGGCATTGTGTTGAAGAAACTAAAGTCCAAAGTAGGAGAAATTGGTTCACAAATTATGGTAGAACAGGAAAAGGGATTGGTACGAAACCCTCTACTTGAAACCGCTTACCATGACGTCGAAGAGTTGCGCGACAACTTGCAGCAAGGCACCGAAAAGTATTTTCGTTTCGCCCTTTACTTTACTTTGTACTCCGACACTTTAGAAGAACTTGATAAAAACTCTGGTATTTTAGAAAGTGCGTTAGGTGCAAAATTGGTTGTTACGAAGCGCGCTATGTTAGCTACCGAACCTGGCTTTAACTCCACGCTACCTCTTGGCTTGGACGAATTAAACATTGCTAACAATTTAAATACTAGTCCGCTGTCTAGTACTTTTCCGTTTGTGTCTTCCGACTTAACCGGTAACGACGGAATTTTGTATGGCGTTAACCGACACAACAACAGTTTAATTTTGTTCGATCGTTTCCAAATGGAAAATGCCAACTACGTGGTGTTTGCTAAGTCTGGTGCAGGAAAGTCGTACGCCGTAAAGTTGGAGATTTTACGTTCACTCATGGTTGGTATAGAAGTTATTGTTGTTGACCCAGAAAACGAGTATCAACATTTGGCAGAAGCCGTTGGCGGCACTTACTTAAATATTTCTTTGAACTCAGACTTCCGTATTAATCCGTTCGATTTACCAACAAGTGTTGCAGACGAAGACCCGGCCGACATTTTGCGTAGCGCCGTAATTAATTTGCTCGGCCTAATGGGATTAATTCTTGGAGATTTAGATCCAACCGAAGAAGCCTTTTTAGACAAAGCAATTTGGGCAACGTACGCTAAAAAAGATATTTCCGAAACTACTGACTTCCGCACGGCCGAAATGCCGGTTATGGCTGACCTTATAGAAGTGTTAGGCGGTATTGTTGGTGCAGAAAGCTTGGCACAGCGCCTAGAGAAGTTTACCAGTGGAACTTTTGCAGGCTTGCTTAACCAACCAACCAACGTACAGCTTAACAACGAGCTATTAGTATTTTCCATTCGCGATCTTGAGGATCAACTTCGTCCAATTGCCATGTACATTATTCTTGGGCACATTTGGAACTTGGTGCGTAGCGAACTAAAGAAGCGCATTTTGGTGCTAGACGAAGCCTGGATTATGATGCAGCACGAAGATTCTGCTCGTTTTGTGTTTGGTATTGCTAAGCGCGCCCGCAAGTACTATTTAGGCCTAACTACCATTACCCAGGACGTTGCCGACTTTATGGCTAGTCCGTATGGTAAACCAATTGTGACTAACTCATCGATTCAATTACTCTTAAAACAAAGCCCAGCGGCCATTAATATTGTGGCGGAAACCTTTTTCTTAACCGAAGGCGAAAAATATTTACTTCTCGAAAGCGATGTGGGCGAAGGGATCTTCTTCGCAGGTCTTAAGCACGCGGCAATTAAAATTTATGCTTCCTACGTGGAAGATCAAATTATTACGACCGATCCAAAACAATTGCTCGAAATCCAGCAGAGCATAGATGAATTAGCGAGTTAGCTATGTTGCGCGCCTTTTTAGACGACACTTCGAATCGTGGCTCAGACGCTGGTCAGAACTATGATCCAATCGCTGCAACAGATGACCAGCTTTTTAGTGATGACACAGCTGCTAGTTACGAAGGTGCTAATTATACTGACGACTCAGACGCTGCTAATAAACCGACTGAACGAAATTCACCAGAACGCCAAAGTCGAATTGAGAAAGCAAAAGAGGGAATTCAAAGTAAAGACCGATCTAAAGACAAGGCCAGCGATAACGATAAAGCTTCAAAAGAAGCTACACCACGCCGGTCATTTTTTAATCGTAATAAAAAATCTGATAAGAAAAAAGATTTTTTGGCTCCTGGTAGTGACTCAGCCAAATCTGACAAAGACAAAAAGAAAGATTCCTCAAAAGGAGGAGCAGGTGACGAAAAAGAAGGCGGTGCCAAAACTGGCATTAGTAAATTAAAAAATTTGTTCGGTAAAGGCGGTGACGACAAAAATGGCGGTGGTCTAAAAGATGTGGCAGCGAAGGATCCTCGCAAACTTGCTATGCATGCACTTGATTACGTTGGTATAGGTCGTCGAGTTGGCGATGTGATGTTTATGGTGTGGTTGAACTTTACCGTGGTTCTATCAATAGCATTTATTGTACCTGGCATTCTAGGCCTACTCATGCTTAACTTGTTATTAATTTGGCCGAAGGCTGTGTACAAGATCACGGTTTGGATATTAGTATTTATTCCTGCAGTCGGAGAAGTGGTTAAGACTGTAGACACGGCAGGCCTGGGGAAAGTTGACATTAAACTGAATGCTGTTGAAATCTATCTTATTGTTATTATCGATCTGATTTGGTTCATAGCCATGCTGGCTTTGTTCGGATTCATTATGACTATTATTTGTTATCCGATTAATAATGTTGGGGTAGTGGGGACAACTGTAGCTGATGTTTGGTACGGAACTTCGCTATTTAGTGAGCTGCAAGGCTTCTGTAAAGGCTTGTAAATTGAGTTGCAGTGCTGAAATATGGTATACTATATAAAAGACAAGGCACCTTCTGAAGTGTCATTCTAATTGAAATTAAAAGAAAAAGAAGTGAATAAACGAGCCATTGCAATACTGGGCGCAATTTTCATCCTAATAGTAGGTGCTTTAGGATTTTTAATCTATTCCCGCAGTAAATCAAACAATGAGCCGGTAGCTGAAGTAATTGAAGAGCCAATTATTGAAGAAACTCCGGTGGAGCCAGTAGAACCGGAAGCTCCATCGACTCAGGCCGTGCGCTTAACCGATGACTCGATTATTTCCCCAATTTTGTTTTACACTGGCGTAGGGATTTCCTACTTTGCTAGTTCTGGGCAACTGTTTCAAACAGATTTACAAATTGATGGAACAACGGCGTTATTAAGCAACAAGCGTGAACTTTCGATTGCGCTTAAACCAAACATTTCTAAAATTATTTGGCCACGGGCTGGCAATAGCTTTATGGCTCAGTTTGGGACTGCTAGTAACCCAAGTTGGAGTTACTACGATAGCTCAAGTGCTAGCTACATCGATATTCCTTCGCAAGTTTATAGCTTAGACTGGATGCCAAGTGGCGACAAAATCATGTTCGTTTGGGTAGACGCTAACGGCAAAGCAACTTTGAATATTTCAAACCCAGATACGACAGGCTATCAGATGCTAACCGATTTGTATGAACCAGATAATGTTATTAGTGTTTCTCCTGATGGCGCCAACGTTTTGTTCTATCGTACACAAACAACAGACAGCACCAAGAACACTATTAATATGGTTTCGGCAGATGGAAAAACTTTTACCTCAGTTGTAAAAGATGGATACAACACCGGCGTGTTGTGGAGTCCAGACAGTAAAAAGTTTTTGTTTACCAAGCGAGACAGTGGGACACAAAAGTTTAGCTTGTGGGTCGCAGACATTGGTACTGGCGAGATTCGTAACTTAGGTATTTATACTTCGACTACAAAAGCGATTTGGTCTAAAGATGGTACTATGGTTTACGCAGGTGTGCCGACTA
>CAZLAR010000043.1:0-4176 GCA_964557735.1 uncultured Candidatus Saccharibacteria bacterium
GAAAATTATACAGTGTTGCTTTAGCTTTGCTCCATCCACCATGAATCAAAACTGCAAACTGTCCCACCTCTTGAGGAATCTCGTGAAAGATCACAGCAATGGTAGCGGCAATACCTAGTGGTACGCTTACTAAAAAGCTAGCAGCAATAATTAAACCATCAATAAAATTATGAAGGCTATCACCTATCATTGTTAAGTAAACTGAAGAGTGTATATCTTCATTGTGAGTACCGTGGGAATGATGCCATAAAATAAATCTTTCCAAAACGAAAAATAGTACGATCCCTCCTAAGAAATAAATTCCTTCTCGCACACCAAAACCCACATCAGACATTTCTGGTAGCAAATGCAAAAACACATCACCTAGCAAAGCACCAGCTGATAAACTCACTAGATAAGATAAAATTGAACGTAAAAAACGCTCGTTAAAACCTAAAGCAATAACTCCTATTAGCGAAATTGCGCTAACTACGAATACGCTACCGAAGGTATACAAATATATTTCTGACATAATTATTCTTTCTTTACTTTCTGTTTACGAGTCTGTAAGTAGTTATGAATGAGCAAGCCCATTACGGCGACAAGCCCAACACTAAAAATTAATATGTGACCAATATGCTCAACTGCCATAGTAGTATGATGTGCTGGATCAACATGCATAATTGCTTTAATATCAGCGTCTGATTCTACTTCGTGCGCATGTACTTGTTTCATTAGGGGTATTATAGATGAAATTTAATAAAGAAAAAAGAGGCGAATGTTTTTAGAAACACTCACCTACACAAGCAGATCCAAACTAAGAAAAAATTTATTGTTTGGCCTTTATCTTTCTATGGTGATCTCGCCATAGAATGTGGGGTCGTAAGCAAAGGCAGAACAGTTTTCCGCAGGGTCTACACGGAGGCCAGTAATTATCCCACTCCACCGCGAGTTACTCGGCATCCACACATGAGTACGCTGAGCCCCGTAGCTTGTTAAGTACGGCACAGTCTTATCTTCCGACCAATTAGTACTAGTGTTAGTGGTAAAGTAAATCTTACCTACCCCAGTACTACAGTGGTTGTACAGATCTAGATAGACTTGACGATAAGTGTTAGCCTCGGCCGCAATGCTACTACTGCAGGGCCGACTACGCCCGCAATTGGTATTACCACCTCGCCGAATATAGGGGTCAGGCCCGGCATCTACCCAAAGCGCGCCGCTACCAATACCGAAAGATTGGAAGTTAAACAAATCCCACAACTCTCGGTTGTTGGCCGACGTGCCGCTACTGGCAAACGTCCATCGGTAGCCACCAGTCAGAAATGGAATCGGGTTATAGGTCCGACCGCTGACTTGGAAGTTATCGTCGCGCTGGTTTAGTTGGGACTGCGACGGGTAATATGGTTCTGGATTGCCATCATCACGATCAATTTGAAAGTGCAAATGCGCGCCAGTAGAATTGCCACTACATTTTACTGAAGGGTCGCCACCGGTCCGACCAATAAATACACCCGTACTCACATAATGCCCCACCTCTACCGGGGCATTGTTAGAATACACTCGCGCGCTCAAATGAGCATACGTAATGTAGACATATTCCCCTGGGTTCCAAGGGTTTTGACTCTTCAATACAATGAGTCCTCCCCATGCCGGGTCGCACCGACTAATGACGACTTGCCCCCACATTGTTGAATAGACACTTGTTCCTAACTTCACAGGGATGTCTACTCCCGGATGCTTGCCGCAACCCTCACCAACGCACCCCGAAGCCGCGCCGTTATCTTGATTGTCGCGATACAGTGTGCCACCGGTGTAGCCTATTGAGCCCGTGCTCACGCTACCTTCATACGTGCCATTGTAATCACGCAGTCCCGACAGTGGCTTGGCCATGCCGGTGTGTTCCAACGAAAAGGCCCGTGCCTCTTGTGTTGTTGAGAGCAACACCAACCCCAGGCCGGCAAACCCGATCACACTTAACACACCAGTTAGTACCAACTTTTTAAGGCCTAACAGTTGAACATTTTTCTTTTGCATTATTCTATCCTCCTCTGACTTTTTTTAAATTCTTAGCTGCTTTTGCGGCCAAGAATTCAGTATGCCTGAAGCTAAATAAAACTACGGTCAAGAAAAACCAAAACTAAAATAAATTAAAAAAGATGGCTGCATAACACAACCATCTGAGGTACTACTATGAGACGACACCTATTTTTACTCAATCGTTATTAAATCGTCTGAACCAACTTAATGACCGGCCCAAGAGTTCTTTGCCAAAACTTTGCCTTTTCCTCTTCCGACATTTCGGAAATATATTTGCCAGATTCAGGGTCAATTTGAATTGACTCAAGCGGATAGCCGGGCATCATCTGACTGCTGGCTAAACTAGCGAATATTCTCGGCGTTCTAAACATAGTCTCCCAATATTTTCCGTCGGGGTCAGCAACACAAACTCCGTACTCCCAATAGCCGTTCACTTTTTCACCCAATGATGCGACTAGTTCTTGGCCGTGAGCCAAAAGTTCATCATCGGTATTAGCATCTTTGCCATTGAGTCTACGAACGTACATACCCGGCTGTTTGTCGTCGGGCAAGCCTTCTAGAAATAGAGAGTTGTCCATTGAGATGATCCGTCGCCCGAGTGCTTTCGAATAGGTCACGGCTTTCTTGCGTGCGTTCTCCAAAACAGTAGCACCATCTTCCTCTACATAAGGAAGTGCTGATTTATCTTCCACGCCAACAACCTCAATTCCGATTGGCGCCAAGCATCCAGCCAGCTGAGCTACCTTAGCAGAGTTAGTTGTACCCATCATTAATTGTTCCATATATCACCTTCCTCTTCTTTTTTTGGATTTTAACAGAGTTAAGATGTTTGCACAATTTACTCAATAGGGAAATCTAATTGTTCTTCAGGGATGCCAATAGACAACCCATACTCAACTACTGGATTCCAACTTTCTTTATCATCATAGTTAAACTCAAAAGTCTTATCTTTAAATACAACTATAACATTACTGCCTTTCCAAAAATGCATGTACCATTTATTTGATTCAATGTTCTGGGAGAGGTTTTGAATTTCTTCTACAGAAACTTCAACAGTGAGTAAGTGCCAACCCAAAGTAGGGCTGACTTCAGATCTTGTTACCTTTAGACTATTAAGAACAGATTTATCAATAAGGCTCTCAGAGACAATTGTTCCTGTGTAGTTTTGCATAAATTTAGTATAACAAAAAACACCCTTTCTGGTGTTTTAAAATTTGTATTAGATTAAAGCGTTTGCTTTAACAACTAGATAGCGATTGAAATGTGGACCAGTTACGTTTTGTATTTTGTCGAGTCATAAACAGTGCAATCTTCATCGAAATGAAAATTGACGACCATCAGAATGACATGACCGAAACTTCGAAAAGTTTTGGAGATGTGATTATCCTTAGAAAGGAGGTGATCCATCGACAGCTTCCGCTACCGATGCCTTGTTACGACTTAGCCCCAGTTACGAGCATCGGATTGGACCCTAAATAAATAGAGGCTTCATCCGCTTCCCGCTTCCATGGCTTGACGGGCGGATTGTGATAGTTGGGATACTTCACGTTCCCACGTAGCGAGCGGCGTTACCGCACTACGCGAGTCCGACGATTCATTTTAGACTTAAGCTCCCGTATTAGCTCTAATCCTGCAGCTGTGAGATGTTTTCCATCTGCAACTAGCTGCGCAATGTTGGCAAAAATGTGAAAATTACGTCTTTTACTTTCCGCTTGTAAACGGTTAGCTTTGAAGAAGGGAACTATTACACCAAGAATATCTCGATGCGAGTTCACTGTATACCTATAACAAGTTGTATGATTCAATCGAGTTTCGTGTTGGTAATAAACATTGCCACACTGCAAAAACTTTTGAACCATATCAAGTAAGGGCTTATCTTCAGACTGCAATTTAAGATGAAAGTTGAGCTGTACTAATCCGCCACCTCGTTTGTTACGATATGGCTTAATTAAGACATAAAAACAACCTTCGCCATCGGTTAGACCGACAACATAATCTGCACTAATCATCGGCTTCGTCCTTCCTGAAAACTTAGTTTATCTTCTTTTAAGTATATCTGAACGATGTTCAAGATTACATAAAGAAAAAATAAAGTTTTGATCAAGTTTTCAGTACTACGACTCAGCTGACTTCTCTCATAACAAATTCCCGTTACTT
>CAZLAR010000044.1:0-4065 GCA_964557735.1 uncultured Candidatus Saccharibacteria bacterium
AATTTCCGGTTAGTTCAACTTATACCTTTTTCATCTCACCCCAGTTGTCGCCAACCTTAGCTTCAGCTATTACTGGTACGGTAAGTTTGTAGGCCTCTTCCATTAGAGGCTTTATTTTTTTAACCCATTTCTCGATGGCGTCTTCGCGGACTTCAAAGACAAGTTCGTCGTGTACTTGCATGAGCATTTTTATTTCATCATCTTTTCCAGAAACTTCTTTATGAATATTAAGCATAGCTATTTTTAAAATGTCTGCTTGTAAACCTTGAATCGGGAAGTTAATGGCAGCGCGTTCGGCAGCGGCGCGAATGAAAAATTGAGAAGAACGAATTTCTGGGAACTTACGAATTCGGCCAAGCTCATGGCGGATGTATCCTTTTTCATTTACTTCCGCTTTGATGTTCTCTATATATTCCTGCACGCCGGAGTACTCTTCAAAATATTTATCAATGAACTCTTTCGCGTCAGTGCGAGAAACGGCACCTATACGACTCGCTAGGCCAAAAGACGACAACCCGTAAAGCACACCAAAGTTAATAGTTTTAGCATCGCGGCGCATGTCGTCTGTGACTTCGCCAGGAAGAACGTCGAAAATAGCAGCGGCTGTATTAGTGTGAATATCTTCTTGTTTATTAAACACTTCCATCATGTTCAAATCTTGAGCAAGATGAGCCACAATGCGCAGTTCCATTTGAGAGTAATCTACAGACAACAACTTGTAGCCTTTTTCAGCAACGAAGGCTTTGCGGATTTCGGAGCCAATGCCTGTGCCGCGAACTGGAATGTTTTGCAAGTTTGGGTCGGTGCTAGACAGGCGCCCTGTTGCCGCAACAGTCTGGTTGTAAGAAGTATGCACCCGGCCAGTCCGTACATTTACCAAGGCTGGCAAAGCGTGCAAGTAAGTAGACTGTAATTTAGTTAGTTCACGATAACTAAGAATCTTTTCAACAATCGGATGTTCTCCCACCAAAGCTTCCAATACACCTGCTGCAGTAGAAAAACCGGTCTTAGTTTTTTTACCAGAAGTTAAATTCATTTTCGTGAACAAAATTTCTTGCATTTGTTTTGGCGAACTAATATTAAACTCTTCGCCAGCTAATTTATAAATATCTGTTTCTAGTTGATTAATTTCTTTTTCTGCTTGGTCAGCTAGTTTCTCTAACAAACCAATGTCGAGTTTTACACCGAAGCGCTCCATGCACGCCAATACTTCCACAAGAGGCATTTCAATATCATAGAAAATTTTCTCCAGCTGTTCTTTCTTCAATTGCGGCTCAAAAATTTCTTTTAAGCGCAAAGTCATATCGGCATCTTCGGCGGCATACCAACTCACTTTTTCTACATCAACTTCTGCCATCGAAATTTGATTGCGACCCTTGCCAATTAATTCTTCAATAGATTGCATCTGGTAACCCAGTTCATTAAACACCAAAGAGTCTAAACCGTGTTGGCGAACACCTGCATTCAACACATATGAAGCAATCATAGTGTCGAATGAAAGCGGACTGAGTTTTAACCCGGCATTCCCAAAAGTAAGAAAATCATACTTCATGTTGTGGCCAATTTTCACAATCTTCTCGCTCTGTATAATGTCGCGTAGCACCTTACTCTCAGAAGTCTTCGCATCTAAAATAGCTCGAGTAATATAGTATGCCTCTCCAGTTTTAAAACTCAAAGAAAGTCCAATCACATTAGCATCTATTGGGTAGAGTTGGTCAGTCTCAGTGTCGATAGCCAGCTCTTTTTGCTTTTCTAATTTCTTTAATAGGCTTTTTAACTTTTCTTGAGTATCGACTAAAACATAAGTTTGTTTACCAACATAGCCAGCTATTTCTGGGTCAGTTGCCGCGTCATTAACACCTGTAAACTTCCCGTCGTCTATAGTGTCTATTCGCTCAGGCTTTGCTTCTGCACTAACAGCGCCGACATATCCTTTGGGGAGTTTGTCTATTAAAGTTTTAAATTCAAGCACCTGGAATAGCTTCATAACTTTGTTTAAGTCTGTGCGTTTGAACTCGTAAGGCATAATGTCGATTTCCAACGGAACATCGCAAACAATTTTCGAAAGTGCGTAGCTGTGCTCTGCATCGGCCTTGCCGTCGACTAAAAGTTTTAGTACACGCGGCTTAATCTTATCGTCAGTCTTACCGTCTTCTATGGCTTTATATAGATCTACAAGGCTACCAAAATCTAAAATTAATTGGCCGGCTGTTTTTTCACCGATCCCTTTTACACCTTTGATATTATCTGATGGGTCGCCACGTAACGCTTTGTAGTCGATCATTTGCAAAGGCGCCAAACCGTAACGTTCTTTTACAGCGGCAATGTCGTATACGGCCGTGTCGTTAATCCCTTTGCGAAGCGTGTAAATTTTTACGCACTCATTTACCAGTTGCAAACTATCCAAGTCGCCTGTAACGATCATTACATCGCAATCGCCATCTTTGTACTTCTCGCAAATGTGAGTTGCCAATGTACCAAGCACATCATCTGCTTCAAAGCCTTCAATTTCAAAAATAGGAATGTTTAAGGCGCGGACCACTTCTTTAATTCGTGGGAATTGGGCGTACAATTCGTCATCACCTTTCACACGCGTACCTTTATAGTCGGCGTACATTTCATCACGAAAAGTTGGCCCAGCCAAATCGAACGAACAAGCAATGTGAGTGGGTTTTAAATCTTTAATGGCGCGTAATAAAATCATAGTGAAGCCGTACACCGCGTTGGTATGCTCACCAGACTTGTTAGTCAAAGGCGGCACAGCGTGATAACCACGATGCACCAACGCGTTACCATCTATTAACATATATCGATTTGAGGCTGATTTTTTAGGCATAATACACTTATTGTAGCTGGTTTTGGGGTATAAAAAAAGCGCCCCGGACATTGCTTATTAAAGCAATGTCTCGGAGCGACTAGAGCTAAGTACTTTTGGTTAAGGTTTTACCCTAACCGTGTATTGGTCCGAGTTTCCTTGATAGTTAGCGACAATCACGACGATCTCCCCATAAAGGGTCACCGGATATCCGGCCATGGCCAGGTTGATCCGCAAAATATTTCCAACTCTACTGATCGCCTGCGGTGGTACGGGTCTCGGATACCACACGTCGGTTTCGCCGTCCTTAAGCATCACCGACACCGAATTACTCGAGACGATTCGGCCTTCAAGCCGAATATAAGTTACACCATTCTGAGTTTGGGTCGAACCAGCGTCGATCAGCTTTGTAGTTGTGATCTCGTCGGAATTGTAACGGTTGATCATCTTCTTCACCGATGAATGACCGATTAAGCTTCCCGAGTTCGAATCATAAGACCACATGTCATACGAAATCGTTCCTCGCTCCTCGTTCCAGTCGTACTTATGGTCGGTATCCAGAGGGTAACAAAACGTCCCCGCCTCTACTTCCTGAATGACATAGAAAGTGTAGCGATCTTTCTGGATCAAATCTGGAGATGTCACAGTACCAACAATTGTTGTGTCCGGCATAATAGCCCGCGCGTTGCAAGCTGTTGCCGTAATTCCGGTCGTACTGTTTCCCGATGCCGAAACAACCCATAGAGGCTCGCCCGAATTTGGATGACTTTTGAGACTGTCGACAGAGCGACTAGTTATAGATCGATCTAACTTAGCGACTTCGTCCGCCGTTGCAGGTCGCACCTTTCGTTGAACATCTGCCGATGCCGAGTTCGCCGACTGCTGTGCAGTTGCGAGTGTTGTTGCAGTCAAAGCAAAGCAAAGAACCAAAAAACTAATAAGATTTTTCATTTTTCCTCCAATGGTTTTCAAAATTTTAGCCAAGTCACAAAAACTATTACACAATATGGCTGGATTGGTAACTGCCAATAGTACCATCTTTCTAGTGTTTTGTCAAGCCAGTGAGGTAAAATACCTATTTTAAGACATTTCAAACACCATTATAAAACCGCTTAATTATGTTGAAATTTAATCAGAAATACTCAAAAAAACCTGCTGTAATGCAGGTTTTTTGATATTCAAATTTTTCGTACTTCTACCCCACCACCCTAAACACTTCTTCTACATCAGTAATTTTTTGTAATGCTTTA
>CAZLAR010000045.1:0-3696 GCA_964557735.1 uncultured Candidatus Saccharibacteria bacterium
TTACTTTTTGCGATAGAGGATCATCAAATCGGAAACGTTGGCCTGAGTGGCGCCGGTCTCTAACAGCTCATTCCCAGTTTGGGTGTAAAAATCTAGACTGTCCCAATTTTCTTTATGAGCTTCTATGTCAATCTTTGCTGAATTCATTTTTTCTATGGTACTCCAATCTTCAATAACTCCAGCAGCAGCACTGTTGTCTAAACCGTCGGAAGCAACGGCGGCAAATACATCTGCTTTAGTTAAATGCGAGAGCATTTCTAACCCTAACCGTTCACTACGACCACCCCGCCCATCTTTTTTACCAACAATTGCTTTGGGTTCACCCCCAGCTAGAACTACGCAGTTTGGTTCAATTGCTTCAAGAAATTTACCCACGATTTGTTCTGATGAGTCATAGAGTTCAGCAGAAAGAATTTCCGATTTAAGCCCTAAGCTTTCGGCTTTTTGCTTCATTGCTTGGAGAGCATCGACATTTGAGACTAGGGGAATGTTTGTGACTCGCTCAAAGTATTTATCTTCGTTCGGAGTTTCGTTTAAATCGTAACCGGTTAAGTTGTATTTATCTAAAATGGCTTGAGCATCGGCGACGGTAGTAATATCTTTGTAGGTTGGTCCAGAAGCGATGTATTCAAAATTGTTTCCTGGTACGTCTGAAAAAATTAAGCCAATGACTGTAGCCGGAAATAGCTGTTTGGCTAAACCTCCACCTTTGAGCATGGAAATATGTTTTCTAATGGTATTTAATTCTTTAATATTCCCGCCGGTTTCGAGAAAATCTGTATATAATCGATTGGCTTGTTCGCACTCCTGCATTGGCCAGCAAAGTAAAGCAGAGCCACCTCCAGAGACTACGACAATGACGAGATCTTTATCGGTAAGTTGTTTACTCAGTTCCATAATTTTTTCAGAGACTTCGACGTTTTGTACTGAAGGGTGGGGATGAGTCCCGCCATAAGTTTGGATATACTCACAAGATGTAGGAGCTAAGCCAATGGCCACACCACCTTTAATAGAGCTGCCTAGAATCTCGTCCAATACTGTGGCCGCTAAACAAGAAGCTTTCCCAAACCCAATCACATAAATATTTTCCACCCCTTCTAAGTCAAAAAATTCATCTTTTACCTTCAAGGTATTCCCAGAAAGTCTGACCGATGATTTTATAATTGCTTCTGTGTCTATTGCATCTAGCCCAGTTTCGATAATATTTAACACAATCTCCCGTTCAGGGGTAGTAGATAGCTCCGCTTTATTCTTAATCCAGTTTTTTGACATTAGATTTGTTTTACTATGTTCTGTGGCGTGCCTTCTAGGAACGAACGAATGTTGCTTAGAGTGGTGGTCATAATTTCTGCCCGTGCCTCAGCGGTATTGAAAGCGATGTGCGGGGTAACGATTACGTTGGGATGGTTCATTAAAATATGGTCGTCTAACAAAGTTCTTAGTTTTTCATAATTTAGTTTGTTGCTAGACATTAGCTCTGCTTCCTCTTTGAGTTCGTGTTCTCCTTCTAGAACATCTAGTCCCACCGACTGCAGAACGCCTTCGTTTAGCCCAAGCAAAATTGCTTCCGGATCAACCACGTCACCTCGGGAAGTATTAATGAGTATGGATCTCTTTTTGAACTGGAGAATATTTTCAGAATTAATTAAATGATGAGTATCTTTAGTGGCTGGGACGTGTAATGTAATAATGTCTGAATTAGACAGAACTTCTTCCAGCGTTTTAGCATACGTAAAACCATAGGCTTGAGCCTTTTGTTCGTTAGGGAAGGCGTCGAAGGCGAGCACTTTCATATCGAAGCCTTTAGCAATTTGAGCCATGTTTAGGCCAATTCGCCCAGTCCCTACAATCCCTAAAGTTTTACCTTGCAAATTGAATCCTTCGAATTGGGCGGTATCCCACTCACCTTTTTGTCTAATTTGCTCAATGGCATGAAAGACTTTTCTCGAGAGATTAAGAATGAGGGCAAAAGTAAATTCAGCAACGGTGCGGGAACCGTAGGCTGGGACGTTACAAACTGTTACTCCTTTGGATTGGGCATAGGCTATGTCGATGTGATCATAGCCAGTTGAGCGAGTGACTAATAGCTTGAGATTGGGGAGAGCATCAAAAACTGCTCGGTCAACAACTGAGTTCACAAAGACAGTGATTATTTCTGCATTGTGAGCTTGTTCTACAGTTGCAGTGGTTAAATTTTCTTCAATGCATTTAACTACATCGTTACCTTGGTTCAAAGAACCGAGAAGTTGCGATGCTTCCTGTGGGTTTATTTCAAAGTGGGTTATATTCATACTGGCGTTGTACCGTTTGGTTATTTTGAGGTTTTGCTTAGCGGATTAGTGAATCAATAGTCACTCCAAGATAGTATGGCCAAATTATCAATGCTAGTACACCTTTACCAAAAGATAGGTGCACAAAGCCAATGGTGAACAGCCAACCAATAAACCAAATTGCCCCTGGGAATGTATGGTTTTCTATTTTAATCTTTTCCATATAATCCTTTCTTTATTAATTATTTTATTATTTTCTTTAGTAAGAATTTTCCTACGAAAGTCCCACAAATGACTATGAGCAAATATACCCCTATAAAGTAGTAGTATGATGGGCGAAACTCTCTTGGGAGTGCGCTGATAATTAAGATGCTATACCAAGAAACAATGGAAATACTACCGATGATCGCTAGTTTCCACAGGTTTGGACTAAATAGTTGTGGAGTGACTAATTGCCCAGCGCTCCGTCCTAAGAAAGGGAAGATGAATTTTTTAAAAGCGAAGCCATTAAGTAGTACGATAGCAACCAAAGTTAGTTTGGCCTGCCAGCGTGGGGAAGCCAACATTGGTAGTGAGCCTTGCTCAGCGTAAATTAATGCAAAAATAGATAGTCCAGAGATTATTAGTACCCATAAACCCATCCAAACGATTTTAGAGATTGTTCTCAAGATGTTTAACTGTGCCGAATCCAACTTACCACCCCTAAGCATTTTGAAAAATAGAATATCACTGAAAGTGGCACCACCTAGGCCGAGTGCAAAACCAATCAAATGTGTAATAAGAGCAATTAGTCGATAGTCCATATAATTAATTTAATGCTTCGCAGGCTTCACCGTCTTTGTCTCCATCAAGGCGGTTAGTATCTTGTTTTAAGCCTCCTGCTTTAGAGTAAAAATTTTGCGCTTCGGGTTGCGATGTAAAGTCCTCGCAATTATACTCATCAGCATATTTGCCCCCAGTTTGGCCTTCGGGCACGATGTTCCCGTCTTTATCCAGACGGGCTCTTGTGACAAAGTTGCCTTGGTCGTCTCGTACTGTATTACCAGATTCGTCTCGGATAATTTTTGAGTCAGACACGGAAGAACCAGACAAAATTGAACCAAGATCGAAGTCATTGTTGCTGACTTCTAGGCCAAGTGCTCCCAGTAACACTACTATAACTACTGCCAGTATCCCTTTGCCAAATTTACGTTTTTTAGTACCACTGTAGTCAGTGGCCTTGTCTAACACATTTTGAATTTTCTCATTCATATTTGCAATTTTAGATGATGAAATAGAGGCAAACAGCGACTATTAGTAAAACGATAATTACTACAATTCTAACTTTTTTATTTCCACGAATATTATCCATAGTGTTATATGTTAATTATGTCTCTCTACTTAAAAGATAGCATAAATGTTGGTTTAGGAGAATATTATCAAAAAA
>CAZLAR010000046.1:0-3607 GCA_964557735.1 uncultured Candidatus Saccharibacteria bacterium
TCCCTGGACAAAATCCCCCTGATTTGTTACAATTTAGTACATTTGCAGAAAGTTGATAAAATCTTGACCCAGACTTTATCTTTATTTTACATGGGTTTTATCTGGGTTAGTTTATAATGTTCTCAATGATCATTAAAAACAAAAACTTAAAACTGCAAAAGTTTTAAAAAATCTATTATTAACATATTCTTTGCGTCAATTGGGACGTAGAGATAAGGACCTTTCCTTATGCCGAGATATGAACTTATGTACATCCTCGCATCGAGCGTATCTGATGATCAGGTACCAACAACAGCTCAAACAATTGAGCAATTCGTCACCGACAACGGTGGCACAGAAATTTCCCATGAACAATTGGGAAAAAAGAAATTAGCCTATCCGATTAAGAAGACCCGCAATGGTCACTACGGAGTAATTACTTTCACAGCTGAAGGTAACGGTGTAAATACATTGGATGCAAAGTTGCGCACTCAAAAAGCAACAGTTATTCGTCATATCATGGTGAATATCGATGAGCACTTAGAACGTCTTGAAAAAGATAAAGAAGCTCAAGCGAAGATGAATCGCAATCGCCCACCGGAAGCTATTGCAGCTGATAACAGCGAACCAGTTGTTCCAGAAGTTAAAGCTAGCAAACCGGCGCGTGCAACTGCGACTGCAACTGCAGCTCCAGCAAAACCAAAAACAGTAGTGACTGAAGCAGTTCTTGATGAAGAAATCGAGAAAGCTCTTTCTGAAGACATTACTAAATAAACTTACAACAATGGACTTAAACAAAGTTATGATAATCGGTCGCCTTACCCGCGAACCGGAACTACGCCAGACTCCAAATGGAGCTAGCGTCTGCCAAGTAGGATTGGCAACCAACTACGTTTACACTAATCAGCAAACCGGCCAAAAAGTTGAGCAAGTCGAATATCACAATGTAGTGATGTGGCGAAAGCTAGCTGAGATTGCTAACCAGTACCTCAAAAAAGGTCAACGCGTTTACATCGAAGGCCGCCTAGTGACTCGCTCCTGGGATGCCCAAGATGGCACAAAGCGCAGCAAGACCGAAATCGTTGCCGACAACATGATCATGTTAGACGGCGGCAAAGGTGCTGCGGGTGGCCAAGACGGCGGCCAAGGTAACAACAGCGGTTACAATGCTGGCAATGCCAACCAAAACAACAACGGTCCTGACAACTCTAATCAATCCTTTCCTGATGAAGAACTACCAACCATTCAAGCTGGTGGCGAAGACATCAGTGTAGAAGATATTCCATTTTAATTGGAACCTATCAACAATAATTTAAATTATGGCTTACAATAATAACAAGAATAATAACAACCAACCGGTTGTAAAGAAGATCTGCTACTTCTGTTCTAACAAGATCAGCACAGTAGACTATAAAGACGGGCAAACAATGCGTCGCTTTATGTCCCCTCACGCAAAGATCCTAGCGCATGGCCGTACTGGCACATGTCCGAAGCATCAACGCATGGTGACTATTGCTCTAAAACGCGCGCGTCACATGGCTTTATTGCCATTTGTTGCTCCTTAAGATTCAATAAACAAATACCTTTGCCACGAAGAGCAAGAGCTACGCTACGTTTTCTCAAAAATGCTTCGGTATTTTTGGAAAACTGGGCGCAGATTGCCTTCTTAGGCAAAGGTATTTGTTTATCACAATATTTAACGAAACTAAAATGGATTTAAACGATGTAAAATTAGGTGCGATTGTGTTAATGAACGGTGAACCCATGCAAGTCATTTGGTCTAACCGCATGCGCACAGCACAGCGTAAACCGGTAATGCAAGCTAAGCTTCGCAACGTAATTACCGGCAAAGTATTAGAATACAGTTTCAAGTTTGGTGAAAAAGTCATTGAGGCAGACGTAACTCGCGAGAACGCCAACTTCCTTTATGCCGACGAAGACGGTACTCACTTTATGAACAACGAAACTTTCGAAACTGTCGACTTCGACAAAGAGGCTACTCGCGAACAGGAACTGTTCCTAAAAGAAGGAACAAAAGTAATGGTGCTACGCTTCAACAACAAACCTGTTTCCATTGAACTACCCGTTAAAGTAGAATTGAAAGTTATTGAATCCCCTCCTAGCGTGACCGGTAACTCTGGAGGTAGCATCACTAAGCCGGTAAAAGTTGAAACTGGTTTAATGGTAAACGCACCAATGTTCATTAAAGAAGGTGAAATCATCCGCATCGATACCCGGACTGGTGAGTATGTGGAGCGCGTGAATAACTAATTAGCTCTAGGCAAATTAAAAAGACCCGCAAGGGTCTTTTTAGTTAGCGCAATTTAAGCAGCCTTTCGAATCTCTTCTTTAGGCGCTTCAGGCATCTCGCCTGGCTTTTGCTCTTTGCCCTTTTTCGGTTCTGGCCCTGGCCAAACACTTTCGGGAACATGCACAACATTGCTTTCTTCTATGACTCCCTCTTTAGCAGCGGTCATAGTAGCAGTGCGGATCATTCTAGCTAAAGTAGAATCTTTATCTGGGTTTGTTGCCCGCGCCTGAGCAATACTGTCATAGCCGGCTTCTTTTAAAATTAGCATCGATTTCTTGTGAGGACTAAGCTTGTCAAATGCATCTTTTGATATAGGATCCGCACTAGCTTTAGTGAATGCGATATTGCTCTCTAGTTTCTTCAATCTACGACTAATGTCTGGCAGGTTCTTTACGTCCATGCTTTTATTGGACTCCCTAGCTTTTTTCTTCCCAAACCCAATGGTTATAAGACCTTTATTTACCGACGTTAAAATCTGTTTGTGTAGATTTTGCAGTTTATCTCTTTCTGCCTCTGCTTCTGCCAATTCTGTCTTACTTAACAAGACAGGGGCTTCATGGAGACCGGCTTCCTTCCGAATATGCGCAACTGCATGCTCGGCTGGTTTTTCATGATGTATAAATTCTTTTACGTTGTTTAAATTCTCTTCTGGTAACGCTTCTTTGGGAATAAAACCTGGATAATCACCGTGCATACTTTTGTATAATTAATTATTTGAGTTTTGTAAAATAATTACTTACGGCCATAGCAGCTTTGGCTCCTTCGCCGGCAGCAATAATAATCTGCTCTCCCCAAGCATCATTAATATCCCCTGCTGCGAAAATTCCTGGCACACTAGTTTGCAAATCTTTATCAACTTTAATTTCGTTGTGCTCATTCTTCTCTACAAGATCTGCAAAACTTACACTAGGCTCGTAACCAATTTCCGTAAATACTCCATCAACTGCTAAGTCTTCATCTGGTTTACCTAATTGTTGAATAGTAATACCATCTACACGATCCTTACCAGAAATTTTTGTAATCTTAGTGGAATGATATGACTTCACATTTGGCAAATGCATAATTTTTTCTCTAACAATGGCCTCACCAGTATAGTCGTCTGCCATATTGATGACGTAAACTTGCTTGGCCACTTTGGAAAGAGCACAAATGGCATCCATAGCAGAATTACCTCCGCCAACCACGGCTACGTTTTTCTCGCGGTACAATGGGCCATCGCAAGTAGCACAAATGGCTACGCCTTTGCCAAAAAGTTCCTTCTCTCCTGGAACACCCAAATGACGCGGCGATTTACCTGAGGCAATAATCACAGTTTTT
>CAZLAR010000047.1:0-3523 GCA_964557735.1 uncultured Candidatus Saccharibacteria bacterium
GGATTTTTGGATTCTCACATGCCGGTCCAATTGTACCAATTATTTTAGTTTGTTTGTACATATATATATTTACTGTTACTAAGGAATTTCACTCAAGAGTATAATTCGCTTAGAATTACCTTCGGTAATTCTGTCTCATTATAGCAGATTTATGGTGCTTGTCTCTTAATTAATAGGTACTCTTTACCTTGAGAATCCTTGCCCAGTAACACATGTTGAAAAGGTTGATGAAACATTAATTCCTTTGCCTCTTCCATTATTATTTGATCTGTTGTTGGGATAATGACTCGTTCTGAGTAATAACCAATCGCTAAGTTTCTGTATTCTTGATTTATATATATTGGTAATTCGGTTCTAAAATCTTTTAAAAATTCCCCGGTATTTTTATTTGAGGTGTGCTCTAAAGAATATTCCCCTTGTGCCAGCTTATATGAGTTAAAAGAAAAACCAGTGTACGCGAACGTAACAATCAAGACGAACATGATAGATAACCGCATCCACTGTTTTGGAATGAAGCTTATTAGTTCTGCGATGGTTATCCCGGCGAGCATTACTATTAGAGGCAGGACTATGATGATGTATGAATAAAGTTTAGTAGTTGAACTACTGAATAATAAAAACAATACAACTGCTGATATTAACACATATCGAACAGATTTGTTTTTCCATGCGGTATGTATAGAGACTAATACCCCACTGCCAAAAACAACCAATGCAATAGGGTATCGTTGAAATATAATTTCAAAATAATATAAGAAGGGGGCGCCGTTACCTTCCAAACTTGTCGAGTAGCGTTGAAGAACATGGTAAAGCAAATAGTTATTCCAAAAAGTCTTCCCATGTAAAACGCTTTGATATATATGCCAAGGCAGCGCGATAACCAAACTTGCCAAAACTCCCAGCCAAAACTCTCTATTTTTAAGAAATTTTAAATCTTTATGGATTAATTCATAGGCTACAATTGGTACGAGTGGGAACAATCCTATTATGTTTTTAGACAATACCCCAAGTCCAATTGAAATTCCCCAAATTAAAAACCATTTGCGCGATTGGTTTAAATTTGAATCCATTCGCGCTTTCCACCATGAGTAAGTGGCTCCCACAGCAAAAAATCCAACAATGGTATCCAAGTTTACGAAGTAACTTGCCGTTAAAAACGGGAACATAATGAAATAGCATGCCATTGTCATTAGCAAAGCAGTATATGTTTTGCGTATTTCCCAGACCCATCGAAGGGAAATAAGTACCATTCCAATAGACGCCAATGCTGAAGGTATGCGAGTCGTCAATTCGCTGACACCACCTATTGCATAGCTCATTGATATTAGCCAAAACATCAAAGGTGGCTTCTCAAACCAATCTACACCATAGTAACTTAAGTCAAAAAAACGATGATTCAAAAATGCTTCTTTAGCAACTTGAGCATAAATGCTTTCATCCCAATCGATGTAAGGATGCACACCCAATCTGTAGAGTATAAAAAAACTGAAGGTTAAAAACAGCCCAATCAAAAATGCAAAAAGAAACTTGTCTTGATTTGCTTTAACAAAATTCATACCAGAATTATTTTAACTTTATACAAATACATCGTGTGCCCAGTTGGGGTTTGCCATTGTTCAATGGCAGCCATATTAGGAACTGGGAAATCCCGACAAACCAGCTTCGTGCCAGGCTTACAGTCTTCTTTAAACTTTTCTCCGACCGACCGCATTAACGGCGGATACAAATAGGCATAAACGACTGTGGCATCGGACCATGACTTCTCAAAGAAATTGGCTGAGATAAGCTCTATTTTGGACCCTGTGAGCAGTTTTTTGACCTTTCCGTACCATTGAGTCCATCCGGCTCTTTGCAGCCCTCTGATGCCCGCTCCAGTTAAGCGCTCTATTACAAACAAGACCTTCCCATTGCCACTACCTAAGTCTATAACAAAGTCTTCCTTGGTAATCCCTACACGCTTAGCCATATCAGCGATATCCTTTTCGGCAGTCGGCACAAATGGTACGCGCGTTTGAACAAAGTTCAGCATCTCAGTAAACATCACTACCAACATGCCCAGCGCCACTATTAAAAAGAACCCGAGAATTAATGTGGTCATGAGTTCAACAACGACTTAGCGTACTCTAAATCTTCCGGGGTATTGATTCCATAAATCTCCTGAGGGGAAATTGGAAAACTTTGAATGTTCTGCCCGTCAGCGATTGCAATTTCTACAATGTCAGTTAAGTAAAATTCTTCTTGGACATTACTACTACCAATTTGTTCAAGCTTACTCCAGAGCCACTCAGCATTAAACATATAACTACCAGTGTTAACTTCCGTGATTTGTTTTTGCTCCTCAGTACAATCTTTATTCTCTTGAATCTTTTGGATATTACCTTCGCTGTCGCGAATAATTCGCCCATAGCTTGCGAAGCCTTTATATTCATTTTCAAAATTTGGAAGCACGCACGGCAACATAGTCAGCTTGGCGTTAGTACTGTTATGCAATTCGATCACTTTTAATAAAGACTCTGCAGAAGTAAATGGCATGTCACCGTTAAGCACAATAATGTTCTTTGCAGTCACGGCCGGTCGCGCAGAAAGCACCGCGTGTGCTGTGCCTCTTTGATCGAATTGTTGAACATAAATATATTCTGCCCCTAAAGTCTGCTCCACTAATTCTTTCATGAAGCCCACCACAATAATTGGCGCTGTATCTTGCGGGACAGTCTTCGCTCTTTCTAAGAGACGCAAAATGACCGGCTTATCACCCAGAGGCAACAAAACCTTCGGAATATCCACGCCCATTCGCGTACCCTTACCAGCGGCTAAAATAACAATTTGCTGTGACATATAGATGTATTATATCAGTTATTTAGGCACGAAAAAACTCCGGTTTTATCCGGAGTTTCATCATAAATGGGCAGCTACCTACTTTTGCACTGGCATGCGCCAGACTATCATCGGCACGACCACGTTTTACTTCTGAGTTCGGGAAGGGATCAGGTAGTTCCGCGGCGTACATGCCACCCAATCGCCAGTCCCAGCTCGTACTTGCAGTCTATGCAAGTTAGCTAAGGAACAACGATCGAATAACATGTCACTGTGATTTATTTAGTTTTAGGGTTTCATACCGAGAACGAAGTGGTTGGAAATCATATAGAAGATAACCGATACCGCAACGATCGCGAGCACAAAGGCCCCGATTTTGAATGTGGATTTTATCATGTAGTGCGCTCTCGCGCATTATTGATTTTGTATTGCATCATGCGAATTGAATCGCAAATTGTTTGTCAAATGAATTGTATATTCATAGAATAGAACTTTCGATTGATTAGTATCGCTCGGCTGAACACGTTGCCGTGCTTACACCTGCGACCTATATGCGCGGTAGTCTTCCGCGAATCTTTCGTGACCGAAGTCACAACGAAACCTAGTCTAGTGGACAGCTTCGCGCTTATATGCTTTCAGCGCTTATCTAAACTCGACCTAGCTACCCCGCCATGCCCTTGAAAGGACAACGGGTACACCAGAGGTCCAT
>CAZLAR010000048.1:0-3248 GCA_964557735.1 uncultured Candidatus Saccharibacteria bacterium
AATGCTCGCACACCCCCACCGGCTTACCCCGCCACGCCAAATTATCCTGCTGCTCGCAGGTCGCAAAATACGAGTTCATGTCTATATGGGCGATAATCGGTTGCATACCTATATGGTATACGATTGTTCACCTATAAGCAATCCATCAAACTTGTTTATAAAAGTTGTTTTTCAAAAATTGTTTTAGTTGATGACCACTACTATGGTCTATCAATCCTAAATAGGATTGCAAAGTTTGATTATACCGATAATGCTCAATCTTGCCGTTCAATAAAAAATGGTGCTTGGCGGATATTTTTTTCAACATCCTTCTTTTAGTCTTGGTACGCAGCAATGTATAATGTGGGAGAGTTATATAACCTAAAAAGTCTATTCCTTGTCTAAATTTTCTAATTTCCACCTTATTTGGATGAAGTTGTAAAAATAATTCGGAACCCAAAAAGTTTGCAATCTCATCTTGAATCATTTTAAGATACTCAGGGTCAGAATGCACTATCGCAAAATCATCCGCATATCGAAAATAATGTTTTATCTTTAATTTACTCTTAATGAACTGGTCTAACTCGTTTAAATATATATTTGAAAATATCTGGGATGTAAGATTGCCAATTGGTAATCCGTTTTTACGTCGACCATATAAAACGTTTACTCCCCCCCCCCAACGCTAATTTATCCACAGGACTAGAAAAACTGTCTAAAACTTCTTCGATCAACCACAAAAACTGGGTATTTTTGATCTTGTATTTAATTAATTCTAAAAGTTTATGGTGATCAACACTCTGGAAGAACTTCTTAATGTCGCACTTCAAAACATAGGCGTGACGGGTATTATTATGGCTAACTTTACGCAAAGCTTTCGAGAGATTTTGCACTGCAAGATGAGTACCCCTATTCATGCGAGAGGAGTATGAGTGATAAATAAAAAGTGGGTCAAAAATTCGGTAAAGTTCATCGAACAAAGCGTGATGAACTAATCTGTCTGGTACAGTAGCCTTACTGATAATTCGATGCTTTGGATCATTAATGTGAAAAGTAGTGTACGGCTGATGCTGATAAGTCCGAAGTTTGAGAGTTTCATGTAAATTAAAAATATTATCTTCCAAGTACCGTTCGTATTCCATAACGTCACACTTCTTGAGTTTGCCCCGCTTAAACTCATTCCAGCATCTAAACAAATTTTCAACATCAACTAATTCTTTATATAACATATGGCTATTGACAATAATGAAGTTCCCATTATCCGGGGGATGTACGAACTCTATAAATTATATTATAACTATTTACAGCTATTTCCCAAAAAGGACAAATATATACTTGGTGCCAAATGCGAGCTGTATATTATCAACACTCTGGAACTACTACTTGCCGCTAGCAGTGTCACTAAATCAGAGAAAAAATCATTCCTGCAACAGGCTAATGTGAAGTTTGATGCGCTGAAAGTATTCCTGCGACTGGCCAAAGAAATTAAGGTATTAGATAATAAAAAATATCTGGAGTTGCAAAAGCATATTCAGGAAATTGGCAAAATGCTTGGTGGCTGGCAACGTTCCCTACAATAAATAAAGAGCCACCTAAGAGGAGCTCTTTACATGTTAGACACAACCCGACGAAGAGCAGGCCACCAGAATAGTTGTCGTTCGCATTGCCGAGATTGTCCTTGTTGTCGAACTTCAGCTTGTCATCATTAGCCTTGAAGTTGAGCGACTGCTCGGTGGACTGCCAATGATTGCCTTTTTCCGTCATTGACACCAGAGCAATAACCGCGAGCGGATTATGGCTCCTGAATTTTATTTGGCCACTAAAATGGCTCTAGAAAAAGACAAGTAGTGTCTACAATACTTCGTATACGCTCTTGTAATCTCAACACTTTCCGAAACTTAACCACAAGACTCTGATACTTATTGAAGCAAGGTAGGATTTCGGCGACTGTAATCCTTAAACAACAGTGCATTAGCCTAATCTCAAAATTATTATAACAAAAAAGCGAGCTACAATAAAATTCATTGTATCTCGCTTAAGAAAACGTTTCGGGGAAAAGTCCAAGGGCAAAAAGCCAAAGACCTGATCCAAAAACAAACATCCAAATTCCAAAGCCCTCACTACCCGACGAAGAGCAGGCCACCAGAAGAGCTGACGCGCGCAAGGCCGAGATCGTCCCGGCCGAACTCCAGCTTGCCACCAGTAGCCTCGAAGTAGAGCGACTGCTCGGGGGACTTGAACTGCATAGCGGCACAGTCGTAACCCGGAGTCTTATTGCTTTCAGCAAGCACACCCGGATACATAAGCATCGCTGTAGCAGTGTCGAAGCCGCTAGAGAGCAGGAAGCCTTCAGGAAGGGTCTGCACGAACTCGCGCTGAGCATTCACTGAGAAGCCTTGCATCGGGTTCGGGAAGTAAATCCCTACGACCGGAGCTTCTGCCATCTTCGTCACTAACTGGTCATGACGACTGCCTTCGACAATGCTGACATTGCCAGCGAGTTCACCCTTTCGGTAATTCGTGAAGGTGCGCTTGGGATACTGATCCTTATAGGAATTCTCGACTCCTGATATGAAAACTGTCTCCAAGGTGTCGCCGTAATCCTCAACAACGAGTTGAGGGATGACAATTGGAAGGTAAACGCCTTTCAGCAAATTAGCAGTTGTTTCGTCAGCTTTAAGTCTTTCTATTAACATGTGTACTAATTCCTGGTAGGAGCCGTAAGAGAGCATGCCACGACCAAGAGGGTCGCTTAAGAACTTTTCGACTCTCTCGTATGCCGCCGCCATGTAGCCGTTGGTCAGCACTTCAGGCTGAGTCAACTTATACTCGCTGTTAGGGTTGCAAACCGAGGCTTCCAAATTTTCAGGAATTCCCCGACCATTCTTGTCGAAAAACTTGCGGATTACATCGGCGATGGTAATTGCGACTTTTCCCTGCAAGATTTGATGAACTACTTCGAGTCCGCCAACCTTGTGAATAAGGGCAGCCATTTGCCCACCAGTCATCTCTTTCAATACGTCTAATTTTGACATTGGAAAATTCCTCCTATTTCCATGGTACTTAGGCTTATGTTTCGCCCAAAAGTACAGACCTCTAGCCCCGAGGTCTGGGGATCTTCTAGAATAAGGAGACTTATAACATTACCATAAACAAGGCAAAAAGTCAAGTTTGCCATAAATATCAAATAATATTAGCCTATATTTTATAGTAATTACTTCTTATTAGCCTTGCGGACTTCCACGTGCAGGCTCTTGTGGAACAAGATG
>CAZLAR010000049.1:0-1213 GCA_964557735.1 uncultured Candidatus Saccharibacteria bacterium
GCTGCTTTAATGTCGTACGTTGTGTTAGACGACCTTTTTCCAGAATGGAAAATTTGGACAAGATTCGTTATGAGCGATCACGCCAACGCGTTACAATTAGACAGTTTAGAAAACACGCATCCAATTGAAGTTGAAGTACATCACCCAAATCAAATCTCAGAAATATTCGATGCAATTAGTTATGACAAAGGTGCTAGTGTGTTAAGAATGCTCATGAACTACATTGGACCAGATAATTTTCAAAATGGACTCGCGTTCTATTTAAAAAAACACAGCTACAGAAATACTGAATCAGTTCATTTGTGGGAAGCATTTGAAAAAGTCTCAAAAAAGCCAGTGCGCAAATTTATGGCCAAATGGGTTAGCAATGAAGGTTATCCAGTTATTTCTATAGATGAACCTAAATTAGGTAAACTAAATATTTCCCAAAAGCGATTTAGCTTAAAACCGATTGCTCAAAGCAAAAGTATTAAAAATATTTGGCAGGTCCCATTACAATTTGAGCTAAACAAAGGTGAACTCAGCGATATTAATCTTCTTACTAAACCTACAATACAAATTAGCGTTTCGCCAGAAGCCAAATACATTAAATCTAACCCTCAAGAAATTGGTTTCTTCCGCACGCTGTATAGTCCATCGCTTTTGGCTAAACTGTACGAACCAGTGAGTACAAAAGAACTGTCCGTTACCGATCGATTAGGAATCGTTCGTGATCTGGCAGCTATGGGCAGCGCAGGATATGTTCCCGCATCAGCATTCTTAGAATTTCTAAAAGCATACCAAGATGAAGATAGTTACGTAGTTTGGGCAAAGATTCTTTCCGGCATGAAAGCCATATATAATCTTCTAGACGAAAACCCACAGCTTCAACATAAGTTGGCTAAGTTCTATCTCAGAATAATGAAAACTATTGCAAACAAGGTTGGCTGGGAAAATGAGCATCACGAATCACAAACTAGGGGACTGCTGCGTTCGGCTATACTCAACCAATATGGATTCTATGGAGACAAAACAACAATCATAAAAGCTCAAAAAATTTTCTCTCACCGCAATACGAAATCAATTCACCCAGACTTAAGAACGACGGTTTACACATTAGCTGCTCGAAATGGTACTAAGGCAACGCTCAACGCGTTAAAAATGATGTACAGTAATGAAGGTCTACAAGAAGAGCAACGTAGAATTGGCACTGCGTTAACTTCTTTCTCAAAAA
>CAZLAR010000049.1:1313-3242 GCA_964557735.1 uncultured Candidatus Saccharibacteria bacterium
GATATTGAAAAATTCTTAAATCAATTGCATAAATAACGCCCTAAGGCTATAATATCTGAGAAATATCAAGTTAATTAACCAACATACTGCATGAAATCAATACTAACGAAAGCAGCACTTTTGGGAGGAATACTGCTCATAGCCTTAGCCGCTGCATGGATAGTTTGGCCTCACGGAAGTCGCATTAATCTATCTAAAGTAGGCATTAATTTTCAAAAAGATTTTACTACTCATTTAGGCCTAGATCTACAAGGTGGCTCTCATCTGGTTTATCAAGCTGATTTTAAGGATGTAGACACAGCCGACCAAGCAGACGCTCTAACATCTGTCCGCGATACCATTGAACGGCGAGTAAACAGTTTTGGAGTTTCTGAACCGTTAGTGCAAGTGCAAGGTAAAGATCAGATTGTAGTTGAATTACCAGGAATTGATGATATTAACAAAGCAATAGAGCAGATTGGTCAAACACCGTTAATGGAATTTCGTACTCAAGGCGAACCAGATGCACAACAAGCTGTGGTAGGACCTGATGGTAAAATTGATTTAACTAATGTTGATCCTATTTCAGCAGCCGGTTGGCAGACTACAGGTCTTTCTGGTAAACAATTAAAAAAAGCTACTGCCGATATTCAAGCGGCTGGGGGTGGGAGCATTAATAATCAAGTTGTTGTCCGACTCCAATTTGACGAAGAGGGTACTAAACTATTTAGCGATCTAACCTCCGCTAACATTGGCAAACAAATTGCGATTTTCTTAGATGGTGAAGTACTTAGTGCTCCAACTGTTCAAACTGCTATTACTAATGGGGAAGCAATAATTTCCGGTAATTTTACTGCAGATAGCGCCAAAGAATTGGCAACCAGACTTAATTCCGGTGCGTTACCTGTACCGATTAAATTAATTTCTCAACAAAACGTTGGTGCTTCTTTAGGCCAAGAATCGGTTGATAAATCGATCATCGCTGGTTTAATTGGAATGCTGCTTATAATTATATTTATGATTGCCAACTACCGGTTCCCAGGAGTGCTAGCAGTGATTGCTCTATTGATTTACATTTTGCTTTCGGTTGCGGTATTCAAAATCGGCATTTCCATTACCGCAGTTATTTTAGTAGGCGTGTTCTTCCTGCTCGGCCTCACGGTCAGTAGATGGTTCGGTTTATTAGCTCTAATTAGTTATGTCGCGTTAATTTTCCTAAATGGGGTAGCTCCAGTTACTTTAACATTAGCTGGTATTGCCGGATTTATTCTATCAATTGGTATGGCTGTTGATGCCAATATTCTAATTTTTGAACGTCTCAAAGAAGAGATTCGCGCAGGAAAAGATATTAACAAAGCCATCGACGACGGATTCGCTCGGGCGTGGCTGTCTATTCGTGACTCTAACGTTTCAAGTTTGATCACTACCTTAATTCTATATATGTTCGGCACTCCTTCTATTAAAGGATTCGCCGTGACTTTAGCAATTGGTATTTTAATTTCTATGTTCACTGCTATCACTATCACTCGCACTTTCCTAAAATTATTTGTAACCGGTAAAGTAATGTCGCACCCATGGCTATTTGGAGTCAGTATGCGCCGCAAAGGAGAAGTTAAATAAGATGAAATTACTTAATTACTACAAATACTTATTCGCACTTTCCGGAATCATTTTAATCCTAGGAATTGTTTCACTCGCGGTTTTCAGTCTAAAGCTAGGAATCGACTTTAAAGGAGGTACTGTCTCTGAAATCGAATTCCAACAAACAGTAGATCAAGATAAAATCCGCAGCGTGCTAGATGCTGATGGTATTAAAAATTATCAGCTACAACTGACCGGTGAGAATGGTATAATCATTCGCACCGAAGCACTAGATAAAGAACAACATGATAAAATTAATGCCGACATTAAAGCACAAGTAGGGGATTTTACAGAAAAACGCTTTGATTC
>CAZLAR010000050.1:0-2952 GCA_964557735.1 uncultured Candidatus Saccharibacteria bacterium
ACATTTCCAACGTCAAGCTAAACTTCTATGAGGATATTGAAGATGTTCTTACTGCCATTCATGGTAAACAAATTGATGGTTTCGGTTTTAGTCCGTTCGACGAAAGCGTGCGCCTCGATGAGTCCAACAACGAATTTAAAATTACTCAACTAGACTTGCCTCAATATCAAGCAGTGTTTTTTAACACTAGCAACAAACTGTTTAGTGATGTACGCGTGCGCAAAGCTCTACAAACTGGCACCGACATACAAACTATTATCGACACAGTATACAATGGCCAAGGTCGCCCAATTAACGGCCCGATTCTTCGCCAACATGTAGATGGTTTGCCTGAGCCCGTAATTAGCAACAACGTAGAAAGTGCTAAGGCTATGCTCGAAGCTGCCGGCTGGAAGATTGATGCTAACGCCGATAGTGCGAACTTTAATGTTCGCAAAAAAAATGGCGCCGAACTGGCTTTTACATTATCTACTAATAACTTTGCTTTAAACACCAAGACGGCGGAATTGCTGGCTGGCCAGTGGGCTAAGCTTGGGGTAAAAGTTACTTTAAATATTCAACCTACTAAAGAGCTTACGGAGAATGCCATACGCCCGCGCAACTACGACGCGTTGTTGTTCGCGCAAAAACTAGGTGCCGATCCAGATCCGTTTTTGTTCTGGCATTCTAGCCAAGTCCGTAACCCCGGATTGAATCTTTCTTTATATGCCAACACTACTGCCGACAAGTTAATTAGTGAAGCTCGTGCCGCCACCGACAAAAAAATTCGTGACGAGCAGTATCGCGCCTTCCAAGATGTAATCTCTGCCGACGCCCCGGCGATCTTCTTAGTGCAAAATGTTTTCTCTTACGCTATGACCGAAGACATTCAAGGCATTTCCCTCACTAGCCTCTCCGACACCACCGCGCGCTTCTACGATTTACCAAATTGGTACTTAGATACCAAGCGCGTGTTTCAGAAGAACTAAATGACCAGCTAAAACAAAACCGCCAGTGGCGGTTTTATTTTTTATCTACTCCTTGAGCGATGTATTGCTTCATCAAAGATTGATACGGTACATCAATTTTATTTGCCTCAATCTTCACTTTGTTCAAGATGGACAACGGAATTCTAATAGATATAGACTGAGAGCTTGGTTTAAGATTTGGGAAAATGCCGATCTTAGCATTTGCCCAATCAAAATAGTCTACCGCACTATGCGTATCCCAAAATTCACGTTCTTCATCTTCATTCTTAAATTTTGGAATCTTTTTTAATTTTTTCATATACTTCCCTTTCTTTCTTTTTAGCTATGCGAGCTGATATTATTCTAACTTTTTGCTTTCTTAGAGTAAAAGCAATAAAGAGTATCTTTTCATTATTTGTCTGGCCAAATAATCCATATCGTAATTCAGCAGAACTATGATCATCGTCTGGGACTAAAATATTGAAGTTTAAAAAAACTTGCTCTGCCTCTAGCTTACCAATATTATGCTTATTTAAAATCTTCTGTTCGTTATTTTCATCCCAGTCAAAGTCTATAGGTTCTAGCAGATGAAAATCATTCATATTCAAAATTGTATATGGGAATCTATACATTGTCAAGTTAGTTAATATTCTGTGTATTTGAATATTAACAAACCATACCTTATGGAAACTTAAAGTTTTTCTAAAGTTTTGGTCAAGAAATTGATCTAAATATCGCTCGCTAAGTAATAACTAAACACTAAGCGCGTTTTCCAGCGAAATTAAAAAATCCCCACATTACACTTTTGATGTAACATGGGGATACTATTAAAATTTCTGCGCGCTATTGAGCCTCATCGTCCTTATAACTCAAAGGAACTGAGTTGAAGTTTTGGCCATTTAGCTTAACCTTTTTAGTCAAAACTTCGGCCGCGAAACGATGGGACTGACCCATCACCACAACTCCTCTGCTCAGCTTTCTCGCTTTGAGATATGTGAGCATTTTAGCTAGGGCAATCTCGGTACGCAACCATACCAAGGTTTGATCAACCCGCATCAAGTATGCTTTAGTTTTCAAGCCGCTGGTAGTACGCATCCACTCATTTACTTTTTCGTGGAGGAAATAAATATCCATATCCTCAATTCCTGTTATGGCAATTTGAGGAACCTCTTTCTTGAGCTGCATAATACCGTCGTACTGCTGATGCTCCTGAAGTATTTCCCTGACCGTATCCCGAAATTGTATAGAATCTTTTGAAGGCATCGGATAATCCTCTTTATCCATCCCGACCCAATTCTCGTCGATTATAGTCTCGGTATTAATATCCCCAGACCAATGCGACTCTTTGCCTATAACATCATACTTCTTTTCGAGAAGCATTTTCTTAACATCACCCTGACTCAACTTAACCGCTTCAAAAAAATCACGGTCATCCGTAAAACCAGAGTAATGAATCATCGCGATGAAATCGACTTGGATATCGGCCGACGGGTTTTCCAGAACCTTCAAAGAATTCCGCAGCTCCGGAATTCGTCTCAGCACCGACTCTGCCCGATCCTCAAACTCAGGGTGCTTGGATAATTCCTTGCACATCGTCTCGAGAGAATCCAAGGTTGTGAAGTGTAGTTGGGTCTTATCTCCCACCTGCTCCACTCGAGGACCCTCGTAGGCGGTATACCAAAAATTTATTGCGCGATTAAAGAAATAAACTCCAATTGCGCAGACAATAACAACCAAAATGATTCCAACAACCAAAATCTTTTTACTCATTGCTCCTCCTCAGAAACCAAATTTTAAACTTTTTACGTGGCCAAATTATAGCATATATGTTCTATTCCGTCAATAATTATCTGGTCAATATTATCCCACGTTTAAGCCAAAAAACGCCATTTTAAGCCAGTTTTGATTGACATTTTCCCCTACCCCGTGCTATAATAGTTTTATCAGTTCACAGATGGCAGTTCGTGTGCCTCTCAACCGAGAGATCCACATTAATCCCCATTTG
>CAZLAR010000051.1:0-2718 GCA_964557735.1 uncultured Candidatus Saccharibacteria bacterium
CACCTGCGAAGGTGAATTTATAGAGAGGTTAATAACTAATTGGGAAGGATGCGCTTGGCTAGCGCTTTGTCTCGTCGCTGGTTCTGGAAATACAGATATTCAGAGGTTTTTGGGATCAAACACACAGACGCCTTTGTTTAGGGGTTGTTACACAATTTTCAGCCCTAAAAAAACAAAAAACCGCCCGAACTGTTGAGTAAAACCAATAATTTTGGCAAGTATGGCTTACCTGACAGCATTTCGGCCGCGGCGTCTAGAGGATAATAATGTGGTTCTTGTGGAAACTGTCATATTATTCTACCTGGATTATAAGGTATTTGGACTGAGGAGTCAAATAGCCCAGAGGTATTTTCTGGACTATTGCTTAAAGCCAAAAATATAGCTATACTTCCCTAGTATTTAGTTTAGAACTTGTCTGAACTGTTACGGGAACTGGCTCAATTGGCTAGAGCACTCGGTTTGGGACCGAGAGGTTCCGGGTTCGAGTCCCGGGTTCCCGACCAGCCGTTAAATTAAGAATCGCCGAGTGGCGATTTTTCTAGTATAATGTGGTAGCGCTTACACAAGTGCTGAATATGCGGGTATCGTATAATGGTTATTATCTCAGTTTTCCAAACTGATGACGGGGGTTCGATTCCCCCTACCCGCTCCAAAACACAACTTTTTTCCATTTCAGGAACTTTTGCATGGGCAGCCCTTAGGGCTGCCCATTGCATTTGGGGGGTGAATTCAATTTCCTTATTTCTTAAATACAGGTTCGAGCCAGAGATGATTTGAGCAGCGCGTTTTTTTGATTCTAGATCGGATGAAATAGCTATTTCATCCAAGTTTTGTGCAGTTTTAAGCCACTCCTTGAAAGGTTCGAGCCAAGCTGTGTGGTTATGTTTCAAACGAGAGATTTGTTCCTGTAAAGATTGCTTTTCAGATACCAGGCTGTTTTTGTCTTGATGGTATTCTTCCTGTTCCATTTCTTGGTCAAGATAAAGGTCTTTCAGTCTTTGTAGTTTGCGATTAATGTTTTCGATTTTCAACTGTAACTCGTTCACAACTAGTGTAGTGGTTTTAGTTACTTCTCTACTGTCTTGTTCTGCTCGAAGGCTCAAATCCGCTGCCCAAGCTGTAGGCATAGTAAATTCTTTTAATATATTAGATAGCTTGCTATCTAATACCTCTTGCCTAATAAAAGGTTGAGAGCAGGGTGTTTTTTTCTTGGTGCAGCGATAATAAATGTAGTTGTGTACATTCCCATTCTTCTGCTGCTTAGTTTTGCTTTCTGCTGTAATACCGCAGCCACATTCACCGCAAGTAAACAGGCCACAGAGTGACTTGGGATTGTTCGTAGCATTAGCTCGCTGATGACTACGCTTATACAACACTGCCTGAACCTTATCCCATAATTGTTTAGTAATAATTGGTTTGTGCCTGCCTGGGTGGAGTTCTCCTGTATATAGGAACGAACCGTAATAAAAGGGGTCAGATAAAATATATGTAATTCGGTCTCGGGTAATAGTATTGCTGCTTTTAGCAATAATTCCTTTGTCTTTTAAAAATAGGGATATGCTCTCCAGCGTAGAATTACCTTGAGCGTATAACTCAAACATTTCTTTAATAATCTTAGACTTTCGTTTGTCAACAACTATAGTCTTGGTTCGGCTGTCATTTAAATATCCAATTGGAGCACGGCTAGGATAATCTCCTCGTCTCACTTTTTCTCTAAGACCTCGTTTGGTATTAGAACTTAAGTCTAGAATAAACTGATTGGCCATACCAAACTCAACACTCATAAGCAAGATGTTATCTGTTGGGTAATAACTTCGTTCATTGGTTTGAATGTGCTGCAGTATACAGCGCTGCAAGAACCATTGTATCTGTCCACCATCTACTGGATTACGAGCGAGCCTATCCAGCTTCCAACAGATAAGGCCTTGAGCTTGTCCCTTTTCAATTCTACTCATCATTTCAGTAAAGACTGGTCGACCTAAAGATTTAGCGGATTGTTTTTCCACAAACTCAGCGACAATATTTAACCCTTCGCTTTTAGCTAACGCCCTGAGTTCAGTAACTTGGGCTTCAATGGATAATACTTGTTTATCTTCCACATCAGTGGATTTACGACAATAGAGAAAGTAATTTGTCATAATATTTTTTGCTTAATATTCAAGACAGACCAAAAATGCTATTATTTAAACATAAGTTGGTTTAAGTTGTATATATTATCATGGTATCATAATATGGAAAGTAAGCAAATTAATACTCTAGGAGAGAATATAAAAAAGGCTCGCTTAAAAGCCAAGCTCTCCCAGGATGACTTGGCCCGTAAAGCAGCAGTGGCCTACACTACTCTTACTAAAATTGAGACTGGTGTTATTAAAAATCCTTCAGTAAATATTACTGCTCAAATTGCTAAGGCATTGAATGTTTCTATTGAAGAGTTATTGAAATAAATTTTTATATAAACTATCGTAGGGAGTATATACGTCAAAGCCGCGCGTCGGGAGGGTGGGATAAGCGGCTTTTCAATTATGTATTTATCGCTGCTCAAATCATCTCTGGCTCGAACCTGTATTTAAGAAATAAGGAAATTGAATTCACCCCCCAAATGCAATGGGCAGCCCTAAGGGCTGCCCATGCAAAAGTTCCTGAAATGGAAAAAAGTTGTGTTTTGGAGTCTTTATACCACTCCGCTCACACCTATTTTACCAAAATTGTGTGAGCGAA
>CAZLAR010000052.1:0-2714 GCA_964557735.1 uncultured Candidatus Saccharibacteria bacterium
TAGCTTGCTTGCGCATTTCATTAATGTCTTTGATCTTATCAAACATTCCCATAAAGATATTTTAAATTAATTCTAAACTATTTGAGGCGTAGTGCCGGATGTGTTATCGACTACGTTGTGCGGTAAGTCTGTGCTTTGCTCATTTTTAATGCGACCATAGAACTGACGGATAATGCCGCCGAAAGCCATCAGCATTAGGATGAAGAAAATTAAACCACCGACTACTGGAACTATCATTACGATTGCTAAAGCAACAACGCCAATTAACAAAGATTGCCAATCGTATTTCATCTCCCCCTTCTTGGTGAGCATTTTCACAATCCATGCGCCAACAAATACAGAAGCTACAAGTGCAGACAAAAGCAACATCGTCAGCCATGAGAACAACAGTAGAAACGCGATATACATACCGAAGAACGAGATTAACAAAATGAAAAACGCGATTGGACCAACAATGAGCGCTAGGAAACCAATACCTAGGTTAGCCCACATACCACGTTGCATGTATTCAACAGATTCGCGACTGGTGCGTGGGAACAATTTCATCAGAAGTAGTCCAGCTAGGACTAGGGCAATGATTTTAATTACGAATGTGATAGTAAATAGAGTGGCGATCATACCTCCAACGTGACCCTTGCCTTGATTTTGTACCATTTCAAAATTGATCGTACCGATTTGAGCACCTTCCTGTACAGTTGCTTCCGAAACGCCTTTGTAGGTTATTGAATTTGGGATAACTGCTTTGCTACCAATTGTCAAAGTTTCACTAGACATTACGCTAACCGCACCCGGCATGTTGCTGTTTAACGTCACTACTCCCCCACCAATTTTTACTGTTCCGGTAACTGACGCGTCGACAATTAAATCTCCAGTACCTACTGCAAGGTCGCCCAGCACAGATGCTTTTTCTGTTAAGTGTACAGTACCACCAGCAACTAAAACGTCACCGCTAACAGGACCGTTAATGATGATATTACCACCAGCAACGCGCACGTCTCCTCCAACGGTGCCGTTCAAAGTAACCGTGCCGCCAGCAACAACTAGATCTTGCTCAACTGCACCTTCTACTATGACGGTACCACCAGCTGCATACAAGTCACCGGATGTATCGCTATTGATGAACACCGAACCACCAGCAATGTAGACATTTTTATGTGTCTCCCCTTTTGAGAGAGTGATGTTTTGAGCATCGCCTTGTGGGGCAATAAATTCTGCTGCGCCAACTGTGTGCGCAGCGATTGGAGCTGCGATTAGCACGATTGCTAGTCCAGCAGCTGCCAAACTGAGGAGTTTTTTCATGAGTTTGAAGATTAATGATCTATATATTAAGTATACTCTAAACAATGGAGAAATAAAAAGCCGAAATGTTCAAGAAAACATCACGGCATGTTAGCCTCCAAACGATTAAGCTTTTAAAGTAAAATTAAAGAGCTTATTCCTATTTTTCCATTTTAGTGCTACCCAACCCACAAAGCTGCCGATTGTAAGTAAAAAAGAAAAATAAGTAAGGAACAAAGTGTTAACTCGAACCCATTCATGATGCTCAATGCACTCCAAGCAATCCTTCTGATAATAAGGTAATGGTTCAGCAAAAAAAGCCAATCCACCTAAACAGCTCAGTGCAAGTAACGCAGTAAGTGGGAAAGAAATATATTTTCCCTCGCCGACTACGTATCTTCTGAGTAAAAAACCAACAGAAAAAAATACTGCTGACCAAACAAATTGACTCAAATATTCTAAGTTAAACATTGTATGCCTCCTTTGACATCAAACTAAGCAAAATATAACAAAAAGCCCTGCTTAGAGCAAGGCTTGTTGAGAGGCAGGTTTAGTTGGAGATTTTCTAGGTTGTCTGGTTGCTGGTTTAGGGCTGGCCGATTGAGGCGCAGACTTCGGAACACTCGCGCTTATCGTACTCCCCGTTTCCAATTTAATCCGCTCATTAAACCACATGCAGTATTCGCATCCATCCCCCGCTTTGGGAATTTCTGATGAGTCCAAACATTTTTTGATTTCTAAAATAGTGCCGCTAACCCAGCTGTCGTTGCCGGTGTATGGAATAACCACAACGTCGAATTCGATTTTCTTGTCGAAGGTATCTTGGTTGGCGCGACCGGTACAATACACAAAGTAGCCAGTGTCAGAAACTTTCAAACCATTTTTGCGCAAAAGCCACTGATAGATTTCCATCTGCTTTCTATACGCATCGTCATAACCACCAACGGTTAACTCTGTTTTTGGCGCATCTTTGGCAGTCGCTTTGTAGTCCACTACTATATACTCCCCTGTTTTTGGATTAATCCAGAGGTCGTCGATCGCACCAGAGATAGTCATGCCAGTAGCTTCGTCTTTATAAATTACACCTTCAAAGTTTTCGCGCCAGGTGTTCAACATTTCGTGCGGTGCAGGAATGGCATCAATTTTAAATTCTTCTTGGAAAGGATGCGCTTTGCCATCACGGCGGTATGCATCAAATTCATTTTTAAGCTGAGTATCGACTGCGGTGTTAATTAGAAAAGACGGCATGGATGGCCGCTTGGTGCCGAGCTTGTTGTCTATATAGAAACAGCGCGCGCAATTTGTGAACAGTTCAATTTTGGATCGAGAAAGTTTCCATTTCGGACCACCGTAGTTCCAAAGTGCCGAGCGTTTAGGGTTATATGAGTTTGAATAATCAGCCATAAATTTCTTTAATATTGATAATTATAGCATAT
>CAZLAR010000053.1:0-2681 GCA_964557735.1 uncultured Candidatus Saccharibacteria bacterium
GGAATAGTACCACCAGTACCGGAGTAACTGTTACCGTTAACAACACTACCCCTCCTTCCACAGGCGGAGGTGGTGGAGGAGGAGGTTCATCTGGTGGCGGAGGCGGAGGCAACACCACCCCATCTACTACTACAACGACAGGAATGAAATTAGTGAACTCTAGTGGTACTTATTACCTCATTCAATCAGGTCAAAGAAAAGGGATTACTTCCCCTGGGATTCTTTACTCTTGTGGGTTTGACTTCAGTAATGCTCAAACTGCTAAGGCCTCTGACAATGCCTTATCAAGTGGGGGGTTACTGCTTCCTTGCGGTGGAGCATTAGTAAAGTCAGCTGAAGATCAAACAGTGTATCTGGTCTCTCTTGGTAAGAGATACGCCTTTACCTCTGCCCAAGTCTTTCTAGCCCAAGGACATAAGTTCAGTTCGGTACTGACAGTTACAAATCCAGAACTCCAGGCTCTACCTAGAAACGCAGATATCTCAAATGGCTCTCAAGCTCATTTACCAGACACCGACATTAATGTGAACGGTACTATCTACTGGATAAGCGGCTCTGGGACTAAGCACCCATACTCATCATTAGAAGTTTACAATTCCTGGCACATCGATGCAGACTTTACCAAAGTTGTTCCAGCCAATCAAGCAGACCAATCTGTTACCACAGGGTCTAATGTACCCATGAGGGTGGTGCAATAAAAAATTAATACTACTGTCAAAAAGCACTGCGAAAATCAGTGCTTTTTTCTTTTCATTCAACAGGCTATAATACTCGCATATGTTGCGTGAGAAAAATTTTACAATTGTTGATGTTGAAACAACTGGCGGAAGCCCGTTTTTTAATCGTGTTATAGAAATTGGATTACTGCGTGTGGAAAAGGGTGAGGTTGTGGAGGAGTATCAGACGTTGGTTAACCCAGAGATGCCTTTGCCTGAGTACATTACTAAAATCACTGGCCTGACCGATGAAGATTTAGTTGATGCGCCAGTGTTTGCTCAAGTCGCCGACGAAGTTCTTGTAAAATTTGAAGATACAATCTTTGTGGCGCACAATTCTCAATTTGATTTTGGTTTTTTACAAGAAGAGTTTCGTCGTTTGGGGTATGGGTTTAGTATGCCGCAGTTGTGTACGGTGCGGTTGTCTAGGATGTTGTACCCGGAATTCAAGCGACACAACTTAACAGAAATTATTGAGCGGTACAAGTTTGAATGTGCTAACCGTCATCGCGCATTTGATGATGCCAAAGTGCTCTGGGATTTTTTGCAGCACGCTCAGGTTAACATAGATGCGGACGAGTTGCAGAAAGCCTTGCGCAGAACTTTGCGCGGGCCTCGGGATTTAAAGGCCGCTATTTTGAAGACACTACCTAAGTCTGCCAAACGAACAGCGGCCGAACTTTTAAACGAAGAGTTAATTTATGAAACAGAATCCGGCGAAATACTTAAGCTCGATTGATCCAATCTTGGGCGCCGCCATTTCGCAAATAAAAATTGATCACAATCGCAAGCCGAACAAGAATCACTTTCGGTCTTTGGTTGAGTCTATTGTTTCGCAGCAGCTTTCCGTAAAAGCCTCTGATACAATCTTTGCACGGTTTTTAGATTTGTTCGTTCAAAGCGGCGTTATAAGAACAGCGCGTAGTTTTCCTAATCCTGAGCAAATATTGAAGATGTCGGACGCCAAACTACGCAAAGTAGGTCTTTCTGGCAGTAAGGTAAAGTACATTAAAGATCTAGCGAAGAAAGTGCATCAGAAAGAAGTGCAGTTGAATCGCCTTAATAAAATGGAAGATGAAGAAGTAATAGAGCATTTAGTGCAAGTTAAAGGAATTGGCCGTTGGACCGGAGAAATGTTTTTAATGTTTAGCCTAGCTCGCCCGGACATTTTTTCCCATGGTGACCTTGGCCTTCGCAATGCAATTCAAAAGCTATATAGATTTAAACAACCACCAACTACAAAACAAATCGAGAAAATCGTTAAAAAATGGGCTCCATACCGCACTTTGGCGAGCCGGTATTTGTGGAAGAGTTTAAATAATGAATAGCCAGCTTTTTCTTTCAAAAATCCCCAAAAATCCCTTGACAAGTACCCTGTAAACTATTATTATTCTTGAGTACTAGACAGCTAGTACATCGGAGATTCACAACGGCAATAAACACAAGCAATTCTACTCGAGTGTAACCCACAGGTGATTACTCAAGGTCTGGTCCGAACATTCCTCTATTATTAGAGCGAAGAACGGAGTTCCCAGAGAATCGGCACTCTACGTCTGGAGAATAAAAGGCGTACGAGTTTTTTATATCCCAAATTTATCTTTCGGTAGCAGTACTTTAACAACTGCATAGTGATTGAAATGTGTACAAACTAAAATGAGGCTTTACGAAAGTAAAGCAAACAATTAGTGTGTCGTCTGAGATAGTAGAAATACGAACCTTAGACAAAAAACCAATTACGTCAATTTTTTAGAGTTCAATGACTCCGTCTGTTTACAAGCAGACAAACGTATTGATAGAGTGAACGTTTTAAAATAAATCAACTATCGCCAAGTTCATAACTGAAGCACTGCTTCTTTAAGAAGCATCTACAGTCATACTTAAAAAACTTTCATCCACACGGTGTGTGATGAATTTATTTGAAGAGTTTGATCCTGGCTCAGGATGAACGCTGGCGGCGTGCCTAAG
>CAZLAR010000054.1:0-2668 GCA_964557735.1 uncultured Candidatus Saccharibacteria bacterium
GTTAATAGCCGCTGGAGCAGGGGCTTATTTTTTGTACTATTATAATAACTCTCAATCCACACCAACGGCACAGACCACGACAGACGGATCCACAGACACCGAAGATAATCCTAAAGTTGAGTCTGACCCAAAAAACTTATTTAAAAACTACGGCCAGGCACCTGAGTTCGCTGGAATTGAAAAATGGTTAAATAGCGATCCAGTTACTAAAGACCAATTGAAAAGCAAGGTAGTACTAATTAATTTTTGGACTTATTCGGACATTAATTCAATTCGCACCGTCCCCTATCTCACTAAGTGGCAGAAGACTTACAAAGACCAAGGGCTTGCTGTTATTGGCGTGCACACTCCTGAGTTTAATTTTGAAAAAGTGTCGCTGAATGTTGAGTCAGCGATTAAAAAATATGCTATTACTTACCCAGTGGCCTTGGATAACTCTTACAAAACTTGGACAGCGTATAAGAATCAGTTCTGGCCAGCAGTCTATTTAATTGATAGAGATGGCAACATTGCTTACACCCATTATGGAGAAGGTAAATATGATGTGACCGAAAAAGCGATTCGCACTTTGCTAGGAATGGAAGGAGAATTTGTACTCCCCGAAGCACCTGTGCAAAACCAGGCTAAAACACCAGAAATCTATTTTGGATTAAGCCGGCTAGCCAATTTTGGTGGGACAGAAAAGCCGAACAATGGCGCGCAAATTTTTACTTTCCCTGCGAAGTTAAAAGCCAATCAGTTTGCATTGGAAGGCAACTGGCATTTTAATCAGGAAGCAGCGGTGCATACTAAAGGATTTGGGCGCATTAAGTTGAACTTTAACGCGGCTAAAGTATTTATGGTGGCGCAAAGCAACAAACCCACTACTATTAAGATTTACGTTGACGGTAAATTAATTAAAGGTGTGGTTGTCAGCAACTCAGACTTGTACGAACTATATAACTCACTTTCTGGTGGTCAACATACTATGGAAATTGAAGTTCCTGATGACAACTTCCAGGCGTTTACATTTACGTTTGGTTAAAATAAAAAATCGCCTTGATGGGCGATTTTTTATTTGTAAATTTTTACAATATCTTCTTCAAATACTGTCCGGTGTAACTTGCTTTAATCTTTACCACTTCTTCTGGAGTACCAGCTGCGATTAACTGCCCGCCTTTGTCCCCACCTTCAGGGCCAAGGTCAATGATCCAGTCAGCAGTTTTAATCATGTCTAAGTTATGTTCAATTACTACTACGGTGTTACCTTTTTCTACTAGCTGGTTAAGCACGTAGATCAAGCGTTTAACATCTGCAAAGTGAAGGCCAGTGGTTGGCTCGTCTAGAATATATAGAGTACGACCTGTCGAGGCGCGAGAAAGTTCAGTAGCAAGTTTAATGCGCTGCGCTTCTCCACCACTCAAAGTAGTAGCGTTTTGACCAAGATGCATGTATCCCAAACCAACTTCAGAAAGAGTATCTAGCTTGCGCTTTACAGGAGGCACGTTAGCATAAAACATCTTTGCTTCATCAACAGTCATTTCTAGAACATCGGAAATAGTTTTTCCGTTATAGTGAATTTCTAAAGCTTCGCGATTGTATCGCTTGCCGTTACACTCTTCACAAGTGATGTACACGTCTGGCAAGAAATTCATCTCTACCTTAATTACACCATCACCCTGACACTTCTCACAACGTCCACCCTTAACGTTAAAGCTAAAGCGACCGGCTTTGTAGCCTTTCATTTTTGCTTCGCGTGTGTCGGCAAACAAGTCGCGAATGTAGGTAAAAATGCCGGTATAAGTTGCAGGGTTGGAACGCGGGGTACGACCAATCGGCGACTGGTCTATATTGATCATCTTGTCGATGTGTTCAATGCCAAGCAATTTCTTGTGAGCACCTGGCTCATCTTTGCTGTTCCAGAAATATTTAGAAAGAGCTTTAGCGACAATGTCATTTAGAATTGTCGACTTACCGCTACCAGACACGCCTGTTAAAGCGACGAACTTTCCAAGAGGAATATCCATGTTCACATTCTTCAAATTAAACTCAGAAGCACCCATTACAGAGATCTTCTTACCGTTACCAGCACGGCGACGTTTTGGAATTTCGATTTGTTCTACACCGGAAAGGAATTTTCCAGTAACAGAATCTTTATTCTTTTCAACTTGATCTGGAGTACCTTCTGCCACTAACTCACCACCGTGCTTGCCGGCACCAGGTCCAATGTCTACTACCCAATCTGACTCACGAATAGTCTCTTCATCATGTTCAACTACAATTACCGTGTTTCCCAGATCGCGAAGTTCTTTTAAAGTCTCTAACAAACGAGTGTTGTCACGTTGATGTAGCCCGATAGATGGCTCATCCAAAATATATAGTACGCCAGTTAAGCCTGAACCAATTTGAGTGGCCAAACGAATACGCTGCGCTTCCCCACCGGAAAGAGTATCGGCACCGCGGTCGAGAGACAAGTAAGAAAGACCTACGTTGAGCAAGAACGAAATACGCGCGCTAATTTCTTTTAGAATCAAATTAGCAATTGCCATCTCTTTAGCATTCAACTTCTTTGGCAACTGGCCAAAAAATTCAGATGCATCTTCAATAGAAAGCTGAGAGATGTCTACAATGCCACGCCCATCTACAGTGACAGCCAAGACTTCTGGCTTTAAACGCTTACCATCACAAG
>CAZLAR010000055.1:0-2583 GCA_964557735.1 uncultured Candidatus Saccharibacteria bacterium
CTCAATTAAAGTATAACGATGGTCGCATTGGTGAAATTGCTGGCATCCCTCAAGCCTTAAAGGATAAATACAAAGAGGTCTTCGAAGTTGACCCTAAATGGTTAATTAAAGCCGCAGCCTACCGTGGTAAGTGGATTGACCAATCGCAATCGTTGAACGTATTTTATGGTGGCAAGAATGGTAAAGATATTAATGACATTTACATTTACGCGTGGGATATGGGTGTAAAGACTACTTACTACTTACGTTCTTTGGCAGCTTCTCAAGTAGAAAAATCTACGGTAGATACGGCTGAGTTTGGCAAGACTCACTTACGTAGCGATCAAAAAGCTGCCCATGATACTGGCGATTCTTTCGGTAATATTGAAACTCAACCAATTCAAAATCCAGTACCAACTGCACAACCAGCCCCAGCCCCTGTTTTAGCGGCCATTGAAGAAACAGTTTTAATTGAGGAAACCGAATCTGTTACTTATAAGGTAGAGCCTGCGTCGATGTCTGGAATGTTGGGTATGGCCGGCGGTGCTGTTGCGGTAGATCAAAGCACATTTAAATTATGCCGGCTAGATGATCCTGAATGTGAAGCTTGCCAATAATCCAAATTAAATTAAGAAAGTATATATGCCAATTCAGAAAACCCATGAAAAAGTAAATATCAACGACCGCCGCGTGATTAATGGAAAAGATGCCGACGTCATTCAGCTGTACCCAATGAAACATAAGTATGCTTGGGATACATACTTAGCTGCTAACGCTAACCATTGGTTACCTACAGAAATTAGTATGCAGTTGGACATTGAACAGTGGAAGTCTAATAATGTACTTACTCCAGAAGAACGCCAAGCTTTGGAAACAGTTTTAGGATTTTTTACTACTGCCGACTCTATAGCTGCGAACAACATTGTCATGGCTGCTTACAAGCATGTAACATCGCCAGAGGTACGGATGTATTTGCTTCGTCAGGCATACGAAGAGGCTATTCATACCCATGCCTACCAGTACATTGTCGAGAGTTTAGCCATGGATGAAGGTAAGATCTTTAACATGTACCGTGAAATTGACTCTATTTATAACAAAGCTTCATTTGTTTTAACTTTCAACGAAGGTATTTTTAACCCAGACTTCAAAACAGGGACCTTGGAAGCCGACCAAAAGTTTGTAGAGAACATCGTAGTCTTTTCCTTAATTATGGAAGGAATTTTCTTCTATAGCGCGTTTGCGGTGATGTTTGGTTTCCAACGCCAGAAAAAAATGGTTGGTAGTGCGGAACAAATTCAATACATCATGCGTGATGAGTCTATGCACTTAAACTTCGGTATTTGGTTAATCAATACTATTAAGGAAGAACAGCCAGAAATTTGGACTCAAGAGTTTCAAGATAAAATTGTTGGTTTGGTAAAGGAAGCGACTGTTCTTGAATACACCTTTGCTCAAACGGTTTTCCCGAAAGGAATTTTTGGAATGAATGCTGAAGGGTTTAAGCAGTATATCGAGCATATCGCTGACCGTCGTCTGGCCAGTATTGGCTTGCCAACTCAATTTAATGTTGCAAACCCATTCCCATGGATGTCCGAAGCAGTGGACTTGAACAAAGAAAAGAATTTCTTTGAAACTCGGGTGACTGAGTATCAGACCGGTGGGACGCTGGATTGGTAATTTGAAACATATGACACAAAAGAGCCTAATGAAGGCTCTTTTTTAGTGGGTTGATTTGAGCGTAATTTGCTGGTATACTTGCTTTCTAAACGGAGGTAGGTTATGAAAAAAGTCTATAATTTTTTTGATAAGATTCAGAATTGGAAGATCTGGGATAGCCTAAATCCCTTAAACTTACTGTTCTAAATACTTCAAATTTTTCTTGAAAAGGTGTGCAAATACTGCTCACCTTTTTTATTTAATCTTGACCGAAACTTTAGAAAAACTTTATATAGACTTTATCGGGGTGTTGGTATGATTCATCTATCCGCAACCCCCTTGACTCTGTAATACATTGTGTTACAATATCAATAATTAACCTAGAAACATATGAGAGCAATATTAAATATTTCAATGCCTCAAAAGTTGAAAGATGAAATTGAATATCAGGTGAAGGCGGGCGGGTACGCAACTAAGAGCGAGTTTTTGCGTGACGTAATCCGTACTTGGCAAGAGGCAAAAATTCTTCGCGATGTGGAACAAAGTCGCAAAGAGTTTAAAGAAGGCAAGGGTAAGGTATTAAGATCACTCAAAGACTTGCGGTAATACCGCATGCAAATCCAATATTCTCCTCGATTCCAAAAACAATATAAAGACTTATCAAAAACAATAAAATTAGTGACTGAAAAACGCGAGTTGCTTTTTCGATCAAATCCATTTGCTTTACAATTGAGAACTCACAAACTGAAAGGTAGACTTAATGGTCTTTGGGCCTTTTCAATTGATTATAAATATAGAGTAATTTTTGAATTTATTGAAAATGACATAGTCCGATTCCACTCTGTTGGAGATCACAAAATTTATTATCGCTAAATCTAAAAAAAGTTAACCCGTTTTTATTTCGTTTCCTTATCAACCTCAAACATTTTTTCGAGGTCATCGGTAACA
>CAZLAR010000056.1:0-2417 GCA_964557735.1 uncultured Candidatus Saccharibacteria bacterium
ACGAAGTGAAAACTCTTCGCAAAGATTAGGTATTTGATCGGTATCTCTCAACTTGTAACCATCAAACAGGTCGCAAAATATAGCTCCTGTAAAATTTCGATTACTAGTTCCGTGATCCCACATTTGCTGGGCGATGTTTGGGCTGTAATAATGTGGGGAGAATGCAAAACTCCTTGGCCTAGATGGCATTTGTTCGCTCCCTTTCGAACGAGTTTGAAGTTGTTTCTCGAACAGTTCTGTCACCTGCAAAGTCAGCAGATTCTGAATCAGCTGGAGCTTCTTCGAGTCGTTGCAAACTATCAGAAAATCCCGCAATTGTATCATTAGATCCTCCTGGGAAATGGGCAGATTTTAGTAAGATTTCTCCTGATGGGCAACTTAGACCACCTTGACAAACCCCATGAATTATGATATCATGAGTTGTCGTGCTCGTAAATAGAGTGCGTCTATGTACTCTTTAATTACTTTAGGCTAAACGGCCCAAGCCGCATTAGCAAAAGTCCCATGCTCCTGATTTCGGTTACTCGGATTGGGGGCACTTAAAAACCCAGCTAAATTTAGGTGGTTTTTTATTTACCACATCAGCAAGATGTTGCTAAATCGCCAGCAGAGCGTATAATTACGGTAAAGCTGAGGCTTTATAAAAATTTCATATAATCCAGGAGGACAAGATGAAAAACATAGTTAGATTTTCGATTTTTGCGTTAGTTGTTGGTCTCGTTCTTTCTGGATCTGCGCAGGCAGCCGGTGGAATGGGTACGAAGGTTGGTCTGTCGTTGGTGGACGGACGGTACAAAAAAAAGCGGAAAGCGGTAAAGAAGATTGTGATTAACAAAAAAGCGCTGTTGCCCAAACTGCCGCCAGTTGTCGGGCCACCGTCAATGCAAATTTATGGCACTGTCGATGAAAAGCAAATGATTGTCAATTTCTGGTTTTTTGCTCCTTTCTCACAGCCTATGGTAACCAATTTTGGTAAGGCTACTCCGCTGGGAAAAGACGGCCAGCCAGTTGCTATGTTTGTTAATCCGCGCGATCAACAGATTGCCGAGTCTTTCGTAATAGCGTTAAAGGCAGATACAGCCGTTTTTAGTAGCAAAGCTGGTTCTGCTCGGACAACAGCCATTGGGACAATTGTTTTGTACAAATCGAGTTGGTCTGAAGCTGACTTTGCGCTTGCGCCAAAATTACTCCTGGAGCTATTCGCTCCGGTTAAGTTTAACGTTTGGCAGAACGTATATAATGCGAAGCCTATGGCCACCCCACTCGAACTGTCGAGCGATAAACCCATCACTGGGCAATAACGCTCAGCTCACTAAACCCCCGGTTGCAGTACATTTTCTATGTATGGCAACCGGTTTTTTCTTTTCCTAATGCATTAGCTAGCCATTGACGAAACCTCGTATTTGATATATAATCATCACATTGGCTAAACGAATAGCCATCTTTTATTACTTTAAAGCAATTACATGGGAGTTCCTAAAAAACATAAAACCCGCAGCGGTCGCGACCAACGTCGCAGCCATCATGCGCTTTCTCCGCTAAATTTGGCCACTTGCCAGAATTGTGGTAGCGCTTGCATGCCTCACAAGCCATGCCCAAACTGTGGTTATTACAAAGGACGCAAAGTGGTTTAACACTCTGCGTTTTTTGTTTGCTATTTATTTGATAAGATATAAATACTTAAACGCTTTAATAGACTTACATGGCTAATCGACATCTTTTGCGTACTGTTGCTCTTCAAGCATTATTTGAATGGGACTTTAATAACCAGCAAGGTGATATTTCCGAAATTACCACTCGTGCTATTGCCGAATTTGCTCCTGGAGCAGATGACGGTGAGTTTGCAGTGGAGCTAGTTAACGGCGTTATCGAAAACATGACTGCTCTTGATGAAATTATTGTGAAGACCGCGCCGGAATGGCCAATTGCCCAAATTACTGTGATAGACCGTAACGTCTTGCGCTTAGGAATTTACGAATTACAATTTTCAAAAAAGATCCCGCCGAAAGTAGCTATTAACGAAGCCGTGGAAATGGGCAAGCGCTTTGGCGGGGAGTCCAGCGGTAAGTTTGTGAACGGAGTGTTAGGAACTCTGTACAAAGAGATGGGATTAGAAGCTGAAGAACATAAAACCGCCGAGTAGGCGGTTTTATCTTCCATATTATTTATTCCTGTTCTTCATTGCTGGTTTTAAGACTATGAAATAAAGCAATAATGATAGTATAATGATTGTAATGTAAATGTATTCAATAGGGCTCATATTTTTAAAAATTTAATACTTAAGACAAATAATATCATTGAAGATATTAATCCCAGTATAGCAGCGCGTAAATTAAATGTTATCAGAATTGAGGGTAATATTGTGGAGGCAATTACTACAATCCCAATATCAGATAAAATTAAAGCAATTTGCTCAA
>CAZLAR010000057.1:0-2393 GCA_964557735.1 uncultured Candidatus Saccharibacteria bacterium
GTTTCCACAATTCCACATTGACACAGCTTGAGAATAATTTTATGATTCTTTCTTAAACCAAATTTATATTTGTGAGTGTCATCAAGGTTTGAGGTTGACACGGAGTAACCCACATGAGAATGTTAATCATCTCAAACGATGCAGCTGCAGCTTCTGAACTATTAAACGGTTTTCACACAGCTGGATTCAGCGTGGATCATGCCTTGGAAAAAGAACAAGGGACTTTTTGGGCACGTACCACTGATTACGACTTAGTATTAATAGATGACACCGCTGGTACTAACGCCAAAGCCATCTGTTCATACATACGTTCACGAGGTAAAACGATGCCAATAATTGTTGTATCGGATCAAGCTACAGTCCCTAGTAAGGTTTCGATGTTAAACGCAGGTGCCGACGATTGTGCCGATAAAGAATGTACTATGACAGAACTAACTGCTCGAGTACGTGCCATTCTGCGAAGACCAAAAGAAATTATCAATGATGTTTTATCACTAGACGACCTCACTTTAGATGTAAACCGTTGTAAAGTTATTCGTGGTAACAACGAAGTCGTATTAACCAGAAAAGAATTTGGGTTACTAGAATACTTATTACGAAACCCTGATAGAGTCATTGCCCGCACTGCTCTAATCGAACACGTTTGGGATATCCATGCAGACCTATTTTCCAACACTTTGGAAACTCATATTTTAAATTTGCGTCGAAAAATTGAATTTCCAAACAAGAGAAAGCTTATTCATACCGTTTCCGGCCGAGGATACAAGATTGCAGTTAAACCTTGACCGAACACTAAAACCGCTCTATACTTATCTATTATATTCATAATATTTGAGCAACTAATAGGTAAACATATGCGAAATATTTGGGGAAAAATTAAAGGATTTTTTAGCCGAATTTGGCAAGGTCTCACTTGGGCTGGGCGAATTATTATCGGCATTATCCTTATAGTCTTAATAGCGCTAGCAATTTATGCTCTTACCAACAATAAAAAAGATGAGGACACTAACAAAGATGGACCAGAAGTAGCTCAGGTCTATGAACCGTCAATCGGGTCTCCTCTTCCAGCGACCACCACCCCTTCTGACTCCACTACTAATGCATCTACCACAACTGCTTCAACTGATAAAGCAGGAACTGTCGCCGGTGATTCTACTGCGTCGTCTAGTCAAACCGACATGATGTTAGCACCAGCTACCGGCATAGACCCGAATGAACCAATAACTTACGAAAACCCCAACTTACTGTTTACTGCAATCCTTCCAGCTGGCTCCAATGTAGACGAGTCAAATACTGAAAAAATTATTTTTACTTCCCAAACCAGAAAACTACTGTATATTGTTTCAACGTCTAAAGCAGAAAATGAATCCATTGCTGACCTGCAAAATCAGTTAAAAAATAGCTCCAGTGTAAGCAGCGTTCGAAGTGCAACTTTCGCTGGTCTGCCTGCTCTGTCATTTACAGCTACAGACTATGGCAATGGGTTAGTCTTCATCGATAACGGCAGAATCTATTACTTATTAGGCAACAATCAATATTTCTCTGACTTCAAAGTTTAATAATCACTCACTAAAAAAACAGGCTAAGGCCTGTTTTTAATTTTATTATTTCTATGAATTAAGAAGCGATACTGACTTCCCCTTGCGAGTCAATTAATGCTGTAAAAACTGGTAAATTTTTTGCTAAGAATTTTAAAGTGAGAGCCAATTGCTTAGCCGATGAATCGTAAATTGCTGTTCGTAAGGCATCTTGCTCAATCGCTTGACCATCAATAGCTAAGGCCTCTTGGAGTTTGTTCGCTAATGCATCTAATTGCTCTGTGTGTAAAGTTTTTTGATAAACGAATGCAGAGAGCACATTATTGCCGAGGTGCAACAACGGACTAACACCATGAGTTTCTGAATCGACAACAATAACTGCTTGCTCAACATGATTTCCATGTAGTTCTTCTTGATGAGCTCCTTGTTGAACAAACCCAGAGAGTTGAGTCGAAATAAAGCTGATTTGTTCTTCAGTCAATCCATAAGCGTCGGGGTTAATGCGAGCCTGAGCAAAATGATCACAACCAGCGGCAAAATCAGTTGGTTCAGTTTGGTCGTCAGTATCAAAATTAAAATACTGCGCCCCACCCACTGCTTGTACTACTAAATTCAAGACTGTCTCATTTGGTACAGATATTTTTAAACCGTTCAGGGCGCTGAATAACGTCATCACATCACCCACGTCTCCACCAGGCTTGGCGATCATAGCCAAGTCACCAGTGTTTTCGTAACGACCATCAATACACCGAGAGTACTTGTTAGTATCATCCAACAGCTTGCTATTCATCTCTACAAAAGTTTGGGCTTCGTCTAAGTTCATACCTCAAGTATAGCCCTAAATGTGTTTTATAA
>CAZLAR010000058.1:0-2306 GCA_964557735.1 uncultured Candidatus Saccharibacteria bacterium
ATTACTTGGCCTAATTTGGCCATTAATTAAAAATTGTGTATACTGTAAATAATTAATTTTAAAGAAAATACAATGAAAATATCCAAAATGCTTATTAGAGGTATTTCTACGTTGGCTGGACTAACTCTTGCATTCTCAGGAATGGCAGTTGTTTCTGCGCAGCAAGAGGTTCCAACTGGCTCATTAACTGTGAATAAAGTAACTATTGGTGGTGATGGTACTTTCAACTTCACTGGCAGTGAAGGCATCTCATCCTTCGAAATTGCAACATCTGAAGGCTCTGGCAGTCATGTTGTAGAAAATTTAACACCAGGCTTCTATACTGTTTCAGAGGGTGAACTTCCAACTGGATGGACTCAAACAGAGAATACTTGTAATGACAATGACCTAGGAATTATCGTGGAAGCCGGCCCAACTACGACCTGCACCATTACCAATACTTACAATCCACCAATTCCAACTTACTCCATTAATGGAAGAGTATATAACGACAATAATCCAGAAAATGGTCAGCTAGATGAAGGTGAACAAGGCCTTGAAGGTTGGAGAGTCTATGTGGATTTGCCAGTTGGAGAAGGGGACGGTAATAATGAATTCGATGGCGAAGAAGCTTTTGACTACTCTGATTCAGATGGATACTATACTATCTCAGGCCTACCTAGAGGCTGTTATACAGTTCGTGAAGAACTGCAAGGTGGTTGGAATGAAACTGAACCAACAGAAGCTGAAGAGTATGAATATGATGAGGTTTGTATTGGAGCAGATATTCTTAGTAGCTCAGATTCTTACATCGACCAGGCTCTAAGCTATTTGTTTAAGACAGCCAAAGCCGCTGTTATATATAACGCGTATAACTTAAACTTTGGTAACGTTGAGCAGCCTCGTAGTGGCGGCGGCACACGTAGCGGGTCAAAGCGCGATGACAGTTCTACCACTAACGATGATCCAGGTCAGGTTTTGGGTGATACTACCACAACTCCATCTGTGCCATTGGTGCTAGGGGCAACTTTACCAGTCACTGGTAGTAATCCAACAGCTACCCTCTTGATGATCGCTTTATTGGCTGCACCGATGTACTACTTCCGTAGCTTAGCCGTGAAGAAGAACTAAAATCTAAACCCGAACTTTGCTTACTTAAAGCAAAATGATATTATAAAACTACCCGCAAGGGTAGTTTTATTTTCATCGAGTTTTTATGAATTTTATTAAGCAAAATAAGTTAAAAATCGTTATTGGAATTGCTTCGGCATTGGCGGTGGCGATTTTGATTTTTATCTTTCTAAATAGAGGGTACTTTTTTAAACAGCTAAAGTTTCTGTTTTTTAAACCAACCGTAAGTCAAGAACAGAATGTTAACCCACAATCTGAAGAAAAGGGTGAGCCGAATCAAATTAGCATTCCAAGCTTAGGGATTAGCGCGCCGATTGTTGAGTCTAAAGAAAGCAATGAAGCTTCCTTTCAAGAAGCCTTAAAGACTGGCGTGGTGCATTATCCTGGTACTGCGGAAGTAGGGCAGCTTGGTAACCCTTATTTGTTTGCTCACTCTTCGGACCTTGCGTTCAAGGGTGGGGATTACAAAACAGTGTTTGCTTTGCTCCCAAACATCGAAAAAGGGGCGGAGGTGGTTGTGTCTAATAAAGATGGACAAGTGTTTCGATATGAAGTCATGGACAGCTTTGTGGCTAAGAGTGACGATGTGCATCTTTTAGACCAAAGAGAATACAAAGAAAAAATTATGACTTTGCAGACCTCTTACCCAATTGGTACAGCGCTAAAACGGTGGATTGTGGTTGCTAAACTAAACGAATAGATTTAATAAAATGGCTTATCTAAGCCATTTTTAATTTATGAAAATTAATTTCATCAATTTTCCCTAATAAACTGTTGACAAGATTAAAAAAAACCTTGATTTTACAGGGGATTTTGTATATCATGAAGTCGTAATCAATTTTTCCCTAGGAATAACTTAGAGAAATATAATTAAACAAATCTTAGCCTTACAAATTTCGGGCGAAGGATTTAAGGATACAAACATGACTAAGTCAGAGACTCTAGTAGCCTTGGCGGAATCTACCGGCAAGACAAAAAAAGAAGTAGTAGAAATGCTTGATGCAATCGTTGCATTGGCTTACAAAGAAACTAAGAAGAGTGGTGAATTCACTATTCCTGGTCTAGGTAAGCTAAAGAAGAAGCATCGTGATGCTCGCCAAGGTCGTAACCCGGCTACTGGTGAAACTATCCAAATCGCTGCTAAGACTGTTATCAAATTTACAGTTGCTAAAGCTGCTAAGGACGCTATCCTTTAA
>CAZLAR010000059.1:0-2294 GCA_964557735.1 uncultured Candidatus Saccharibacteria bacterium
TGATTCGCGTGAACTCCAACTTGGCTTTGTTTAATTTGCAAGTTAGTCCAAGTGCCGTTGTCATAATGGCAAACTGTTACATCTTTATCCTGTGAAGCGATGGCTACACTTGGGGCATTAAAGCTTGATAGTACCATTGAAAAAACCGCGACAAAAGCCATAGCTCGGCCTAACCACATTCGGTTAAGTTTAGATACAGACTTCTTTGCGGAATCAGGGACAGCATGCGTGCTAAAACGCATACGATACCGGGCTTGTGCCGGCGATAGTTCGCTTTTATTCATGAGCGTATATTTAGTTAATTTGCTTGATAAAATTATATTCCCTTTTATGAGGAATATATTAAAAAATGACTTGATCTAGGGTTAATATGGCATTGTTGCAGTAATTTGTCAATCTGATTTTTTAGCATCTAGATATCAAAGTTTTCTATAAAACATGTAAAAATCCCTGACCATTTCTCGGCCAGGGATTTTAAATATAAATTAACGTTTCGCCCACTGTGGAGCACGGCGCGCACCGCGCAAACCTGGTTTCTTACGTTCTTTCTTTCTATCGTCACGAGTAAGGAAGCCGTTTTTCTTCAAAACAATTCTCATATCCTCGTTCATCGAAGCGAGAGCTTGGGCAATACCATGACGGATTGCTTCAGTTTGAGCATTAGTACCACCACCATTAACGCTCGCTAAGAAATAAAAGTCGCCAAGTAGTCCAGTTAGAGCCAATGGTCGCACTGCAGTATCTTGCATGTTTGTAGTGTGGAAATAGTCTTTAAGGGATTTCTTGTTGACTTGGCTATCTTCAGAGCCAGCAAAAAGACGCACATTGGCTACGGCAGTCTTACGACGACCAGTCGCGTAAACGTAACGACCCTTTGGTAGGGTTGGCTTTGTAAATGTAGTTGCTTCTACTGCACCAGCTTCATTTACAGCCACAGTCGCTTCTGCAACTGGAGTTGCATGAGCAACCGCTTTCTTCTCTGGCTTTTCAGCGGCAGATTTAGTAGCATGCGCAGCTGGCTTCTTAGCAATAGCCGGCTTTTTCGCTACGGTCTTTTTAGCAACAGGTTTTTTGGTAGTTTCTGACATATTAGTTCACTTTCTCTTTCTTATCAATCTTAAAGGTATGAGCGGTTCCCTTAACTACTTTCATGCGAGACAAAATAGTCTTACGGAATTTAATATCATCGATCATAGAGAACACTGCTTTCTTTAAAACAGTTTCTGGGCTGCGCACAATTTCATCTTTCAAAGTCTTCGTCTTCAAACCGCCTAGGAAGCCTGAGTGATGATAATACTTCTTCTGTTCAATCTTGCGACCAGTGAACTTCATCTTGTCGATGTTAGTCACCACAACAAAATCGCCCATATCCATGTGTGGGGTAAAGTCACGCTTGTGCTTACCACGAAGAAGATTAGCAATTTTAGTTGCTACTCGGCCCATTGAGTTGCCAGAGGCATCAATTTCATACCATACGCGCTTAACGGTCTTCGGTAATGTAATTTTCTGATTCTTTAACATATATTCAAATTATTCCACAAATTCCAATACCGCTTTTGAAGCACCGGCTTTAGGATCATTTAATTTAATTAGACGAACATATCCACCGTTACGAGCTGCGTACTTTGGTCCGTAAACTTCCAACGCTTTAGCGGCAGCATTCTTTGTTAGCTTCGACAAAATCTGACGACGGTTGTGCAAAGAATCTACTTTAGCGCGAGTAATAATCCGTTCAATGTAAGGCTTCACTGCACGAGCGTTAGAGTATGAAGTTTCAATGCGTTCATAAAGAATCGCCGAAGACGCCAAAGTCCGGAGTAGCTTTCTACGATGGTCTGTTCCCTTCCCGAATTTTTTCTTGTTTAAATGTCTCATGCGATTAATTAATTATGTTCCTTAGTTATAACTTTAGTTAGTCTGATTACGGCCTAGTACTTCTAGAATTTCCGCGATAGTCTTATCACCTAAGCCAGCAGTGTTAGTAATTTCGTCATTAGTTAAACCTTGCAAGGCTTCGACTGAGCTAATCCCCGCTTTGGTTAAAGCGTTCTTAGCCCGGTTAGACAAGTTCAACTCGTCTAAGCTAGTACCTTCAGCTTGAGCTGGTTCAAAGGTTGGTTCAATTACTTCTGCGCCACTTTCTTCCGTTGCAGATTCTTCGATCAACGGTGTAGCCATCATTTCCATACGAGCTGCGCCTTCGTTGTTAAACAACTGAGAGAAGTGATCCACTAGAATGTGAGAAGCAATATCAATTGCTTCTTGTCCAGAAATAGTACCATCAGTTTCCATGC
>CAZLAR010000060.1:0-2256 GCA_964557735.1 uncultured Candidatus Saccharibacteria bacterium
GAAAATTATACAGTGTTGCTTTAGCTTTGCTCCATCCACCATGAATCAAAACTGCGAACTGTCCCACCTCTTGAGGAATCTCATGAAAAATCACAGCAATGGTAGCGGCAATACCAAGCGGTACGCTTACTAAAAAGCTAGCAGCAATAATTAAACCATCAATAAAATTATGGAGGCTATCACCTATCATTGTTAGATAGACTGAAGAGTGGATGTCTTCATTGTGAGTACCATGAGAATGATGCCACAAGATGAATCTTTCGAGAACGAAAAATAATACTATCCCCCCTAAGAAATAAATCCCTTCTCGCACACCAAAACCAACATCAGACATTTCTGGTAGCAAATGCAAAAACACATCACCTAATAATGCACCAGCTGATAAACTCACTAGATAAGTTAAAATGGATCGTAAAAAGCGTTCGTTGAAACCTAAAGCGATAACCCCTATTAGCGAAATTGCGCTAACTACGAATACGCTACCGAAGGTATACAAATATATTTCTGACATAATTATTCTTTCTTTACTTTCTGTTTACGAGTCTGTAAGTAGTTATGAATGAGCAAGCCCATTACGGCGACAAGCCCAACACTAAAAATTAATATGTGACCAATATGCTCAACTGCCATAGTAGTATGATGTGCTGGATCAACATGCATAATTGCTTTAATATCAGCGTCTGATTCTACTTCGTGCGCATGTACTTGTTTCATTAGGGGTATTATAGATGAAATTTAATAAAGAAAAAAGAGGCGAATGTTTTTAGAAACACTCACCTACACAAGCAGATCCAAACTAAGAAAAAATTTATTGTTTGGCCTTTATCTTTCTATGGTGATCTCGCCATAGAATGTGGGGTCGTAAGCAAAGGCAGAACAGTTTTCCGCAGGGTCTACACGGAGGCCAGTAATTATCCCACTCCACCGCGAGTTACTCGGCATCCACACATGAGTACGCTGAGCCCCGTAGCTTGTTAAGTACGGCACAGTCTTATCTTCCGACCAATTAGTACTAGTGTTAGTGGTAAAGTAAATCTTACCTACCCCAGTACTACAGTGGTTGTACAGATCTAGATAGACTTGACGATAAGTGTTAGCCTCGGCCGCAATGCTACTACTGCAGGGCCGACTACGCCCGCAATTGGTATTACCACCTCGCCGAATATAGGGGTCAGGCCCGGCATCTACCCAAAGCGCGCCGCTACCAATACCGAAAGATTGGAAGTTAAACAAATCCCACAACTCTCGGTTGTTGGCCGACGTGCCGCTACTGGCAAACGTCCATCGGTAGCCACCAGTCAGAAATGGAATCGGGTTATAGGTCCGACCGCTGACTTGGAAGTTATCGTCGCGCTGGTTTAGTTGGGACTGCGACGGGTAATATGGTTCTGGATTGCCATCATCACGATCAATTTGAAAGTGCAAATGCGCGCCAGTAGAATTGCCACTACATTTTACTGAAGGGTCGCCACCGGTCCGACCAATAAATACACCCGTACTCACATAATGCCCCACCTCTACCGGGGCATTGTTAGAATACACTCGCGCGCTCAAATGAGCATACGTAATGTAGACATATTCCCCTGGGTTCCAAGGGTTTTGACTCTTCAATACAATGAGTCCTCCCCATGCCGGGTCGCACCGACTAATGACGACTTGCCCCCACATTGTTGAATAGACACTTGTTCCTAACTTCACAGGGATGTCTACTCCCGGATGCTTGCCGCAACCCTCACCAACGCACCCCGAAGCCGCGCCGTTATCTTGATTGTCGCGATACAACGTACCACCCGAGTAGCCTATTGAGCCCGTGCTCACACTACCTTCATACGTGCCGTTGTAATCGCGCAGTCCCGACAGTGGCTTGGCCATGCCGGTAGGTTCAAGTGTGAAGGCGTGTGCCTCTTGTGCTGTTGAGAACAACAACGCGGCGGCGAACAGCGCCAACCCCGCAAACCCAACCACACTTAACACGCCAGTTAGTACCAACTTTTTAAGGCCTAACAGTTGAACATTTTTCTTTTGCATTATTCTATCCTCCTCTGACTTTTTTAAAATATCTTAGCCCCTATTGAGGCCAAGAATTCAGTATGCCTGAGGCTAGATAAAACTACGGTCAAGAAAAACCAAAACTAAAATAAATTAAACTATAAAAAACACCCTTTCGGGTGTTTTAAAATTTTGAATTATTTGCAAAGCGCTTGCTTTAACAACTAGATAGCGATTGAAATGTGGACCAGTTACGTTTTGTATTTT
>CAZLAR010000061.1:0-2219 GCA_964557735.1 uncultured Candidatus Saccharibacteria bacterium
TGACGAGTTGGAAACCCCGGGATTAGCGAAGCGGTTCCCGGGGAGGAGGTCATTAAAACTTTAAGAAAACTTTATGTCATCTTGAACTGGCCTGTGGTAACATGCTTATGTTAAGATTAATGTGATATATCAAACCTATGGCAGGATTAAAGAAACAATTTGTTTGTACTAATTGTGGCAATACTATGCTTAAATGGCAGGGGCGTTGTCCTCAGTGTGGCGAGTGGAATACGCTTGCTGAGCAGTTAGTTAAGACTACTGGTGGTGGAAAGTCAGGCGCTTCGTCTTTTGGGTCTAGTGCAGGCATTTCTGGTCAAATTCAGCAACTTTCGGACGTAGTAGAGCACTCTCAGAGCCGCTTTTTAACAGGGATTGGGGAATTCGACAATGTTTTGGGTGGTGGCCTAGTACAGGGCAGTTTAGTTCTTTTGGGTGGGGATCCAGGGATAGGAAAGTCTACTTTGGCCTTACAATTAGCCAGCAATATTGGCGCCGGAAAAGAAGCTGGTGGTAAAAGCGTGTTGTATGTTTCTGGCGAGGAGTCAGCTCAGCAAATTAAGATGCGTGGTAGTCGTTTAGCTGCTGGAGCAGACATCGCTGTGATGACTGAAACCGATCTAGACGTAGTTATTGCAACCATCGCTAACGCCAAACCTAACTTAGTAATTATTGATTCTATTCAAACTTTAAATTCTCAGTCAGTTAATGGCGTGGTAGGTGGAGTATCACAACTTTCGTACACTACCAATGCGTTAATGCGTTTGGCTAAAGAAAATAACGTGGCCATTATTTTAATAGGACACGTTACTAAAGAAGGCATGCTTGCTGGACCGAAGACCATTGAACATATGGTAGATGTGGTCTTGTACCTTGAAGGCGATCGTTTTGGCAGTTTGCGATTACTTCGCAGTAGTAAAAATCGGTTTGGTAGTGTTGGCGAAGTGGGAATTTTTGAAATGAATGAATCTGGTTTGGTGGAAGTGCCAAATCCGTCGGCAATGTTTTTGGAACATCGCGACAAACCGTTACCAGGAAGTTGTGTGACCGCAACTGTTGAAGGGAACAAAGTGCTGTTAATCGAGATTCAGGCGTTGACTAACACTACTACGTTAAGTTATCCACGTCGCGTAGCATCTGGTTTCGACGTTAATCGTTTGCAGTTGCTATTGGCGATTATCCAAAAAACTTTACAAGTTAATTTGTCTAACCAAGATGTGTATGTGAACGTGGCTGGTGGCTACAAAGTACAAGAACGCGCAGCTGATTTGCCAGTCGTGATGGCCATTCTTTCTTCGTATTACGGCAAAGCTATTCCAGCAGGTACAATCGCTTTTGGCGAAGTCGGCCTACTCGGTGAAGTACGAAAAGTTTCTCAACTAGAGAAACGCTCCAAGGAAGCAAAGAAACTCGGTTTTGAAAAACTTGTTAACTCTACAAATACAAAAACCTTAAAGGATATTAAAGTTAAGTAAAGACGCTTGGAAAGTTATTAGACAAAATATTTGGATAAAATTAAAAGGCTTATCGTTCGGGGAGAACGGTAAGCCTTTACTTGGTTCAGGCGAGATGTTACGAAACAACGTGTTGCGACGGGTTTTCCGTCAGCCTATCGGGTGATACCCGATAAACTTCCGGATGGTTCCCGAGGCCGTCTTCAGGCCTGGTCGAGCTTATTTCCGGTGAAAAAACTAGACCGTTATAAGATCCGTCATCATGTTTCATCGTAATAATGAACGGGACGAACCGATTTGGATCTTTCTCTGGGTTGTCCTGGAATCCGACAACCTTGGGATCTTTGATTCCTTGGAGGATAAGCTCTTCCTGCATCCACCTGGCAGCTACTTGAACATTTTCGAGAGTTGGCACTTCATTGTTCCTTTTCATGGGATCTCCTATTCAATTGTATTTTCATTTTGCAAAATGAGTGTGAGAATGAGGATAAATAGCATCTTATTTTTCACACCTAATCTTTATACCACAAAAACACCTTCACTGTCAACTGAAAGCGTTTTTGTGAACATATTCGCCTTATTCTTCGTGGATTTCTTCGAGATATTGAAGCGCCGACTCTTTTAGAGGTTTGGATTTATCAAGATTTGGATCAATTTGATGGATTTCTGCGGCGACATCGCGGCCGGTGGTGAGTGCCTTAACAGTAATGAATTTTGGAAACCTAAACATAAAACCGCTTTGTTCCTTGCCAAACAAGTCGCCAAACC
>CAZLAR010000062.1:0-2190 GCA_964557735.1 uncultured Candidatus Saccharibacteria bacterium
GATAGTTTAAAAAGCTTATTTATTGTAGTAATTTGCAGGGGTTGTGTCAAGGTTGTTGAAGTTAGGGAATAAAAAAAAAGGCGAGAAGAACAAAGAGTTCTTCATCGCCGTTTGTTGCGGGTTTGGACAAAAAATAATCGTCTCAACCCCTAGCGAATCTGGCTCCAGTGCCACCGTAGCAGTTAATATTACCCCAGCCGATAATTGGTAGAGAAATCCGCGTTGCGGAAATTCCACTTTTCAGAGATGGGGGTAGGAACTTTGTATGGGCGACCTTTTCCTGGTTCGAAATGATCGGTAGTAACTCGGGCAGCAAGCTTGAGAGTTTAGTATTCTGTCCGAGATGCGGAGTTGGCGAGATCACCATCGAGGTGAATGTAGCTTCGCTGGCTTGTTGAGCGACCGCGGTGTTCGCTGTTGCCAATGAGATTGAAAAAACGAATACCAAACACATAAATGAAATTATCTGTTGCACAAAATTGATCCTCCTATCGCAAATCTCTACAAGATCTAAAAACCGCAAGATCTTATACAAATTATAAGATATAAATAAAGAACCAGTCAATTAACTCAAATGGGCTTTGATGATTGTAGCTTTTGCTTGCCCAACAAGCGCAACTAAATCTTCAATCGGTGTTTGTTTGATTTTATCAACAGCGCCGATTTTTTGTTTGAGGAGTTTTTTAGTTTTCGGACCAATGCCGGGAATGGTGTCGAGCGCGGACTTAACTGCTTGCTTGCTGCGCAGTTGGCGATGGAAAGTAATGCCAAAACGGTGAGCTTCGTCGCGCAGACGCTGTAACATTTGCAGAACTGGATTGCTGTGGTCGAGCACAATGGGTGTTGTGTTATGCGGCAAGAAAATTTCTTCAATCCGCTTAGCCAAGCCGACGACTGGAATTTCTAAACCAGCTTCTTCGAGTACTTCCACTACCACGCCCAGCTGACCTTTACCGCCGTCAATAACTAGCAAGTCGGGGATCGGCCATTGGTCTTTAATATTTGGGTTTTTCATGCGGGCGATGCGGCGACTGAGCATTTCGCGCATCATCATAAAGTCGTCCGGAGTTTGTTTGGAAGTGATTTTGAATTTTCTGTACTCAGATTTGGCGGCTTGACCATCTTTAATAACGACCATGCTGCCGACAGGATTCGTGCCTTGGGTGTTACTAATATCGTAACCCTCGATGCGGCGTGGTGTAGTTGGAAGCTTAAGTAGTTCTTTCAGTTTTTCTAAAGTTTCTTGATTAGCCTGGATGTTGCTGGCTTGGCTGCGTTGCCATTTGCGCAAATATTCCTCAGCGTTGGTGCGACCGAGTTTAATTAAGTTTAGTTTTTGGCCACGAGTTGTTATAGAAAGCGGGATTTTGCGCTTTATTTTTTGTTCAGTAGTGCGCGAAGCCAACAAAGTTTTTATGAGCGGCTCATTCGGAAGCGCAGTTTGAGCATAAATTTCTTTTGGTAAGTTAGTCGCAGTAGTATAATACATTTCCATGAATGTTTGTAGAATTTCTTGTTCGCGCGAGTCTTCACTTATGTGCAAGATGTTATCATACACAAAATCTTCTTTGTCTATTAACTTGCCTTCGCGGACTTTGAAGACGTTTACACATGCGGAAATTGCATCTACGTATACGGATACAAAATCCCAAGAGACTTTTTGAGCAAATAGCATGGCTTGGCGTTCTTCTAAAACTTCTAACGCACGCAATTGGTCGCGGAGGCGCGCGGCTGTTTCAAAATGCTTCCATTTGGCTGCGCTGGTCATTTCTTTCCGAAGATTCTTTGTGATGTCATGATTGCGCCCAGACAAAAACAAGCCAATGCGATCTAATTGTTTTTCGTATTCGTCTAAAGTGATGACGCCAATACACACGCCAGGACAGCGATGTAAGTAATAATAGAAGCAAGGGCGTTTGCCAATTTCTTTACTGGCGCAATAAGGGAAGACACGGCGCACGAAATCTAATGTCTGACGGATTTTTGCGGTGGAGGAGTAGGGTCCGAAGTATTTATCGGAGGGCGTTTTACGGTCGGTACTTCTGTTTTTGCCCGAATTTTCATCATGCAGGATTTTACGCGCGTAAGTAATTTGAGGAATTTCGGTAGAATAGTCGATTTTAATAAACGCGTAGTTTTTGTCATCACGAAGCTTGATGTTATACGGCGGCATGTACTCTTTAATGAGCG
>CAZLAR010000063.1:0-2052 GCA_964557735.1 uncultured Candidatus Saccharibacteria bacterium
CCAACTGAAGAAAAACCGAAATCCAACAACCTTCAAGGCGAGGGTGCGATGCAGGGCGGCGTAATTTTAGAAGGTCCAGCTGACTTAAAATAATATTCAAAGCTTGAAAAGAAATTGAAAAAGTTTTTACCATACATCTTTATAATCACCTTAATAGCCGCTGGAGCAGGGGCTTATTTTTTGTACTATTATAAAAACTCTCAATCCACACCAACGACACAAACTAGGTCAGACGGATCCACAGACACCGAAGATAATCCTGAAGTTGAAACTGACCCTAAAAACCTGTTTAAAAACTACGGCCCTGCGCCAGAATTCGCAGGAATTGAAAAATGGCTAAATAGCGATCCAGTTACTAAAGACCAATTGAAAGGCAAGGTAGTACTAATTAATTTTTGGACTTACTCCGACATCAACTCTATTCGCACCGTCCCCTATTTTGCTAAATGGCAGGAGACTTACAAAGATCAAGGGCTTGCTGTAATTGGCGTGCACACTCCAGAATTTAATTTTGAAAAAGTGTCGCTGAATGTTGAGTCAGCAATTAAAAAGTATGCTATTACTTACCCTGTGGCCTTGGACAACTCTTACAAAACTTGGACTGCTTATAAGAATCAGTTTTGGCCAGCAATCTATTTAATTGATAAAGACGGCAACATTGTTTACACCCATTATGGAGAAGGTAAATATGATGTGACCGAAAAAGCGATTCGCACACTACTTGGTTTAGAAGGAGAATTTGTGCTCCCCGAAGCGCCTGTACAAAATCAAGCCAAAACACCAGAGATCTATTTTGGATTAAGCCGACTAGCCAATTTTGGTGGTACAGAAAAGCCGAACAATGGCGCACAAATATTTACTTTCCCCGCAAAATTAAAAGCGAATCAATTTGCACTGGAAGGACATTGGCAGTTCAACCAAGAAGCAGCTGTTCATACTAAAGGTTTTGGACGCATTAAGTTGAACTTTAACGCGGCCAAAGTATTTATGGTGGCGCAAAGCAACAAGCCTACTACTATTAAAGTTTACGTAGACGGCAAATTAATTAAAGGCGTTGTTGTGAGCAACTCAGACTTGTACGAACTATATAACTCACTTTCTGGTGGTCAACATACTATGGAAATTGAAGTTCCTGATGACAACTTCCAGGCGTTTACATTTACGTTTGGTTAAAATAAAAAATCGCCTTGATGGGCGATTTTTTATTTGTAAATTTTTACAATATCTTCTTCAAATACTGTCCGGTGTAACTTGCTTTAATCTTTACCACTTCTTCTGGAGTACCAGCTGCGATTAACTGCCCGCCTTTGTCCCCACCTTCAGGGCCAAGGTCAATGATCCAGTCAGCAGTTTTAATCATGTCTAAGTTATGTTCAATTACTACTACGGTGTTACCTTTTTCTACTAGCTGGTTAAGCACGTAGATCAAGCGTTTAACATCTGCAAAGTGAAGGCCAGTGGTTGGCTCGTCTAGAATATATAGAGTACGGCCTGTTGAGGCACGAGAAAGTTCTGTGGCAAGTTTGATACGTTGCGCTTCCCCACCAGAAAGTGTAGTAGCGTTTTGACCAAGATGCATATAACCCAAACCGACTTCGGAAAGCGTGTCGAGTTTACGTTTTACTGGCGGCACGTTCGCGTAAAACATTTTCGCTTCATCAACTGTCATTTCTAAGACATCAGAAATAGTTTTGCCGTTGTAGTGAATTTCCAACGCTTCGCGGTTGTATCGCTTGCCATTACACTCTTCACAAGTAATGTATACGTCTGGCAAGAAATTCATTTCCACTTTGATCACACCGTCACCCTGACACTTCTCACAACGACCGCCCTTAACGTTAAAGCTAAAGCGGCCTGCTTTATAGCCTTTCATCTTAGCTTCGCGTGTGTCGGCAAACAAGTCACGAATGTAGGTAAAGATGCCAGTGTAAGTTGCAGGGTTAGAACGCGGAGTACGACCAATCGGTGACTGGTCGATGTTAATCATCTTGTCGATATGTTCAATGCCAAGCAATTTCTTGTGAGCACCTGGCTCATCTTTGCTGTTCCAGA
>CAZLAR010000064.1:0-1925 GCA_964557735.1 uncultured Candidatus Saccharibacteria bacterium
TCGGTGCTTAGTACAGTAACGTATCCTGCAGCAAAAGATGGCGCTTCCTTTGCCAGATTCGAAGACGGCTTTTTCTGGACTACTTTACCAACAGAGGGCAAAGCTAATATACTGCAAATTCCTGAGAGTGATAAAAAAGTAGTGGCGAAAGTTGCAAAGGCAACTACTTCTAAAAAATCTAATACAAAAGCACCTGCGACAAAAGCGAAGACTCTATCTGCCGCTAAAAAGACCTCTGGGGCGGCCGAAAGTAAACAACCGGCTACCGCCGTAAATAAAGCCGATACAGGTATAGAGAAAGATCAGGCTGCCGCAGCCGAGAATCCACCTCAGGACTCGACTATCAAGCCAAAAGATTCTGTAGGGAAGATTGTTGCTATGGGAGCTGCGGCAGTGGCAGCTGGGGTATTTGCCTTGTACAAATTGGTCTTTGCTGCAGGCGTGGAATAGGCTAGTTGCGCCTAGTGAACCTGCGTGTTTATGAGTGCTAGCAGCGTGCTATAATAGACATATGATTGCAATAAAAAAGATTTGGAAATTTATTGAAATTGGCATCGCCTTTGTAATTAATGGCATTGGTAACATTTTGTTTAAGTAGCATAGCTATGCTCAAAATTAACCTTTTTTGTTTATATATTTTCGTATCTATGCTATAATTCTGTAACGATGTAACATTAAGCAATTCTAAGATTATGAGCTTAAATAAATCCGATTTAATAGAACAACTAGCGGCTAGAATGTCCGTTACATATACAGAAGCTGAGCGCATGTTAAATACATTTATTAATTTAGTGTATGAAACTTTGCGCAGTGGCGACAAAGTAAATATTAGTGGTTTTGGTCAATTCAGCGTTTCTCACCGTGCCCCACGCATTGGAGTTAATCCTCGCAATCCGACACAGAAAATCCAAATTCCAGAATTAAATACTCCAAAGTTTAAAGCCGGCGAAGCGTTTAAAGACGCAGTTAAGTTACGCAACTAAAAAAGCCCTCAAGGGCTTTTTTGTTTTAGCTAAACGTGGTATAAAAAAGAAAAAGGGGGACTGTTAAAATGAAACCAAAATACAACTTCGGGTTTATTCTCTTAGGCGTTTTGTTTTATGCTGGGTTGCATTGGTTAATTGGTCCACCACCAAATAAAGCTAATGCTAGAACTGACTTGTCCAACGTCGCAAGTATTATGCGACTAAAGGCTGGGACTGCTGATAACGGGCCAAACGGAGACTGGCAGACGTATCTTCCCAAAAAGCAGAGATATATTCAGGACAACATTGGCAAACTTCGTGGTAAAACTGTTCACGTGGTTTTGCAAGTTCACGACGATCCAATCAATCCAATGACTATTGATGAAATCCTGCAAGTCGATGCCTTTCAGGCAAAGGTCGCAACCATTTTGGTAGATTTACAACCAAAATTGTTAGTTATTGAAGGTTTGTTTACAGATGAACTGACTTCAGATGATTGGGGGGAAATATTGAAGAGCTGGCATCGATACGCCAGCGCACAGTATGCCAGCAAGAATCCAGATTGCATTGCAATTGGAATGGAGCCAGATGTAATTGGTAAACAGGATATTGAGTTCTTGCGCCAGGGGGAGTATGAATTGTTTTGGGCAATTGTCAGATTTCGTAGTTATTACGGATTGGCTCGGCTGGGAGCCAAGATGGAAAAGTACAAACTCTACAAAGATGCGGTCATTGTAATCGGTGCTGCCCATCGCGGTGAATTTGAACTAGCGGCTAGCCAGTATGACATTAATGTGGTATTCCACGATGCCAGCCAACTGGATTAACTCGAGGTAGGTACTAGCAGTTACTCAAAAGCAGTCTAATTTTAAAGACTGCTTTTATTTATAATTAAAATACTCAACAAATAATCGACCACCAGACTTAGGTCTGGTGGTTTTGTATTTGCCGGCAGGCCGG
>CAZLAR010000065.1:0-1910 GCA_964557735.1 uncultured Candidatus Saccharibacteria bacterium
TTCTTTAGTCATTTTTTGTTCTCCAATGAATAATTAATCCAATTAAAATTAAAGTCGATCCCACCAAAGCTAGTAAAGGAATGGTCACAAACCCAAACCACTCAATGAACTTGGTAGTACAAGACACACCAGCCAAACATGGAGCAGCAGCTTCTGGTAGAATTTCATAATACAACAGATTATGATACACCCCTATCAACCAAGCAATTCCGGTTAGGACAAAAGCGGGCAAGAGAATTTCTTTACTCTTTCGATAAATTGCAAACCCAATGATTATTACTAATGGGTAAAGTCCAATCCTTTGATACCAACACAATACACATGGTGGGAAATTAGCGATTTCGCTAAAGTATAGACTTCCCAGCATGGCCATTAAGGCCACTGCAAAAGCGCCGTAAAGCGCATTATTTTTGATAAATTGTTTCATAAGTTCAGTATATCATGATACGATTAAGTCATGAAGACTTATATTCAAAAAACTTTATTATACCTTGTTCTAGTAGTTGTCCTAACTTATATTGTCTCGTCATGGTGGCGTGATTCACATTATTCATTTTCGACCGGACAACTAAATGACGCCGTTCTAGGAATCAACCGTTTGTTCGCTTTATTGGCTGCAATCCTGCTCCCGTTGCAATTAATTCTGATAGGTCGCGTAAAGTGGGTGGAGTCAGTATTCGGACTAGACAAACTTTCTCGTTTGCATCGTGTTAATGGGTTGATAATTTTAGGACTTATTGTCGCTCATCCGTTTTTAACAATCACCTCTTACTCTATAGTCAATCAAACCAGTTTTGTTGCTCAATACATTGGTTTTGTGACTAGCGGTTATGGCGATATTTTATTCGCTTCAATTGGTTTTGTTATCTTACTGGGCACTATCATTTGGTCACTCTCTATAGTGCGGCGCAAACTCAAATACGAATGGTGGTACTACGTCCATGTGTTTAACTATTTAGCGATTACGCTAATTTTCTTACACATTCATGAGATGACAGAAAATTCTGCATCCTTGTTATGGCCAGCTTTTTGGTTGGCTATTTATGGATTTACTGCTTTGAATGTGCTCTGGTTTCGCTTTGCTAGACCTAGCTTACGATTTTGGCAACATCAATTTACCATTAGCCGGGTTGAAGATTTAGGTGTAGCTACCTCGATATATATTTCCGGGCGCAATTTGGATCAGTTTAAAATTGATGCTGGTCAATTTATGATCTTCCGTTTTTTACAAAAAGGTTTTTGGACTCAGGCTCATCCGTTCTCTTTGTCTTGGGCACCAATAACAAAAACATCCGAGCATAAAGAGTTGCGCATTACCGCGAAAAAGCTTGGCGACTACACCAATGAACTAACTAAGTTGCAAGTCGGCACACAAGTATTAATTGATGGCCCTCACGGTATCTATACCGAAAAATTGATTTCGAAAGAAAAGTTACTATTCATTGCTGGTGGAATTGGTATTACCCCGATTCGCTCTATATTAGAATCTTTGAGTGAACGCCATCCAGATAAAGTTTTAATAAATAGCAACAAGACCCGCAAAGAAAATGTTTTAGGCAATGAGCTGTTAAATCTTTCAAAGCAAAATAATTTCAAGATCATCAATATTTTCGCTGACGAAGTAGTTGCTGGCGCAGAGTTTGGGCGTTTAGATAAAACGACCCTCGCTCGCTTAGTGCCCGATATTGCCGACCGTGACATATTTTTGTGCGGCCCACCACCAATGATGACCGCCCTACGCGCCTCCATGAAAGAACTCGGCGTACCTAAATCTCAAATTCATTTTGAACGATTTGCTTTATAGCAAAAATTTAAATAGAACTTTACTTTTTCTTCAGGAAAAATTGTCCACTGTGTTTCCACAATTCCACATTGACACAGCTTGAGAATAATTTTATGATTCTTTCTTA
>CAZLAR010000066.1:0-1877 GCA_964557735.1 uncultured Candidatus Saccharibacteria bacterium
TTAACAATATTATAGCACATTTAGGCTATAAAATCGAAATGGCTTGCTGGAGACGGTTCATCACGTTTTCTCGGCCTAGACCAAGGAAAATTGTTGCTGTGACTTCGAACGGACCAGGGCTTTTGTCTTCTCCTGTCATAGCATAACGTAGCGGCCAAAGAACGGAGCCGTTGTCTAACTCATGTTCGGCAATGAAAGCTTTAATTGTTTCTTCTAATTTTTCTGCTGACAACATTGTTTCATCGTCAGTAATCCGAAATAGATCTTGAAGTAAAAGTAAATTATGCTTCGTCTCTTCTGGAGTGCTCTTTTTCCAAACCAATTTTTCTGCTTCCAAAGTCGGTGCTTCTTTAAAAAAATATTTTGTTAGCTCTGGAATATCTGAAAGTTTTTTTACCCGTTCTTTTTCTAATGCAAGTACTGCGGTTAGATACTCATCAGTGAATTTACTAAAGTCAGTCCCCTGCGCCTCTAACCAATAGGTTTTACAAAGGGCTACGAGTTCTTCATTTGATTTAGCTTTGATGTATTCACTGTTCATCCAGTCTAACTTAGCAATATCTAACACTGCACCCGACTTATTTACTTTCGATAGATCAAAGTTTTCTATGAGGGAGTCCATAGAAAAAATTTCTTGTTCAGTCTTTGGATTCCAACCTAAGAATGCCACAAAATTAACAAGAGCTTCCGGTAAGTAACCTTTGTTCAAAAAATCTTCTGCAGCGACGTCGCCCTGACGTTTAGAAAGCTTCGACTTGTCCGAGTTTAAAATTAACGGCATGTGAGCAAACTGTGTCGGCTCCCACCCAAAAGCCTTGTAGATTAAGACATGTTTTGGAGTTGAGGGAATCCACTCTTCACCCCGAATTACATGGCTAATTTGCATTAAGTGGTCATCTACTACCACAGCGAAGTGGTAAGTTGGAAACCCATCTGATTTTATCAAAACTTGATCATCTAATACAGCATTCTGATACTTCATCTCTCCAAACACTAAGTCAGTAATCACAGTCTCCCCTTCCAACGGAATCGCAAAACGCACCACAGGATTTTTCCCAGCAACTTTAAATTCATCTTGCTTAGTCGCGAGCTCTGTATCACTTAAATTACGACAGTGACGATCATACATCGCCGGTTGCTTAAGTGCCATCTGTTCTTTACGAAGTTCATCCAATCTTTCAGAACTACAAAAACAATAGTACGCATGCTTGCTGTCGAGTAGAGTTTTAATGTGCTCTTGATAAATTGGCAGGCGAGCCGATTGAGTATACGGCCCAAAGTCACCACGTTCCTCTAATTTTCCTGCTTCTGTTAAATGTGGGCCTTCATCAAATTCAATACCAAGAGTCTGCATGACTGAAAGCATATTTTCCACCGCGCCTTCTACGAGACGAGTTTGATCGGTATCTTCTACGCGAAGAATAGTCGTACCATTAAAGTGGCGTGAATACAAAAAATTAAATAACGCCGTACGGACACTACCAATATGCACAAACCCAGTAGGGCTTGGAGCAAAACGAGTGCGAATTTGTTTATTTGATTGAGTGTTGGAATCTGTCATAAATGGGATATTACCTTAGTTTAACTGAATTTTAGCTAGTTCAGCAAGGACAATTTAAACCGTACTAAACTTAAGATCAACCCCCACGTCGCTTCAAAAATCCTTTTCACACGTGTTGGCTGAGTGATTAAACGATAGAACCACTCTAAACCAATAGCTCGCACAAACCTAGGCGGTGCAACTTTAACACCAGCTATATAGTCAAAAGTACCGCCGAGACCAATGGCGAATGAAATTTCTAACTTCGGCATATTTTCAGCAATCCACTGCTCAGAAGTCAGTCTATTGAATGCCACTAATAATATGTCCGGCTTCG
>CAZLAR010000067.1:0-1741 GCA_964557735.1 uncultured Candidatus Saccharibacteria bacterium
CCTTCAAACGTACACACCGGCTAAAGCCGGTGGTTTTTACATGTAATAAAAAAACCGCAGTTAGCGGTTTTTTTATATTCCAAGCAAACTCGTAAGCCGAATTCTGTTTCTAAATGATCATCTATCTGGGATTGCTGTTGCCAACAACCTCGTTGCTGTCTACCTAATTTGACATTGCACTCAAGTAAGAATTTTGCCGTTTCACCCGCTATGTCACCATAACGATTTACCCTGCAGAACTTGCGCTCTGCGTGGCACTGTTGCATTTCTGCTTCAGCGTCTCTGTTCGCATCTCTAAAGTTACCTTTGACGGGTGTTACCCGCTACCAGTGTTAATAGCTCTATAGAGGCCATCAACTAAGTGTTCGGACTTTCCTCCCCATAGTGACTGCTTGCGCAATCTCGTAGGGCGATCATTCGATTTGCTTGGAACCCCAAAATATTACCACATTTAGGGCCTATTGTCAATATAGAGTCAATATCGGGCTAACATAAAGCCATTTTACCAATCCTGCGGGCGCTCTTTTAACCAGTCAGCTAGACCTGACTTAAGATCATATTCATATTCGTAACCTAAATCTTGTAAAACTTTTGGTGTGATGTTGTTGTATTTTAAAACCTTTCGCACAGTTACAGGACTAATGGACTGCTTGCGACCTAGTAGGGAATTCACACCGTGTACTAGGTAAGACCCAAGCAAGAGTAAACGATACGGTACATTCGGAGTAGCGCGGTTCACACCAACGACTTCAGAAATACCTACAGCATATTCACCAACCGAAGGCGCGGGGTCCATTGTAAAGTTGAACAATGTCACTCCTGCATTATTTTCCTCTTGCCAGTTCAGCATGAACGCCATCGAGCGACAAAGTTCTTTTACGTAACCACCAGCTTTGCGCACAGCCTTGTTTCCGCTAAAGAAAAAGTAATGCCCAAGCACGGCTTTAACCATGCGAGTCACGTTGCCTCGTTCACCAGCACCAAAAATTACGCCTGGGCGAACGATCATCAACTTGCGCCCAGTCTTAGCTTTTTGCCACCCCAAGTGAATTTTCTCTGCAGTCAATTTAGAAACGCCGTAGGGAGTTAACGGCATAGTCAAAGAAGATTCGTCCTTTGTAGAAGTGTCGCCGCCATAAGTAGCAATAGAGCTAGTAAAAATAATTCGGTCACAGTTAACTTGCTCAGCCCAGTCGCAAATATTTTCTGCACCGGGAATATTGGTCATAAAATACTCTTCGGCTTTGTGGCCAGGTTCTTTGTGCACGGCCGCTAAGTTTACAACTAAATCTGGATTGCTCGGCAGTTTGTTTGCTTCGTCTTGAGTGGCAATTGGCAAGCGCACATCAATTTTAGAAAAGGTTACATCACCTGCAGCAAATTTTTGTTGCAAAATTTTTGGCCAAGTGTCCGGAGTAATCGTAACCAGGTCGCTAATCGCAATGTGCTTAACAATGTTATGTTCTAAAAGATAGGCAGCGAAGTTGCTGCCTATAAAGCCATTGCCACCAAAAATTACGCATGAATTATATTTAGGTTCTGTCATAAATCATCAGTATTTTAACATAATTTTAGGCACTTCGTAACCCTTCAATCTATTAGGAAAATACATCGAAAAATGCTATAATAGCATTATATTTGTGTATTTATCAGTTATTCATGAAGCGAAGCGAATTACTCTTTAACTTAATTTCCATTCCAGTCGATATTCTTATGCTAGCAGCCGCTGGCATAGTTTCTT